>NZ_JACNDU010000004.1:0-319081 GCF_017351735.1 Pseudomonas sp. FW300-N2A2 | reverse complement strand
TCGAAAACTGCGTAACTCTTTGTTTACCAAGGAGTTTTCCGCTTCGACTGCGCCGGAAGTGGGGCGAATTATAGACTTCCAGAATCTGCCGTCAACCCCTAATTTAGCCTTTCTATCAATAACTTGCAGAAAGCCTGAAAACAGCGCGCCTCCCTCTATATAGAAGAGCAAAACCACGCCCTCTATATAGAAGGACTCCTCAAAGCACTCCAGCGTCCTTTAATGCAGTCACCGCACAAGCGTCCAGGCCCAACACCCGCTGCAGCACCGCCATCGTATGCTCGCCCAATAAAGGAGGCGCATTGCGGTACTCCACCGGTGTCTCGGACAAACGAATCGGGCTCGCCACCTGCGGCAGCATCCCTGCCAAGGCGTGAGGCAGCTCAATCGCCAAACCGCGCGCCTTTACCTGAGGGTCGGCAAACACCTGAGCCAGATCATTGATCGGACCACACGGTACGCCTGCCCGCTCCAACTGCGACACCCACTCAGCAGTGGTCTTGAACACCGTAGCCTGGCGAATCAACGGAATCAGCACCGCACGGTTCGCCACCCGCAGCTTGTTGGTGGCAAAACGCGGATCATCCGCCCACTGCGGCTGCCCGGCCACTTCCGCAAACTTGCGGAACTGCCCGTCATTACCCACCGTAAGGATGAAATCGCCGTCTGCTGTAGGAAAGTCCTGATACGGCACGATGTTCGGATGTGCATTACCCAGCCGCTTCGGCGCATTGCCTGTCGTCAGGTAGTTCATCGCCTGGTTAGCCAGACACGCCACCTGGACATCCAGCAACGCCATATCGATATGTTGACCACCACCGTCATGATCCCGATGCGCAAGCGCTGCGAGAATCGCCACGGTCGAGTAAAGCCCGGTCAAAATGTCCGTCAGCGCCACGCCGACTTTCACTGGCCCGGCACCATCATCACCTTCTGGTCGCCCCGTCAGACTCATCAGGCCGCCCAAGCCCTGGATCATGAAGTCATAACCCGCGCGCTTGGCGTAAGGACCCGTCTGACCAAATCCGGTGATCGAGCAGTAGATCAGATTCGGATTGGCCTCTTTGAGCGACTCATAATCCAATCCATAAGCCGCCAGACCACCGACCTTGAAGTTCTCGATCAGGATGTCTGACTTCGCCGCCAGCTCACGCACCAACTTCTGCCCCTCCGGGCGAGTGAAGTCGATGGTCACCGATTGCTTGTTGCGATTGGCCGACAAGTAATAGGCGGCCTCGCTGGTGTTCTCGCCATAGGCGTCCTTCAGAAAAGGAGGCCCCCAGGCGCGCGTGTCATCGCCATTGCCCGGACGCTCGACCTTGATCACCTCGGCGCCAAGGTCCGCCAGTATCTGACCGGACCACGGCCCGGCCAGCACCCGCGACAAATCCAGTACCCGTAGATGCGAAAGCGCGCCCATGGCCGTTCTCCTATTAATAGAACGCCTGGAGGCCGGTCTGCGCACGACCAAGGATCAGCGCGTGGACGTCATGCGTACCTTCATAGGTATTCACCACTTCCAGGTTGACCAAGTGACGCGCCACGCCGAATTCATCGGAGATACCGTTACCACCCAACATGTCACGCGCCATACGAGCAATGTCCAGGGACTTCCCGCAAGAGTTGCGCTTCATCATCGACGTGATTTCGACCGCAGCGGTGCCTTCATCTTTCATACGACCCAGGCGCAGACAGCCTTGCAGAGCCAAGGTGATTTCGGTCTGCATGTCAGCCAGTTTCTTCTGGATCAATTGAGTAGCAGCCAATGGACGACCGAACTGCTGACGATCCAGGGTGTATTGGCGAGCGGTGTGCCAGCAGAACTCGGCCGCGCCCAGCGCACCCCAGGAAATGCCATAACGTGCCGAGTTCAGGCAAGTAAACGGGCCTTTCAAACCACGGACGTCAGGGAAGATGTTCTCTTCAGGGACAAACACGTTGTCCATGACGATCTCACCAGTGATGGATGCACGCAGCCCCACTTTGCCGTGAATGGCCGGCGCGCTCAGGCCTTTCCAGCCTTTCTCCAGAACGAAGCCACGGATGTCGCCCTCGTCGTCCTTGCCCCAGACCACGAATACATCGGCGATCGGGCTGTTGGTGATCCACATCTTGCTGCCGGTCAGGCTGTAGCCGCCTTCCACTTTGCGTGCACGGGTAATCATCGCGCCCGGGTCGGAACCGTGGTTAGGCTCGGTCAGACCGAAACAGCCAATCCACTCGCCCGAGGCCAGTTTCGGCAGATACTTCTGCTTCTGGGCCTCAGTACCGAATTCATTGATCGGCACCATCACCAAAGAGGACTGCACGCTCATCATCGAGCGATAACCCGAATCGACGCGCTCAACTTCACGAGCAATCAGACCGTAGCTGACATAGTTCAGACCGCTGCCGCCATATTGCTCAGGGATAGTTGCACCCAGCAGGCCGACTTCACCCATTTCACGAAAGATCGCCGGGTCGGTCTTTTCATGACGGAAAGCTTCAAGAACACGTGGCGCGAGCTTCTGCTGAGCGAATTGCTCGGCAGTGTCGCGAATCATGCGCTCTTCTTCGGTGAGCTGTTGATCCAGCAGCAGGGGATCGATCCAGTTGAAGCTAACTTTACCGCCCATGAGTGTGTCCTCTCGAATCGGGTCAAATAATGTGGACTGATCCTAGGCCGGGTTCGGCATTACCACAAACGAGGATTTTGCATACTGTTGTGCTAATTTCTCACTCCGAAACATCGCGAAGCAGTTTTTTGTACGATGCATTAGTGAGGTTGACGTACATGCGCAGGAAGATCCCCAGCACAACCGCCCTGGTCAGCTTTGAAGCAGCGGCACGCCACGAGAGCTTTACCAAGGCAGCCCAGGAACTTTCCCTCACTCAGGGAGCGATCTGCCGACAGATCGCCAGCCTTGAGGAGTTCTTGAGTGTGGAATTGTTCCGACGCTCGCGGCGTGGAGTGAAGCTGACTGAAGCCGGGCTTTCCTACAGCCGTCGGGTAGCAACACAGCTGGACGCCGTAGAGCGCGACACCCTGTCAGTGATGGGCCAACAGGGTACCAACGTGATTGAGCTGGCAGTCGTACCAACCTTCGGCACCCAATGGCTGCTGCCAAGACTCAAAGACTTCCAGCAAAAACATCCGGAAGTGACGGTCAACCTCACTAACCGCACACGCCCGTTCCTGTTTGCCGACACAGACTTCGATGCCGCCATTTACTTTGGCGATGCAGACTGGTCAGGCACTGAATCCCACAGGCTGATGGGCGAAAATCCCATGCCTGTATGCAGCCCCAACCTACTGGGCAAAAGGACAAGCCTCACACCCGCTGAAATCGCCGAACTGCCCTTGCTGCAACAGACCACCCGCCCCTATGCCTGGCGCCAATGGTTCAACTCGCAAAACCTTAATATCCCGCGCGACATGACAGGGCCGCGCTACGAGCTATTCTCCATGCTTGCCCAAGCGGCGATGCATGACATGGGGATCGCCTTGATCCCGCCGTTCCTGATTCAGCGCGAACTGGCGGAGAAGCGGCTGGTGATTGCCAACGCTCAGGCGCTGTCCAGCATCAAGGCGTATTACCTGATGATTCCTGATCGAAAGGTCGAATCTGCGTCTTTGAAGGCATTTCGCGACTGGCTGGTAAATCAGGCACAAAGCTACAGCCTAGAAGGATAGAGGCTCTACGCTATTAGCTGACCCCGTAGTCAATAAATTGAAAGCCCTACAGATATAAGTATTTGTCGCATATTCGCAGACTGTACCGAGAAGCTGTACAAACGTCCCACAAGCGCCTGAAAACGTGGCCTTGAGCCGCTATTGGATGGCAATAACGCTGCATTCACCGTACCGATGTGTAATTTCTTGAATTTTGGCGAAAAACCTTACAAGGCACGGCCTGCAAGGGATTGAAGCGGTTGGTTGCGACATTCGGTCACGGGGTGACTTGTAGTTAATTTTCCGTCACCCGTCATAATCCCTTGAAGGGCACAAAGTTCGCCTGCAAAATGCCGCGCCCCGCCCTGATTTGGCGGGATCGTGCTGATCGGCCGCCCCAGCCGCACCATCCGAAGTGCCTGGGTTTACTCAATAAGATCACGCAGGAGATTTGACGTGCACATTGGTGTTCCTCTCGAAACCCAGACGGGTGAAACACGGGTTGCTGCAACCCCGGAAACCATCAAGAAGCTGATCGGCCAGGGTCATAAGGTCACTGTGCAAAGCGGCGCCGGCATTAACGCCAGCGTTGTCGACAGTGCTTATGAAGCGGCAGGCGCAACCATTGGCAGCGCCAACGATGCGTTTGGTGCCGAGCTGATTCTCAAGGTGGTCGCACCCAGCGACAGCGAACTCGCTCTGATCAAGAGCGGCACCGTTGTGGTGGGCATGCTCAACCCGTTCAGCAATGAAACCATCGCCAAACTGGCCGAGTGCGGAATCACCGCGTTTGCGCTGGAAGCCGCGCCACGCACCTCCCGCGCCCAGAGCCTGGATGTGCTGTCTTCGCAAGCCAACATCGCCGGCTATAAAGCCGTGTTGCTGGCCGCTCACCATTACCCTCGCTTCATGCCGATGCTGATGACCGCTGCGGGCACCGTGAAAGCGGCGCGCGTGCTGATTCTTGGCGCCGGGGTAGCCGGTTTGCAGGCGATCGCTACGGCGAAACGTCTGGGTGCGGTGATTGAAGCGTCTGACGTGCGACCTGCGGTTAAAGAGCAGATCGAATCCCTCGGTGCCAAATTCGTCGACGTGCCTTATGAGACCGATGAAGAGCGCGAATGCGCCGTCGGTGTCGGCGGTTACGCACGCCCAATGCCGGCGAGCTGGATGCAGCGTCAGGCCCTGGCCGTGCACGAGCGCGCCAAGCAGGCTGACATTGTCATCACCACGGCACTGATTCCGGGCCGCAAGGCACCGACGCTGTTGAGCGCGGAAACCGTGGCGCAGATGAAGCCTGGCTCGGTGGTCATCGACCTCGCCGCAGCCCAGGGCGGCAACTGCCCGCTGACCGTGGCCGATCAGGTTGTGGTCGAGAATGGCGTGACCATTTGCGGTCCTACCAATCTGGCCGGCGCGGTCGCGGCAGACGCTTCGGCCCTGTACGCACGCAACCTGCTGGACTTCCTGAAGCTGGTCTTCAACAAAGAAGGCCAGTTCGAAGTGAACCTAGAAGACGACATCGTCGCCGCGTGCCTGATGTGCCGCGACGGCCAAGTCATCCGCAAAAACGCCTAAGCAGGGATTCAGACGATGGAAGAGCTTATCTCCCCCGGTATCTACAACCTGATCATCTTCGTGCTGGCGATTTATGTCGGTTATCACGTGGTCTGGAACGTTACACCCGCGCTGCACACGCCGTTGATGGCGGTCACCAACGCCATTTCGGCGATCGTGATCGTCGGCGCCATGCTCGCCGCGGCGCTGACCGTTACGCCATTGGGCAAAACCATGGGCACGCTGGCCGTGGCCTTGGCGGCAGTGAACGTATTCGGTGGCTTCCTGGTGACCCGCAGGATGCTTGAGATGTTCAAGAAAAAAGCCCCGAAAGCCGTAAAAGAAGAGGCGCCTAAGTAATGAGCATGAACCTCGTAACGACGCTCTACTTGATCGCGTCCATCTGCTTCATCCAGGCCCTGAAAGGCCTGTCGCACCCGACCACGTCGCGTCGCGGCAACCTGTACGGCATGCTCGGCATGGCCTTGGCGATCCTCACCACCGTAGGCCTCATCTATAAGCTGGGCGCTGAGCTGGCCACCGCCGGTATTGGTTACGTCATCGTCGGCCTGTTGGTCGGCGGCACCGCCGGCTCGATCATGGCCAAGCGCGTTGAAATGACCAAGATGCCGGAACTGGTCGCCTTCATGCACAGCATGATCGGTATGGCCGCGGTGTTCATCGCGATCGCCGCTGTTGTTGAGCCGCAATCGCTGGGCATCGTCAAGCAATTGGGTGATTCGATTCCTGCGGGCAACCGTCTGGAGCTGTTCCTGGGTGCTGCCATCGGTGCAATCACCTTCTCCGGTTCGGTGATCGCGTTCGGCAAGCTCTCGGGCAAGTACAAGTTCCGCCTGTTCCAGGGTGCACCGGTACAGTTCGGCGGCCAGCACAAGCTGAACCTGCTGCTGGGTCTGGCGACACTCGCGCTGGGCGTCACCTTCATGCTGACCGGCAATCTCAGTGCATTCGCGCTGATGCTGGTGCTGGCCTTCGTGATGGGCGTCCTGATCATCATCCCGATTGGCGGCGCAGACATGCCGGTTGTGGTGTCGATGCTTAACAGTTACTCCGGTTGGGCAGCAGCGGGTATCGGCTTCTCACTGAACAACTCGATGTTGATCATCGCGGGCTCGCTGGTGGGTTCGTCCGGTGCGATCCTCTCGTACATCATGTGCAAGGCGATGAACCGTTCCTTCTTTAATGTACTGCTCGGTGGTTTCGGCAATACGGCCGATGCCGGCCCGGCTGGCGCCAAGGAAGCCCGCCCGGTGAAATCCGGTTCGGCCGACGACGCGACCTTCCTGCTGACCAACGCCGATACCGTGATCATCGTTCCAGGCTACGGCCTGGCGGTAGCACGGGCGCAGCACGCACTGAAAGAGCTGACCGAGAAGCTGAGCCATCGTGGCGTGACCGTGAAATACGCGATCCACCCGGTGGCGGGTCGTATGCCTGGCCACATGAACGTACTGCTGGCCGAGGCTGAAGTGCCTTACGACCAGGTGTTCGAGATGGAAGACATCAACTCCGAGTTCGGTCAGGCCGACGTGGTGCTGGTGCTCGGCGCCAACGACGTGGTCAACCCGGCGGCGAAGAACGATCCGAAATCGCCGATTGCCGGGATGCCGATTCTCGAAGCGTTCAAGGCCAAGACGATCATCGTCAACAAACGTTCGATGGCCAGCGGTTATGCCGGCCTGGACAACGAACTGTTCTACCTCGACAAAACCATGATGGTCTTCGGCGACGCCAAGAAAGTCATCGAAGACATGGTCAAAGCCGTCGAGTAAAAACTGCTCCAGCGCAATACCCAAAACCTCAGCCTTTAGTAGGCTGGGGTTTTTTTATTCCCCGTGAAACCCGACCAAAGGCTCTAAATCAGGGGTCTGCATTCGACCATGGTAGCGGGAGGATTTTTTTTGAAATCACTAGACTGCACACCTTGCTTCCGTTGCCCGAGATAACAATCCATGTACCGTGATCGTATTCGCTTGCCTTCGTTGTTGGATAAGGTGATGAGCGCCGCTGACGCTGCCGCTCTGATTGAGGACGGCATGACCGTCGGCATGAGTGGTTTCACGCGCGCCGGCGAAGCCAAAGCCGTGCCTCATGCATTGGCCGAACGCGCCAAAGTCACCCCGCTGAAAATCACGCTGATGACCGGCGCCAGCCTGGGCAACGACCTTGATAAACAGCTCACCGAAGCCGGCGTCCTGTCGCGACGCATGCCGTTCCAGGTCGACAGCACATTGCGCAAGGCGATCAACGCCGGCGAAGTGATGTTTATTGACCAGCATCTTTCAGAAACCGTGGAGTCGCTGCGCAACCAGCAGCTGAAACTGCCGGACATCGCCGTCATCGAGGCCGTGGCGATCACTGAGCAAGGCCACATCGTGCCGACCACTTCGGTGGGCAACTCGGCCAGCTTCGCGATTTTCGCCAAACAGGTGATCGTCGAGATCAACCTGGCGCATAACCCGAACCTCGAGGGTTTGCACGACATCTATATCCCGACGTATCGCCCGACCCGCACGCCGATTCCGCTGGTGAAGGTCGACGATCGCATTGGCAGCACCGCCATTCCGATCCCGCCTGAAAAGATCGTCGCGATCGTCATCACCAATCAGTCCGACTCGCCGTCGACGGTGCTGCCACCAGACGTTGATACCCAGGCCATTGCCGACCACCTGATCGACTTCTTCAAGCAGGAAGTGGCGGCTGGGCGCATGACCAACAAGCTCGGCCCATTGCAGGCCGGCATCGGCACCATTGCCAACTCGGTGATGTGCGGACTGATCGATTCTCCGTTCGAAGACCTGACCATGTATTCCGAGGTGTTGCAGGACTCGACCTTCGACCTGATCGACGCCGGCAAGCTGAGCTTTGCGTCTGGTAGTTCGATCACCTTGTCGAGCCGCCGCAACGCTGATGTGTTCGGCAACCTGGAGCGTTACAAGGACAAGCTGGTCCTGCGTCCGCAGGAAATCTCCAACCACCCGGAAGTGGTGCGCCGCCTTGGGATCATCGGCATCAACACTGCGCTGGAGTTCGACCTGTACGGCAACGTCAACTCTACCCACGTCTGCGGCACACGAATGATGAACGGCATCGGTGGCTCGGGCGACTTCGCGCGCAACGCGCACCTGGCGATCTTCGTGACCAAGTCGATTGCCAAAGGCGGCGCGATCTCCAGCGTGGTGCCGATGGTCAGCCACGTCGATCACACGGAACATGACGTCGACATCCTCGTGACCGAGGTCGGCCTGGCGGACTTACGCGGGCTGGCACCGCGGGAGCGGGCTCGCGTCATCATCGATAATTGCGTACACCCGGACTATCGCCAGGCGCTGGATGACTACTTCACCGCCGCTTGCGCCATCGGCGGGCACACGCCACATATCTTGCGAGACGCCCTGAGCTGGCACATCAACCTGGAAGAAACCGGTCGAATGCTGACGGTGTAATTGATACAGATAGCCGCTGTCGCAAACACAGTTTCGACAGCGGACTATTGCCAGGCAGAAATGTGTTTAAAACTGTACTGCTGTACTGGTCATTTCCTACCGTAACGCCCTACCTTTTCGACCAGAATCACCAAAAACGCACCATAACAGTGCCGACAGGTACAGTTGCCTCAATTTAGACCAGTACACCACCCTTTAACAGTTAACTGGTCCCTCACAATACAGGTGAACTGTATCTAGAGAGACTGGCCAAACGAGAGGATCATTGGCATCAGTTAAACCACTACCTAATCCCGCCACAAGCGGAAGGATGAAAACCATGGAACGTACACTCAGTTCCGATCTGTTCTTCGAAGACACCGCTGCAAAAACCCAGGCTTCCATGCCTCTGCGCGTTATCGCCAACCTGATGCTGTGGCAGCGCCGCATCTCCAGCCGCCACCAACTGGCTCGCCTGGATTCGCGTCTGCTGGCTGACGCCGGGATTAGCGAAGCACAACGCTACGAAGAGCTGAGCAAGCCGTTCTGGCGCTAAGTTAGCGTCGCTGGCTCTGATCTTTAAGGTCAACCGCCAGCACCCGAATTGAACAAACAAGACCCGTCGTGGGAAACCACGACGGGTTTTGTCGTTTTGGGGTGATGAAATCCTCAAAACAATAAGTACACTCAACTACAGGTACAGTTTGATTTTATTCAAAACTGAACCAGTACAATTTCAAGCGTGTGTGTCTGTCTTGGCGAACCGGGCGGGATCATCATGAAATCCCGACCTGCCAGCAAAAGGACTGCACCATGGATCATCCACTGGATCTCCCCGCGACCACTTCGCAATCCAAGCCTCGGTTTACCTGGCTTGGAAGAGTGTTCAGAGGCCTCGCCAACAGCCTCGAAAGGGCCAGAACCCGGCGATTACTGGCGCAACTCGACGGCAGGCAGCTGTCTGACCTGGGCATCAGTCATTCAGATCGTGTCAAAGAATTGGATAAGCCGTTCTGGCGCTGATGTCCGCCTGAACAGACGGGACTGTGCGAATCGACACCTACAGGCCTAATATCAAGCCAGAACGTGGCGATGACTGCGCGACAGGCGTCTGACTCAACAGACACCGCGCCACCTCTCAATCGGTTTACCAAAAGGAGTTACACCATGTCCCGTCTTCGTCTGCTCAGCGCTGCAGCCCTGCTTGCCGTGGCTGCCAATTCCCACGCCACCAGCTTCATCGTGACCACCGATGCCGTCGTCGGTGCACTCAAGGCTACGTCCGATGCCACTTCCGATGTCACCTCGTCCTTTCGCGATGACAAGATCGTACGCGCGGCCCGTGACGACGCCGCCAGCTTCGTCGCCAGCGAAGGCGCCATTCGTGGCGTGAAACTGGAAAGCGCACTCGACCACATTCGCCACCAGGCCCCTCAACTGAACGCGACTGACGCACAACTGGCTCAGGCCATCCTGACGATCTAACCAGGCGTCAGCCATATCCGGGACACGCCCAACGTGTCCCGATGTTTCGGCGCTGGCTCTAAACCGGGCGTTGCGCTAGCCTTGGGACTCGTTTTCAACTGTCGAGTCTCATGCGTTTTCTTACCTGTCTGTTGATCACTCCGGTTCTCATGGCGGCCAGTTGGGCAAGCCAGGCCCATGCCTTCGACCTGACGACGCAAGGCGTCGTAGCTACTGGCTACGCCACAAGCATGGTGACCTCCGCACCCTTCGACCGTAAGCTTCTGCTCGCCGCCAGGGATGACGCCGCTTCATTTATCGCCAGTGACGGCCAACTGCGAGGCGCACAACTGGAGTCGGCCCTGATTTACCTGCGCCAGACCCAGCCAAAACTTCATGCAAGCGACCTTGAACTGGCACACGCTATTCTCGTCCAATAGTTATCCTCGTTCCTCCGGAGTCGTTCCATGCGTAGCCCGCTGATTGTCGCCACCCTTGGCCTGCTGCTGTTGGCCGATGTAACCCAGGCGCACACCCTGGTTGCCACCAGCAACATCCTCATCAACGCCACTCGCCGGACCCTTGATTTCACTTCCGATACCACGACGTCCATCCGTGACGCGAAAATCGTTCGAGAAGCCCATGACGATGCCGCCAGTTTCGTCGCCAGTGATGGCGATATCCGAGGCGCGCACCTGGAAGCAGCGCTCAACCTATTGCGCACCCGCGTGCCGGAAGCTCGGGACGCCAGTGATCAGGTCATCGCCGAAGCCATCCTCGCACTGTGAGGTCGCTAAATGCCTGGCTTCTGATGGGGGCCATGTTGCTGCTCGGCAACACGGCTCAGGCCGGACTGCAATTACAGCTCAAGACCGAAGGCCTGAGCCCCGCGCAACAGCAGGCCAGCCAGGCGCTGCTTGATGAAGCCATGCAGGCGTTGCCGCCGCGGTTCATCGAGCAACTCGACCGACGCATCGACGTTGGCTGGACCGATGACATGCCGAGCAATGCCTACGGCCAGGCGTCGCTGGTGTCCGAACTCGACCTGAACCGCAACCTGCTCGCCAGCCTCACCGACGGCAGCGCCGCAACCAAGAAGACTTATCGCCCCCACGGCACAGTGCGCAGGGAAATGCTGGCCACGGTGCTGCACGAACTCACCCACATCTATGACCGCTCGCGTTTTTGGCCAGCCGCCGAACGCACGCTGATCCAGCGCTGCACCCGGCGCACCAACAGTTCCGGCCTGATCGGTATCCCGGATGAATGCCGTGGCCAGTCCGACCGACGCTTTACCCTCAGCGATGACCCGCGCCTGCTCGACCTCGCAGGCTGGCCGCAATACGTGGGCCGTCGCGGCGAGCGCGAACAGTACAACCGCCAGATCGCCCGCAGCCCGGACATCTACGAGACCAGCAGTCCCAAGGAGTTCGTCGCGGTGAACATGGAGTACTTCCTCCTCGACCCGAGCTACGTCTGTCGCCGCCCTGCGCTCTATCGCTACTACAAAGAACATTTCGGCTGGGCTCCCGCCGCCAAAGACACCTGCGGTAAATCGTTCGCCTTCCTCAATGCCGGTAACGACTTCGCCAAACAGCCTTTGGGCCAGGTCGATCCGGAGCGGGTGTATGCCGTGGATTATCTGTTGGCCGAAGCCAACCAGAACTGGGTCAGCCGCTGGGGCCACAGCATGTTGCGCCTGGTGATCTGTGCTCCCGGCCGGCCACGAGGGCCGGATTGCCGGCTGGATCTGGATCAACACCTGGTGTTGTCCTACCGCGCCTTCGTCGGTGATGTACAGCTGTCGAGCTGGGATGGATTGGTCGGCAAATACCCGTCGCGCCTGTTTGTCCTGCCGCTGGCCCAGGTCATCGATGAGTACACCAAGACCGAATTGCGCAGCCTCGCCTCGGTGCCGCTGAACCTGTCGCGCAACGAGATCGAAGACGTGGTGGAACACGCCGCCGAGATGCACTGGAGCTACGACGGCAATTACTTCTTCCTGTCCAACAACTGCGCGGTAGAAGGCCTGAAGTTGCTGCGCAGCGGCACCAACAACGCAAAGCTGGTCGGGCTGGACAACATCATGCCCAACGGCTTGCTGGAAGTGCTCAAGGGTCGCGGCCTGGCGGATACCAGCGTGCTGGACGATCCTCGCGAAGCGCTGCGTCTGGGCTATCGCTTCGACTCTTTCCGCGATCGCTATCAAGCGATGTTCGAGGTGCTGAAAAAGCACCTGCCGATCAAACAGGACAAGGTCGAAGACTGGCTGGCCTTGAAGGCTGAAGAGCGTCGTCAATGGATTGATCAGGCTGACCTGCGCACCAGCGCGGCTTTGCTGCTACTGGAACAGGCCGCTTTCCGACAACAACTGGTGCTGGCCCAGGACGAAGTGAAGCAACGCTATCTCGGTGCCCGGGAATTGCAGAACGGCGGTATGGACAAGGCCAATGCGACGTTGAAGCAGATTCTCGCCAACAGCGGCTTCCTCAGTCGTCCGGCGGAGCTGCTCGGTACCGGCGGTTATGGCTTGCCACAACCCAGCGAGTGGCAACGCCTGGAATCGGAAAGCAGCCTGAGGCAAAAGCAGCTCCAGGCGCTGACCGGCGACCTGGACAAGGAAGTGAGAGCGCTGCTCGACCCGAGTCGTGCGGCGGAGATGGCTGCCAACGAAGCCAACCTGAAGCAGGTTGGCGAGCATTTGCGTAAATTGCACAAAGCAGCGGGCGGATTGGAGTTGCCGTAGTAATTGCTGCCCACTGTAGGAGCGAGCCTGCTCGCGATGGACTTGAAAGCGCCGGGTTCCGTCGGGAAACACGCGTTATCGTTAACGACCATCGCGAGCAGGCTCGCTCCTACAGTTTCATCACGTCAGAGCACCCCTTCCAGAATTTCATAGACGATCCCGGTACCCACGGCGATCAGCACAATGTCGCCCCCCGCGCGGCGCCATTCGTAACCCTGGTAATACGGCAGCCGACTCAGCGCGCGGTTGTCCAGGCGTTCGCCGTAATAACCGTGCGGCAATGGCCGACCACGCTCCAGATGAATGCCTGGAGGTGGCGGCGCACCCCGTACGAAGTAGCCATGATTGTCATGAATCGTCTGGCGCACCGGACCAAAGTCCCGTGGCGGAGGGCCACCGCGATGGTTGTCCTGCGGGCCGCGATGGTCATCGCCATGGTTATCGTAATGGCCCTGCTGCTGACCGCCGCGGTCGTGATCGTCGCGCTGATCGGCGCTGGCGTGCAGCAACGGGGTGGCACTGAGCATCAGCACACCCAGGCTGGCAATCAGACGTTTCGGCATTTTCATCGGGTCTTTCCTCACGGCACACACAGCAAAAAGGGCTTCAGAACGTAGTCTTGAAGCCCTCGGTCTTGCTATTTAGTCTGTACCGCGAGGCTCTAATTCCTCTGTATCAGGAACTTTACCTTCAGCTGACGCGGGCCTGACGCACGCCATCGGCCAATGCCGCGCAAAGACTCAACACGCCATCGACCGCTTGATCCGGCGTCGAGGCATTGGCGATGTGATCGATCAACGCCGAACCCACCACCACACCGTCGGCCAGGCGCGCGATTGACGCCGCTTGCTCCGGTGTACGAATACCGAAACCGATGCTGATCGGCAGATCAGTGTGACGGCGCAGACGGGCCACCGCTTCTTCAACGTGCTCCAGCGTCGCCGCACCGGCACCGGTCACACCAGCCACAGACACGTAGTAAACGAAACCGGAGCTGCCGTTCAAGACCGTCGGCAAACGCACATCATCGGTCGTCGGGGTGGTCAGACGAATGAAGTCCAGACCGGCAGCCTGGGCCGGGTCGCACAGTTCGCCGTTGTGCTCGGGCGGCAGGTCGACAACGATCAGGCCATCCACGCCGGCCTCTTTGGCATCGGCGATGAAGCGCGGTACGCCGTACATGTGGATCGGGTTGAAGTAACCCATCAGCACCAGCGGCGTATCGCTGTTGCCTTCGCGGAACTCGCGAACCATTTGCAGGGTTTTCGCCAGGTTCTGTTTGGCGCCCAAGGCGCGGATGTTGGCCAGCTGGATCGCCGGGCCGTCAGCCATTGGGTCGGTGAAAGGCATGCCCAACTCGATCACGTCGGCGCCAGCACCCGGCAAACCTTTGAGGATCGCCAGGGAAGTGTCATAGCTCGGGTCGCCGGCGGTGACAAAGGTCACCAGGGCGGCGCGGTTTTGTTCCTTGAGTTCGGCAAAACGCGTTTGCAGGCGGCTCATCAGTGTTTCTCCTGCTGGGACTGCACTTGTTGAGAGTTTTCCATGTGGTGCATCACGGTCTGCATGTCTTTGTCCCCGCGACCGGACAGGTTGACCACCATCAGGTGATCTTTCGGCAGGGTCGGTGCGCGTTTGAACACTTCGGCCAAGGCATGGGCGCTTTCCAGTGCAGGAATAATCCCTTCCAGACGGCAGCACTTGTGGAACGCGTCGAGGGCTTCGTCGTCGGTCACCGAGGTGTATTGAACGCGACCGATGTCATGCAACCAGGCGTGTTCCGGGCCGATGCCTGGGTAGTCGAGGCCGGCGGAGATCGAGTGGGCGTCGATGATCTGGCCGTCGTCATCCTGCAGCAGGAAAGTGCGGTTGCCGTGCAATACGCCCGGTACGCCGCCATTCAGGCTGGCCGCGTGCTTGCCGGTCTCGATGCCGTAACCGGCCGCTTCGACACCAATGATTTCGACGCTCTTGTCGTCAAGGAACGGGTGGAACAGGCCCATGGCGTTGGAGCCACCGCCGATGCATGCGACCAGGCTGTCGGGCAGACGACCTTCCTGGGCTTGCAGTTGGTCACGGGTTTCCTTGCCGATGACGGCCTGGAAGTCGCGAACCATCGCAGGGTAAGGGTGCGGACCGGCCACGGTGCCGATCAGGTAGAAGGTGCTGTCGACGTTGGTCACCCAGTCACGCAGCGCTTCGTTCATCGCGTCTTTCAGGGTGCCGGTGCCGGCCACGACCGGGATCACCTCGGCGCCCAACAGTTTCATGCGGAACACGTTGGCTTGCTGACGCTCGATGTCGGTGGTGCCCATGTAGATCACGCAGTCGAGGCCAAAACGCGCGGCCACGGTGGCCGTCGCCACGCCGTGCATGCCGGCGCCGGTCTCGGCGATGATGCGTTTCTTGCCCATGCGCCGCGCCAGCAGGATCTGGCCGATGCAATTGTTGATCTTGTGCGCGCCGGTGTGGTTCAGCTCTTCACGCTTGAGATAAATCTTCGCGCCGCCGCAGAACTCGGTCAGGCGTTCAGCGAAATAGAGTGGGCTTGGACGTCCGACATAGTCGCGCTGGAAGTAGGCCAATTCTTCTTTGAATGCCGGATCTTCCTTGGCCGCTTCGTACTCGCGGGCCAGATCGAGGATCAACGGCATCAGGGTTTCGGCGACGTAGCGGCCGCCGAACGAGCCAAACAGGCCGTTGGCGTCGGGGCCGTTGCGCAGATTAGTCTGGGTCATGGGTCGCTCCGGTTGAATGGGTGAGTTGAAGCTTTTGAAAAGAGAGTGGGCTTAACTCTACCCCTGACGCTTCAGGCTGAAAACCGATAAGATCGCCACAACCTGTCAGGAAAACTCACAGATCACATGAGCCACGACCTTCCCCCGCTGAACGCGCTTCGCGCCTTCGAAGCCACTGCCCGCCTGAACAGCGTCAGCCAGGCCGCCGAACAGCTGCACGTCACCCATGGTGCAGTCAGCCGGCAATTGAAAGTGCTCGAAGAGCATCTCGGGGTGAGTCTGTTCATCAAGGATGGTCGCGGCCTTAAACTCACAGATGCCGGCGTGCGATTGCGCGATGCCAGCGCTGAAGCCTTTGAGCGCTTGCGCACGGTCTGCGCCGAGTTGACCCAAAGCACCGCCGACGCGCCGTTCGTGCTCGGCTGTTCGGGCAGTCTGCTGGCGCGCTGGTTTATTCCGCGTCTGGGTCGGTTGAATGCTGATCTACCGGACCTGCGCCTGCACTTGTCCGCCGGAGAAGGCGATCTCGATCCCCGTCGTCCGGGGCTGGACGCCTTGCTGGTGTTCGCCGAGCCGCCATGGCCTGCGGACATGCAGGTTTACGAATTGGCCAGCGAACGCATCGGCCCGGTCATGAGTCCACGCTTCGCCGATTACGAACTGCTTCAACAGGCGCCAGCAAGCGCGCTGTTGAAGCAGCCGTTGCTGCACACCACTTCCCGTCCGCAGGCCTGGCCAAGCTGGGCGCAGCAAAGCGGCCTCGACGCCAAAGCGTTGAAGTACGGGCAGGGCTTCGAGCATTTGTATTATTTGCTGGAGGCGGCAGTGGCTGGTCTCGGTGTCGCGATTGCCCCTGAACCTTTAGTCGCCGAGGACTTGAAGGCAGGGCGCCTGGTTGCGCCGTGGGGTTTCAGCGAAACCCCGGCGCAACTGGCGTTGTGGCTACCCAAGCGCGCCGCGGACGGACGCGCTCGGCAACTGGCGCAGTGGCTGAAAAACGAGCTGCGCCAGACGGATTAATCGCCGCGTTTACACAGCAGATAGGCCGCGAGCAGACCCAACGCCCCCACCGCGACACCGGCTGTAGTCCAAGGGTGTTCCTGGGCGTAGTCCCGAGTGGCGATCCCGGTTTCACGGGTTTTGACTTTAACTTCTTCGTACGCATCGCTGAGCAAATGACGCGAATGCTTGAGGGCGCTCTCGGCGTTGGCTTTCAACGCCTTGAGGGTTTTACGCGACTCGTCCGAGGCGTCGTCCTTCAGGTTCTCCAAAGACTTCAACAGACTCTCGATCTCGGCTTCCATGCTTTGCAATGAGGCTTTACGTAAAGAGGTATTGGCCATGGTGGCTCTCCTGCATTGATGATGAGTGGCGTGTGTTGGTTGGGACTTCAGAGGTTCAAGAAAGTGCAGTAAATCTGAACTTCTGCCTCTTGAAGGCCGGCAGAAGTAATACGAAAAATCACTGCTAGGCTGTATTTCACACCCTGAGGAGAACGCCCATGACTGACCATCACACTTACAAGAAAGTCGAACTTGTCGGCTCATCCACCAGCAGCATTGAAGACGCCATCAACAACGCGCTGGCCGAAGCCAGTAAAAGTCTCAAGTACATGGAATGGTTCGAAGTGACCGAAACCCGCGGGCACATCAAGGACGGCAAGGCAGCGCACTTCCAGGTGACGCTCAAGGTCGGGTTCCGGATTGCCAGCAGCTAAGATTGAGCTAGTCTTCTGAACTTGCGCGCTGGCCGAGTGCCATAGGGAATGGCAAAGCGCTACATGAGTGCATCCGGCTGATGGCTGGATGCTCCCTTTGATCCGACCAGGGAATGCGACCGATGAAGAAGTTTATGTTGGCGGTAGGTTTGTTGAGCCTTGCGGGCGCGGCGTTTGCTGACGGCAAGCCATGCGAAGAGCTGAAAGCCGAAATCGCAGCGAAGCTGGATGCCAAAGGCGTTTCTGGCTACTCACTGGAAATCGTTGATAAGGGCAGCGCTGCTGGCGGAAAAGTCGTCGGCACCTGTGAGAAAGGCACCAAGGAAATCGTCTACAAACGGTAGGCCGATTCCATCGTTAAACGAAAAAGCCGACGCAATGGCGTCGGCTTTTTTATGCGCGCTGTTTAAGCGTCAGCCCTTCATGACTTGCGCTAGCAGCTCATAGGAATGCACGCGATCGGCATGTTCATACAGGTCGCAGGTAAAAATCAGCTCGTCTGCCTGGGTCTGCTCGATCAATACGTCCAGCTTGGCGCGGATTTTCTGCGGGCTACCCACCATCGCCAGTCCCAGGAAATCATGCACCGCGTCTTTCTCATGGGGCAGCCACAGGCCATCCATGGTTTTCACCGGCGGACGCTGGACCAGGCTTTGCCCACGCATCAACGCGAGGATGCGCTGGTAAACCGATGTCGCCAGATACTCGGCCTGCTCGTCGGTGTCAGCCGCTACCAGCGGAACGCCAAGCATCACGTAGGGCTTGTCCAATACCGCTGAAGGCTTGAAGTGATTGCGATAGACGCGAATCGCCTCATGCATGAAGCGCGGTGCGAAATGGGAAGCGAACGCGTAGGGCAAACCGCGCTCACCTGCCAGTTGTGCACTGAACAGGCTCGACCCCAACAACCAGACCGGGACGTTGGTGCCGGTGCCCGGCATGGCGATGATTCGCTGGTCTGGCGTGCGTGGACCGAGGTAGCGCACCAGCTCCGCCACATCTTCAGGGAAATCATCGGCACTGCCGGAACGCTCACGACGCAAGGCGCGTGCAGTCATCTGATCGGAACCGGGTGCGCGGCCCAGGCCCAGGTCGATCCGGCCCGGATACAGGCTTTCGAGGGTGCCGAACTGCTCGGCAATCACCAATGGCGCGTGGTTGGGCAACATCACGCCACCTGAACCGACCCGAATGGTCGACGTGCCGCCGGCCAGATAGCCCAGCAACACCGAGGTCGCGGAGCTGGCGATGCCGTCCATGTTGTGGTGTTCGGCCACCCAGAAGCGGTTGTAGCCAAATTTTTCGACGTGCTGCGCCAGGTCCAGGGAATTGCGCAGCGACTGGGCCGCGCTGCCGTTCTCGCGCACGGGCACCAGATCAAGGGTCGAGAACTTGATATCGGACAGTCGTTTCATAAACCTGCTTCTCCAGTTGAGGTCGCAGGTTTTTTCTTGCAAACGAAAACCTGCCGAATCCATAAGCGTGCTTCATGCAATGAGGGCATATACCCGAGTTTCAATAGCCGAGACAAAAAAACCTACGAAAACGGTAGGACTAATGAATTCAGGTGAACTTTGCACCGCCGTCTATCCTCAGAACCCTGGCAACCGAAAACCACGAAGGCGCGACGCTTCGCGCCGGATCTTGAGGAGGCAGACATGGCTATTACCAAGAAAGCATCGGCGCATTGGGAAGGCGACCTGAAAACCGGCATCGGCTCGATTTCCACCGAAACCGGTGTTCTCAGAGAAGCCCCCTACGGCTTCAAGGCACGTTTCGAAGGCGGTAAAGGCACCAATCCGGAAGAGCTGATCGGCGCGGCCCACGCCGGTTGTTTCTCCATGGCTTTTTCAATGATTCTCGGCGACGCCGGTCTCAAGGCTGACAGCATCGATACGAATGCCGAGGTCACGCTGGACCAGGTCGACGGAGGGTTTGCGATCACTGCGGTGAAGTTGATCCTGAAGGCGAAAATCCCTGGGGCGACCCAGGCGCAGTTCGAGGAACTGAGCAATAAAGCCAAAGAAGGCTGCCCGGTGTCCAAAGTGCTGAATGCGAAAATCAGCCTGGATGCGACGCTGCTCTAGACCCGTCTTATCGGGCAAAAAAAATCGCAGCCTTCGACAGGCTGCGATTTTTTTGCGCTGAAACAAAACCCGGCTGGCGTCCCTGTGGTCGAATAAATGACAGCAGTGAAAACGCATCAACCTGCGTGCTGCCTCAAAGGAGCTTCAACCATGAAACGTTTTGCCCTGGCGATTATCTGCAGTGTGCTGGCCACTTCGGCACTCGCTGCGCCCAAGGATTGCGAAGAACTCAAGAATGAGATCGAAGTGAAGATTCAGGCGAATGCCGTGCCCTCCTACACGCTGGAAATCGTGTCAAAGGAAGAGGCCGCCCAGCATGACGCCGCGATGGTCGTCGGCACTTGCGACAACGGCACCAAAGCCATCATTTACCAGAAGAACGACAGTTGATCCGCCTCACATGAGGCAATAGGACGCTCGGTCTTCAGCGACGATTTCCCGCTTGGCGTTGTACAAACGAGCGCCGGGAGTGAACGCTATCGAACGGCCTTCCAGCACATAACGCTGGCCTGCTTCGAAATGATCGTAGTTGATGGTCAAGTAGCACAACCGTTCCGTGGGACCGCTCATCACACCAAAGCCCCCGCCACCGGGCACTTCAAAGTCGAATCGAACGACCAGCTCATGGCTGCCGGGCGTCACCTGGAAGAAACGCCCGTCGCGCAGTCGCTGCTTGTCCAGTCGTTCCGCCATCAGCAACTTATCGTTGGGGAATGGCGTAGAAAACTCGACCCAGGCCATCTGAGGATTGACCGCCGGTAACGGGCTCTGGCAACCGGCAAAGGCGCTTGCCGCGAGCAATAGCAATAACCTGCGCATGATGAATGTCCCGAGGATTGGACATTCAGCATAACGCCGATCAGGTCCGTTGACAGCCTGCCGGAGTGCCTTGGCCTATCACTTTTCGCTGTTGGTCATAGAGCTTGGCCCACGGCCGAAAACCGATATTCCCTGCTTGCAGCTGATATTTCTCACCCGCGTTGAAATTGTTGAATTTCACATTCAGTTGGCAATCGCGCCATAGTGGCTCGGCGTCCGGCCCGATGTTGCTCGGATCGACCGGGAACAGATATCGCACCGTCAATTCATGACTGCCGGGCTGGACCTCGAAGTAGCGCTTGTCGGTGGAGGCCTTGTCATCGACTTCCAGCGCTTGCAGTGCGGTGTCTTCCTGCGGTGTATCGAGATCGATCCACGCTTGAGACGGATCATGGTGAGGTAATCCGAATCCTGCACAGCCTGTCAGCAACAACAGGCCTCCCGTCAGCATCATCTTGCGCATAGCGGAGCTCCAGTCAGGCGGGATAGTCTTGCGGGAAGACTCTCCAGGGATGATTTTATTTTGATCAGGCCGCTTCCAAGCCTTGGGTTACTTGATCGCGTTTTGCGTGTTTTGTTTCCGGGTGTGTTGTTTTTGTTGCTCAACGGTTGCGCCAGCGTCAGCTATTACAGCCAATTGGCCAGTGGCCAGCTGCAATTGCTGCGGGCTCGGGAGCCGGTTTCCGATGTGATTGCCGACCCCACCCGCGATCAAAAGCTGCGTGCGCATCTAGCCCAGTCGCAAAAGGCCCGGGCGTTTGCCAGCCAGCAGCTGCATCTGCCGGATAACCAGAGCTACCGTTTGTACGCCGACATTGGCCGACCGTTCGTAGTCTGGAACGTGTTCGCCACGCCGGAATTTTCCCTGACGCCGCAAAACCACTGCTTTCCCGTCGCCGGTTGCGTCGCCTACCGCGGCTATTACAACCAGAGCGCGGCCCGTGGTGAGGCGGCGTTGCTGCGACTGCAAGGTATGGACGTGTCGATCGGCGGCGTCGAGGCCTATTCGACGCTCGGCTGGTTCAACGATCCGATTATCAGTTCGATGATGGGTTGGGGCGATGAACGGTTGGCAACGCTGATCTTCCATGAACTGGCGCATCAGCGCTTTTATGTGAAGGACGACACGGAGTTCAACGAGTCTTTCGCCACGTTCGTTGAACAGGAAGGCACTCGGCAGTGGCGCGCCCATCGCGGGTTGGCGCCGGACAACGGCGCCCAGGCGCAGCGACGGGATCAGTTCATTCAGCTGGTTCTGGATACGCGCTCGCGACTTGAACAGCTGTATGCCCAGCCGCTACCCGCCGAACAGATGCGCCAACGCAAAGCCGCTGAGTTCGAGCGGCTACGAGCGGAATACCGGCAGATACGCGACAGCCAATGGGCTGGAGATAAACGCTATGACGCGTGGATCAACGCGCCGATGAACAATGCGCGGTTGTTGCCGTTTGGTTTGTACGACCAGTGGGTGCCGGCGTTTGCGGCGTTGTTCCGGCAAGCGGGTGGGGATTGGGTGAAGTTTTATGCGGCGGTGGAGAAGCTTGGTCCTTTGGAGGTTACTGAGCGCAAGGCGGCATTGAAGGCTTTGGCGGAATCGAAAATTTCCGGTGACTGAATAGGCCTCTTCGCGGGCAAGCCTCGCTCCTACAAGGGCTGATGAACATCTGTAGGAGCGAGGCTTGCCCGCGAAGAGGCCCTTAAAGGTCACAACCAGATTGCATCCCACAGTGGATAATTCCCTACCTTCTCAACCAAACCCGCACGCAACGGGTTAGCGACGATGTAGCGAGCAACCGCCTGCAAGTCCTCTTCCTTTCGAATGGCGCGATCATGATAACCGTGTTGCCAAACCGGACCTTGGCGGCCAACTGAACGATTAAGCGTCACTGCAATGCGTGATTTGGTCCGAGCCATCAACTTGGGTAGCTGAGTATTTTTTAGCTCGATCAACCAATGGAAATGATCGGGCATGACGACCCAGGCTAGCGACGTCGCAAACTCTTCTCACTCTGCCGTTCGAAAAGCATCAACCACCAAACGCCCATTGTAGAAGTCGCGGAACAACGGTTCTCGATTCAAAAGCACCGCTGTCAGTAGGTAAATCTGTCCGGACTCCGAATATCGTCCTGTGCGCAATCGGTGAGCGTGTTTTAACTCCGGCAATGATGATCCTCCTTGATCGTGGCCCGCCTCTTCAGGCTAGAACGACAAGAAGGGTTTTGAGTGAGAACAGTTGATCCGGATGTGTATCGGCGGACGCCTTCGCGGGCAAGCCTCGCTCCTACAGCACTGATGAAGATCCGTAGGAGCGAGGCTTGCCCGCGAAGGCGTACTTATCAGCGCTGCAAAAACGCCTGATGCATCTCATCCAGCGTTTCAAAATGATAGGTCGGCGCTTCCGCGCTCAGCTCTTCGCGACTGCCAAACCCATAACCCACCGCCGCCGCATCCAGCCCATTGCTGCGTGCGCCGATCAGGTCGTGTTTGCGGTCGCCGATCATCAAGGTGTTGGCCGGGTCCAGGCCTTCTTCCGCCATCAGGTGGGCGATCAACTCGACTTTGTTGGTCCGCGTGCCATCCAGCTCGCTGCCGTAAATCACCTTGAAGTGTTTGGCGAAGTCGAAGTGCCGGGCGATTTCCCGGGCGAAGATCCACGGCTTGGAGGTCGCGATGTACAGCTGACGCCCTTGCCCGCCGAGGGTTTCGAGCAGCGGCGTGACACCATCGAACACGCGGTTTTCGTACAGACCGGTGACCTTGAAGCGCTCGCGGTAAAAATTCACCGCCTCCCACGCCTTGGGCTCGTCGAAGTCGTAGAACTGCATGAACGCCTGCAACAACGGCGGGCCGATGAAGTGTTCAAGCTTGGTCAGGTCGGGTTCTTCGATGCCGAGTTTGCTCAGGGCGAACTGGATCGAACGGGTGATGCCCTCGCGCGGGTCGGTCAGGGTGCCATCGAGGTCGAACAAAACGGTTTGGTAATGCATTTTGAATCCTGAATAAGAGCGCCGGGGTCAGAGCTGATCGTAGCCTTCGGCCAGATGCAGGTCCTTGAGCTTCACGTAATTCGCCGCGCTGTAGCTGAAAAAGGCTTTTTCCTTGTCCGTCAGCGGGCGGATCTGTTTCACCGGACTCCCCACATACAGAAAACCACTGTCCAGGCGCTTGCCCGGTGGCACCAGGCTACCGGCGCCGATGATCACATCATCCGCGACCACCGCACCGTCCATGACGATGCTGCCCATGCCGATCAATACGCGGTTGCCCACGCTGCATCCATGAAGCATGACTTTGTGCGCGATGGTCACGTCGTCGCCGATCAGCAACGGAAAGCCATCGGGGTTGAACGGCCCGGCGTGGGTGATGTGCAGCACACAGCCGTCCTGCACGCTGGTGCGCGCACCGATGCGGATGCGGTGCATGTCGCCGCGGATCACCGTCAGCGGCCAAACGGAGCTGTCATCGCCGATTTCGACGTCGCCGATCACCACCGCCGAACTGTCGACAAAAGCGCCTTTGCCCAGCAGCGGCGTGTGGTTCTGATACTTGCGAAGGGTCACGATAGGGTTTCTCTCTGTTGCCGATAGCTGCGGTGAGCGTCGATTGTAATTAAGATGGCCGCATGTTTCTTCCAGCCAAGGTGCCAAACGTGAGCGTGAACAACCCTCTTTTGCAGTCCTACGACCTGCCGCCGTTCTCGGCGATCCGGGCCGAACACGTGCAACCGGCCATTGAACAGATCCTGGCTGACAACCGCGCCGCGATTATCGAGATCCTCAAAACCCAGGGTAAACAACCAACCTGGGCCGGCCTGGTGCTGGCGATGGACGAACTCAACGATCGCCTTGGCGCTGCCTGGAGCCCGGTCAGTCACCTGAACGCCGTGTGCAACAGCCCCGAATTGCGCGAAGCCTACGAGTCCTGCCTGCCAGCGCTCAGCGCCTACTCCACCGAGCTGGGCCAGAACCGCGAACTGTTCGAGGCCTTCGAAGCCTTGGCCAACAGCCCTGAAGCCGCCGGTTTCGACGTCGCGCAGAAAACTATCCTGGAACACTCCCTGCGTGACTTCCGCCTGTCGGGTATCGACCTGCCAGAAGCCGAGCAGAAACGTTACGCCGAAGTACAAAGCAAGCTCTCCGAACTGGGCAGCCGCTTCTCCAACCAACTGCTCGACGCGACTCAAGCCTGGACCAAGCACGTTACCGACGAAGCCGCCCTCGCCGGCCTGACCGATTCGGCCAAGGCACAAATGGCTGCGGCTGCGCAGGCCAAAGATCTGGAAGGCTTCCTGATCACCCTGGAATTCCCGAGCTACTACGCGGTGATGACCTACGCCCAGGACCGTGCCCTGCGCGAAGAAGTCTACGCCGCCTACTGCACCCGTGCGTCGGACCAAGGCCCGAATGCCGGCCAGAACGATAACGGGCCGGTGATGGAAGAAATCCTCGACCTGCGTCAGGAGCTGGCAAAGCTGCTGGGTTTCGCCAGTTTCTCGGAGCTGAGCCTGGCCACCAAGATGGCCGAATCCAGCGATCAGGTGCTGAGTTTCCTGCGCGATCTGGCCAAGCGCAGCAAGCCGTTCGCCGCTCAGGATCTGGACCAGCTCAAGGCTTACGCCGCCGAACAAGGCTGCCCGGACCTGCAAAGCTGGGACAGCGGTTTCTACGGTGAAAAGCTCCGCGAACAACGTTACAGCGTTGCCCAGGAAGCCCTGCGCGCTTACTTCCCGATCGACAAAGTGCTGGGCGGTCTGTTCGCCATCGTTCAACGTCTGTACGGCATCGAGATCGCCGAACAGAAAGGCTTCGACACCTGGCACCCGGACGTTCGCCTGTTCGAGATCAAGGAAAACGGCCAGCACGTCGGCCGCTTCTTCTTTGACCTCTACGCCCGCGCCAACAAGCGCGGCGGCGCGTGGATGGACGGCGCCCGCGACCGTCGTCGTACGGCTGAGGGCGTGCTGCAAAACCCGGTGGCCAACCTGGTGTGCAACTTCACCCCGGCCGACAGCGGCAAACCGGCGCTGCTGACCCACGACGAAGTGACCACCCTGTTCCACGAATTCGGTCACGGCCTGCATCACCTGCTGACCCGCGTCGAACACGCCGGCGTATCCGGCATCAACGGCGTGGCGTGGGACGCGGTCGAGTTGCCAAGCCAGTTCATGGAAAACTGGTGCTGGGAGCCGGAAGGCCTGGCGCTGATTTCCGGTCACTACGAAACCGGCGAACCGCTGCCGCAGGACCTGCTGGGCAAAATGCTCGCCGCGAAGAACTTCCAGTCCGGCCTGATGATGGTGCGTCAGCTCGAGTTCTCGCTGTTCGACTTCGAACTGCACGCCACCCACGGCGATGGCCGCAGCGTGCTGCAAGTGCTCGAAGGCATACGCGACGAGGTCTCGGTCATGCGCCCGCCGGCTTACAACCGCTTCCCGAACAGCTTTGCGCACATCTTCGCTGGCGGTTATGCGGCGGGTTACTACAGCTACAAATGGGCTGAAGTACTCTCGGCAGACGCCTTCTCGAAGTTCGAAGAGGACGGCGTGCTCAACGCCGAAACCGGTCGCGCCTTCCGCGAAGCGATCCTCGCGCGCGGTGGTTCGCAGGAGCCGATGGTGCTGTTCGTCGACTTCCGTGGCCGTGCCCCGTCGATTGACGCACTCTTGCGCCACAGCGGCCTGAGTGAGGACGCAGCAGCATGAGCGAGGGACCTGTGAAGACGAAAAAACGCTTTATCGCCGGGGCGGTCTGCCCGGCCTGCAGCGAGCCGGACAAATTGATGATGTGGAGCGAAGACGATGTCCCGCATCGCGAGTGCGTGGGCTGCGGTTATTCCGACACGTTGAATGAACAAGGCCTGTCCGTGCCCAAGGAATTGGGCACACGGGTCAACACGTCAGCGCTGAAGGCGCCGGACGCCAAGGTTCAGGCCGTGCAGTTTTTCCCGAACCCGAAGCTGAAGAAAAAGCCTGACGAACACTGAGTGCAGCAATGACCTCCCGCAGCGCAATGCTGTGGGAGGTGCTGTTACTCGACGTGGGCCGACTTGAACCAGCTCTTCATCGAGCAGGCCGCGAACGGGCTTGTACTGCATTCCCCATTGGCCAGCGCCGTGCGCAGCTTCTCGGCATCCGCCTGCATCATGTAACGAATACCGTCCTTGAAGTGGGTGCTGTCGCCAAAGCCACCTTGAGTCATCTCGTTCAGGGCGTCTTCCTTGCTCCAGCCTTGCACCACCACCCGGTACATGGCGGCCATCAGGCCGGTCCGGTCCGAACCATGCTTGCAGTGCATCAACACCGGGCCCTTGGCTTCGGCGGCCTGAATGGTGCGAAGGGCCTTGAGCACATCCGCGTCATCCACGTGGTTGGTGCGATAGGGCAACTGCACCTGGTCTATACCGGGCGTGGCCAGCCAGCTTGAATCCGACTCGGGCAGGAAGTTGATCACGGTGGCGACCTTGAGTTTTTCCAGCAACGGGACGGCTCCGCGGTCAGGCAATGCACTGCGGTAGAGCGTTGGAGACATCTGGAAGAGGTTGTACTGCACCTCGACCGATTGAGCCCACTCCGCAGGACGGGGTGCGACCGCATCGTCAGCGTGGGCGAGCGTCAGATTGAGGAATGCGACCAGCGACAGACACATCGCAGGGATAAGACGTAGGGACATGCTCGGCGACCGTATGCAAAGAGGCGGGATGACGACGCCAGATTGAGCCCTGATCAGTCAAAGACCTGTGAGCCGTCTGTCAAAGAATCGTGAATCATCCATTTATATACGATTGATCAACCATGGACGACGGTAGTTTCATGCCCCATTGCAACTAAGCCTGTATGAATCTCACACAGGTTTAGTTAAATAACAGGCTTAAGGATTGACGATACTGGAATACGCTTTCGCCAAGGCCAACAGTTTCTCCTTGTCATCACTGTCGATATCGCCGTCACCGTCCACATCGCTATTGACTACTTTGATAGTGAAGGACCGGCCACCATCACTGGAGACCGCCGTCACGTAGGCTGAATCCACCAAGGCCTCGGTCGACAGCTCATTCACGGCGTCCCACCCCAGCTCCTTGCGAGCCAGTTGCATCGATACCTGCGCTTCCCGCGGGTTGGCAATACTCGGCGCCAGCAATTGTAAAAAGATACCGCGCTGATTGAATAACGACATTTATTAATTCCATTTAATAAGTAAATACACGGAACTTCGTGCAAAGCGAATACTACTTATCAAGTTAGCATCGGGGCTATTCGATATTTGTTTCCCGGCGTTGCGCCAAGTTGTACTTGTCAATCAATTACACAATAAATGCTCATCCTGCTTTGCCAGGGCGCCAAACGGCACTGGCCGGTTTGCTCAACCTTCGATACTGTATGCACATACAGCTACGAGTATTGTCCGATGAGCACTCCCTTGCCACCCCGCGGTCGCGGCACCGCCACCAACCCGCACAACCGCTTCGCGCCAAACCGCTCGGTGGCGGAGGACGATGGCTGGTATCAGGAGGCGCCGATGACCCAGGGCACCGAGGTGCGCATCGAGACCGCTAAAACCATCATCACCCGCAACAACTCGCCAGACTTGCCCTTCGATCGCTCGATCAATCCGTATCGCGGTTGCGAGCATGGCTGCATTTATTGCTACGCACGGCCCAGCCACGCCTATTGGGACATGTCGCCGGGGCTGGATTTCGAAACCCGATTGATCGCCAAGACCAACGCCGCCGATGTGCTGGAAGAACAGCTGTCCAAACGCGGCTATCAATGTGCGCCAATCAACCTGGGCTCCAACACGGATCCTTATCAACCGATCGAACGCGAACACAAAATCACCCGCAAAACCCTGGAGGTGCTGCTGCGTTACCGTCACCCGGTGACCATCATCACCAAGGGCTCACTGATTCTTCGCGACCTGGACCTGCTGGCCGAACTCGCCGAGCAAAGGCTGGTGGCGGTGATGATCAGCCTCACCACGCTGGACGATGAACTCAAACGCATCCTCGAACCGCGTGCCGCAGCGCCCAAGGCCCGTCTCCGGGCGATCCGGGTGATGCGTGAAGCCGGGATTCCGGTGGGGGTGCTGTGTTCGCCGATGATTCCGATGATCAACGACAGCGAGCTCGAAAGCCTGTTGACCGAGGCACAGGCGGCCGGCGCACAAAGTGCGGCCTACATGATGCTGCGCCTGCCACTGGAGGTGGCGCCGCTGTTCGAAGAATGGCTGGCGGCCCACTATCCTCAGCGGGCGGCCCATGTGTTGAGCCTGATCCGCCAGAGTCGTGGTGGCGAGCTCTACGACAGTCGGTTTGGCAGCCGGATGCGGGGCGAAGGTCCATTTGCCGACCTGCTGGCGCAACGCTTTGCCAAAACCATCAAACGCCTGGGGCTCAATCAGCGGGAAGGATTCAATCTGGATTGCGAAGCCTTCTGTCCGCCGGGTCGCCAGATGTCGCTGATTTAAGGACAATTGGCCTATGGTGAGTAATGGAAAACGTGCGACGCATTTAGGCTGGTCACGTTTTTTGTGATCTGGAACACACGTTCTAGAGCGGTTCATTCAGTTTCAGTTAAGATTCGGCCGCTACCTTGTTCATCGAGTGACTGACGGGTCGAGATTTACGACCTGGATGTTTTTTATACAGCCACTGGCTTCACACCGGACAAAACGGGAAAATTCCCTGACTCCGCCAATGAGGATGAATTCATGAGTGACAAGGATAAACAGCCGTTGGCTGCGTCGGCTTCAGCCCAAACCGAGGCAGAAACCGCCGATGCAGCGTTGAAGCATATTGTTGACGGCTTTTTGCATTTTCATCATGAGATCTTTCCGCAGCAGGAAGAGCTCTTCAAAAAACTCGCCACGGCTCAACAGCCAAGGGCGATGTTCATTACCTGCGCCGACTCACGCATCGTGCCCGAACTGATCACCCACAGTTCGCCTGGCGATCTGTTCGTGACCCGTAACGTCGGCAACGTCGTACCGCCTTACGGCCAGATGAACGGTGGCGTATCCACGGCCATCGAGTACGCGGTGCTGGCGCTGGGCGTGCAACACATCATCATCTGCGGCCACTCCGATTGTGGCGCGATGCGTGCGGTGCTCAATCCCGACAGCCTGGAAAAGATGCCCACGGTCAAAGCCTGGCTGCGGCATGCGGAAGTCGCGAAAACCATGGTGCACGACAACTGCAACTGCACCGACGAAAACGAGACCATGCACATCCTCACCGAAGAGAATGTCATCGCCCAATTGCAACACTTGCGTACGCATCCCTCGGTAGCCTCGCGCATGGCGAACGGTCATCTGTTCATCCATGGCTGGGTCTACGACATCGAGACCAGCGCCATCAAAGCTTATGACGCCGATCAGGGTCGTTTCCTGCCGCTCGATGGCAGCCATCCGATTCCAGTGGCGACGCCCAAAGCGCGCTTCTAAATCTTCCTAAAAATCTGTGTGGTTTGACCCCGGCCGCTGTTTCAGCGGTCCGGCCTTGCCATGCCTGAAGAAAACTTCGGGAGAATCACCATGCGTGCAGCGCAACTCAAAGCTGTTCTGCCACGGGAGCTGCTCGCTTCAGTGGTCGTGTTTCTGGTCGCCCTGCCCTTGTGCATGGGCATCGCCATCGCCTCGGGCCTGCCACCCGCCAAAGGCCTGATCACCGGGATCGTTGGCGGCCTGGTGGTGGGCTGGCTTGCCGGTTCGCCACTGCAAGTCAGTGGCCCGGCGGCCGGGTTGGCCGTTCTGGTATTCGAACTGGTGCGCCAGCACGGCATCGCCATGCTTGGGCCGATCCTGCTACTGGCGGGTTTCCTGCAACTGGTGGCCGGGCGCTTGAAGCTGGGCTGCTGGTTTCGAGTAACGGCGCCGGCGGTGGTCTACGGCATGCTGGCCGGGATTGGCGTGTTGATCGTGTTGTCACAGGTGCATGTGATGCTCGACTCGGTGCCGAAACCTTCCGGGCTGGATAACCTGGCCGCCTTCCCCGCTGCCGTGGCTCAAGCCTTGCCTTCTTTTGGATGGCAAGCCGGTTTGCTCGGGCTCGCAACCATAGCGGTGATGTGGCTGTGGGAAAAACTCCGCCCACATTCCCTGCGCTTCATTCCGGGAGCGCTACTGGGCGTAGGTCTGGCGACGGTCGCCAGCCTGATGCTCGCCTTGCAGGTCAAACGGGTGGAAGTCCCGGCCAATCTGGCGGAAGCCATCGACTGGCTGAAACCCGAAGACTTGCTCAACCTGGCCGACCCGACCTTGCTGATCGCCGCCTTCGCCGTGGCCTTCATCGCCAGTGCCGAAACCCTGCTGTCGGCCGCAGCGGTAGACCGCATGCACAGCGGTCAACGCTCGGACTTTGACCGGGAATTGTCGGCTCAGGGTGTGGGCAACATGCTCTGCGGCCTGCTCGGTGCGCTGCCGATGACCGGCGTGATCGTGCGCAGTTCGGCCAACGTGCAGGCCGGCGCCACCACCCGAATGTCGACGATATTCCATGGCCTGTGGCTGCTGGCGTTCGTGTTGCTGCTGTCGAGCGTACTGCAAAGCATTCCCGTGGCGAGCCTGGCGGGTGTGTTGGTTTACACAGGTTTCAAATTGGTGGACCTGAAAGCCTTTCGCAGCCTGGGCCGATACGGCCGGATGCCGATGTTCACTTACGCGGCGACAGCGCTGGCGATCATCTTTACCGATCTGTTGACGGGCGTGCTGATCGGCTTCGGTCTGACACTGGCGAAACTGGCGTGGAAGGCCTCACGGTTGAAAATCAGCCTGATCGATCTGCCCAAGGACGGTGAGATGGAATTGCGACTGATCGGGGCGGCGACCTTTCTCAAGGTGCCGGCACTGACTCAGGTGCTGGGGACCATCCCCGCCGGCGCGACGGTGCATGTGCCACTCAATAACCTGAGCTACATCGATCATTCGTGCCTGGAATTGCTTGAGGAATGGGGGCGGGCCAATGCGGCCAAGGGTTCGACGCTGCTGATTGAGGCGCGGGGGTTGAAGCGCAGGCTGGAAGGGCGGTTGCGAACCACCGCCGGAGTAGGCTCCACCGCCTAAAACACCCCTGTAGGAGCGAGGCTTGCCCGCGAAGCTTTTGGCGTATTCAAAGACGCCTTCGCGGGCAAGCCTCGCTCCTACAGGGAGCATTGGGGTTATGCGGCGGGTTGGTCCAGTTCGAGACCTACGCCCAGCCGGCGCGACATGCATGGCCAGCGTTTCCACGCAGCGCCGGTATCCGGGCTGCTGAGCTTCGCGCGGTAGGCTTCGACCGACTCCAGCGCAAAGCTTTCATCGTCGAGCATGTTATCCACCGCGTGGTGCACCACTTCATCCAGTTGGTTGGCAAATTCCTCACCGATCAGTTGGTGAGCGATCAGGTTGGCGACAGTCATGTCCAAGGGGATCAGTGGCTGGCCAAAATGCTTGATGTACAGGTCGTTGACCTCTTCGACAAACCGATGCGCCAGATAGGCCTCGTCCAGCAGGCTGTCCAGTCCGACGTGCCCTGCCATGATTTCTGGCGGCTGAAGGAAGTATTGCTCGGCAATTTTCAGCACCGGTTTGATCTGTGACTCGATACCCGCTTCCTTGGCGACTTCATTGGCTGCATCCAGCAGATCAGGAACTTCATCGATATAGGCGGCTACAAAACGCGTCAGCACGCCATTGGCATCCGCCTCCGGCAGTTGGATCGATGGGTGTAGATGAGGCAGTTTGCTTTCCAGCTGACGTGTCAGCAGGCCGGTCTCGGCTTCATGTTGTTGGGCTTTTTGGATCTGCTCGCGCAATGCGGCGGTGTTCATGAAAACTCCAGGAAACAAAGGCAATGAAATAGGGAAGACATAACTTAGCTGGCATCCAAAATCTGCTAAGACGCATTTGTCATAAATATTTCATCCTTGAGACGTCAAAGTTATATCGATGTGCCACCACTCCTCTGCATCCTTCTCCATTCGTGACCTAGAACGCAAGTCCCAGCTGTTTCAGATGATTTACGCCCTCACATTGCGAGGTAGCAGTCGCTGTCTATACTCGGGTTGGAATGGAGTTAGCTGATGACGTCCGACTGCACACGCAGCAAGACCCGGCGATTCAAGTTCGTAGTCTGAAAATGCCGCTCCCTTGCCGCAGGTGAAAGCCGGCGGGATAACAAGAACGATAAGGGGAACCCGCAATGATGCGACATCCACACGTCTGGATGGGCCTCCTGTTGTGGTCGATTTTCAGTCAGGCACAAGCGGCCTGGACTGTGAATATGGCGCCGGGAGCGACTGAAATCAGTCACGCAGTATTTGACCTGCACATGACCATTTTCTGGATCTGTGTAGTGATCGGCATCATCGTCTTCGGCGCCATGTTCTGGTCGATGATCCTCCACCGCCGCTCGACCGGGCAGGTGGCCGCCAAGTTTCATGAAAGCACTACCGTCGAAATCCTCTGGACCATCGTGCCCTTCATCATTTTGGTGGCCATGGCGGTACCGGCGACAGCGACCCTGATCAAGATGTACGACGCCAGTGAGCCGGATATCGATATCCAGGTCACCGGCTATCAGTGGAAGTGGCACTACAAATACCTGGGCCAGGACGTCGAGTTCTTCAGCAACCTGGCCACTCCCGCCGACCAGATCCACAACAAGGAAGCCAAGGGCGAGCACTACTTGCTCGAGGTCGACAAGCCGCTGGTGCTGCCGATCGGCGCCAAGGTGCGCTTCCTGGTGACCTCTGCCGACGTCATCCACTCCTGGTGGGTGCCAGCCTTCGCGGTCAAGCGCGATGCGATCCCGGGGTTCGTCAACGAAGCCTGGACCCGCGTCGACAAGCCCGGTCTCTATCGTGGCCAGTGCGCCGAGTTGTGCGGCAAGGACCACGGCTTCATGCCGATCGTGGTCGAGGTCAAGGAAAAGGCCGATTACGAAAAATGGCTGGGCGAGCGCAAGGCAGAAGCTGCGCAACTCAAAGAACTGACCAGCAAGGAATGGACCCTCGACGAGCTCAAGGAGCGCGGCGACAAGGTCTATCACACCACTTGCGTGGCCTGTCACCAGGCCGAAGGCCAGGGCCTGCCGCCGATGTTCCCGGCGCTCAAGGGCTCGAAAATCGCCACCGGACCGATCAAGGATCACTTGGGCATTGTCTTCCACGGCAAGCCTGGCACCGCCATGGCGGCGTTCGGCAAGCAGCTGTCGGAAGTCGATATCGCAGCGGTCGTGACCTACGAACGTAACGCCTGGGGCAACAACAAGGGCGACATGGTCACGCCTAAAGAAGTGCTGGAGCTGAAACAGGCGGAAAGCAAATGACCCGGTCTATTGCGTACACCAGCAACCGGCCGGGGCACTGCGCCCCGGCCCGCCCAGCCTCTCTGTTTGCAGGAGACATGAAATGACGGCTGTCATCGATGACCCTGTCCATACCCATACCGAGCACGCCCATGGCCCTGCCAAAGGCCTGATGCGCTGGGTGCTGACCACCAACCACAAGGATATCGGCACGCTGTACCTGTGGTTCGCATTCTCCATGTTCCTATTGGGCGGTTCGTTCGCGATGGTAATTCGCGCCGAACTGTTCCAGCCGGGATTGCAGATCGTCCAGCCGGAATTCTTCAACCAGATGACCACCATGCACGGTCTGGTGATGGTCTTCGGTGCGGTGATGCCGGCCTTCGTCGGCCTCGCCAACTGGATGGTCCCGCTGATGATCGGCGCGCCAGACATGGCGCTGCCACGGATGAACAACTTCAGCTTCTGGCTGTTGCCGGCGGCGTTCCTGCTGTTGGTGTCGACCCTGTTCACCCCCGGTGGCGGGCCGAACTTCGGCTGGACGTTCTACGCGCCGCTATCCACGACCTATGCGCCGGAAAGCGTGACGTTCTTCATCTTCGCCATCCACTTGATGGGGATCAGTTCGATCATGGGTGCGATCAACGTGATCGCCACCATCCTCAACCTGCGCGCCCCCGGCATGACGTTGATGAAAATGCCGCTGTTCGTCTGGACCTGGCTGATCACCGCGTTCCTGCTGATCGCGGTGATGCCGGTACTGGCCGGTTGCGTGACGATGATGCTGATGGACATCCACTTCGGCACCAGCTTCTTCAGTGCTGCCGGTGGCGGTGATCCGGTGTTGTTCCAGCATGTGTTCTGGTTCTTCGGTCACCCCGAGGTGTACATCATGATCCTGCCGGCCTTCGGTGCCGTCAGCTCGATCATCCCGGCGTTCTCGCGCAAGCCGCTGTTCGGCTACACCTCGATGGTCTATGCCACGGCATCTATTGCGTTCCTGTCCTTTATCGTCTGGGCACACCACATGTTCGTGGTGGGCATTCCGCTGGTGGGCGAGCTGTTCTTCATGTACGCCACGCTGCTGATCGCCGTGCCGACGGGGGTGAAGGTGTTCAACTGGGCCAGCACCATGTGGCAAGGCTCGCTGACCTTCGAGACACCGATGCTGTTTGCCGTGGCGTTCGTGATCCTGTTCTCCATCGGCGGCTTCTCCGGGTTGATGCTGGCCATCGCCCCGGCGGACTTCCAGTACCAGGACACCTACTTCGTGGTCGCACACTTCCACTACGTACTGGTGCCGGGGGCGATCTTCGGGATCTTCGCGTCGGCCTACTACTGGATGCCGAAATGGACCGGCCACATGTACGACGAAACCCTCGGCAAGCTGCACTTCTGGCTGTCGTTCATCGGCATGAACATGGCCTTCTTCCCGATGCACTTCGTGGGGCTGGCAGGAATGCCGCGGCGGATTCCGGACTACAACCTGCAATTCGCCGACTTCAACATGGTGTCTTCGATCGGCGCGTTCATGTTCGGCGCCACGCAGATTTTCTTCCTGTTCATCGTGATCAAGACCATCCGTGGCGGCCCGCCAGCACCGGCCAAACCGTGGGATGGCGCGGAAGGCCTGGAGTGGAGCATCCCGTCACCGGCGCCGTATCACACGTTCACCACGCCGCCGGAAGTGAAATGAACATCACCCTTGTAGGAGCCAGCTTGCTGGCGATGAATTCCACGCGGTGTGCCAGACACACCGCCATCGCTGGCAAGCCAGCTCCTACAGGGTTTTGTGCGGAGGTTGGAAACCATGGCTGATTCTGTTTCGATGAAAAAACTGGTCACCCGCCTGTTGCTGGTGGTGGTGGCGATGTTTGTCTTCGGCTTTGCCCTGGTGCCGATCTACGACGTGATGTGCAAGGCGTTCGGCATCAACGGCAAGACCGCCGGGCAATACGAAGGCGAACAAACCGTCGATACCTCGCGGCAAGTCCGCGTGCAGTTCCTGTCGACCAACTCTGCTGACATGTCCTGGGATTTCTACCCCAAGAGCGATGAGTTGACGGCCAACCCAGGGGCGGTCAACGAGATGATCTTCATCGCCCACAACCCGACCGACCGGCCGATGAGCGCGCAAGCGGTGCCGAGCATCGCGCCGAGCAACGCGGCGGCGTATTTCCACAAGACCGAATGTTTCTGCTTTACCCAGCAAGTGCTGCAGCCCGGTCAACGGATCGAGATGCCGGTACGTTTCATCGTTGACCGCGACATGCCCAAGGAAGTGAAGCACCTGACGCTGTCCTACACGCTGTTCGATATCACCGCCCGACATCCACCGGTGGCTGTAAATACTGGCGGCTGAGCGTGCCCGATAAGGAGAACAATAAATGGCAACTCATGAGCACTATTACGTACCGGCCCAAAGCAAATGGCCGATCATCGCCACGGTCGGGATGTTCATCACCGTGTATGGCCTGGCCACCTGGTTCAACGATCTGAAAGCGGCGCGGCCGGAATCCCACGGCCCGCTGATCTTTTTCGTCGGTGGCCTGCTGCTGGCGTACATGCTGTTCGGCTGGTTTGGCACGGTGATCAAGGAAAGTCGCAGCGGTTTGTACAGCGCGCAGATGGATCGCTCGTTCCGCTGGGGCATGAGCTGGTTCATTTTCTCGGAGGTGATGTTCTTCATCGCCTTTTTCGGCGCGCTGTTTTATGTGCGCCATGTGTCCGGCCCCGCCTTGGGTGGCGAAGGCACCAAAGGCCTCGCCCACATGCTGTGGCCTGCCTTCCAGTGGACCTGGCCGCTGCTGAACAACCCGGACTCCAAACTCTTTGTCCCCCCGAAGGAAGTCATCAGCCCCTGGGGCCTGCCGTTGCTCAATACCGTGTTGCTGGTGAGTTCCAGCGTCACGATAACCATCGCCCACCACGCCTTGAGAAAGGGCCATCGCGGTGCGTTGAAAATCTGGCTGGCGATCACCGTGTTGCTGGGCTGCGCGTTCCTCGGCTTCCAGGCCGAAGAGTACATCCACGCCTATCACGAACTGGGCCTGACCCTGGGTTCGGGCATCTATGGCGCGACGTTCTTCATGCTCACCGGATTCCACGGCGCCCACGTAACCATTGGCACCATCATTTTGTTTGTGATGCTGATGCGAATCCTGCGCGGACACTTCGATAACGAGCACCAATTCGGATTCGAGGCAGCGAGCTGGTATTGGCACTTCGTGGATGTCGTGTGGATCGGGTTGTTCATTTTCGTCTACGTGTTGTAGGAGCCAGCAAGCTGGCTCCTACAAGTTACCAAGGCGCAGTAGAGACTAACTGGCCGCTGAAAAAACCCCAGGCGATCAAGCCGACGGTAACAGCGGCCAGGGCAACACGGACACTCAAGGCAATGACGAGGCGGTTCGAGCTGCTGTCGTCCTTGACCAGAAAAAACAGGCCGCTGAACAGGCTGACAACCGTGGCAATCAGCATCAGGACGATGGCTGCTTTGAGCATGGTGGGACTCCGGGGGACAGGCGATGCACTTGAGTATAGCTATCGCGACCAATGACTTTCTGGCGACGCCATGAAGCGCTTTCGGCCGGGCATCGTGCCGACGCTGGTGGTCGCCCTCCTGCTGCCGCTGCTGGTGTCGCTCGGCTTCTGGCAACTGGGCCGTGGCGCAGAGAAAAGCGCGCTGCTGCACACCTACGCCGAACGCCGTGCCGCCGAACCGATGGCCAGCACCGAACTGCCACACACCGAAGATCCGGCCTTTCGCCGGGTTCGCCTGCACGGCCAGTTCGACGCCGCGCACAGTCTGCTGCTGGATAACCGTCAACGCGACGGCAAGGTTGGCGTCGAGCTGCTGCAACCGTTTCAGGATCAGGCGACCGGGCTCTGGCTGCTGGTCAATCGCGGCTGGCTGCCGTGGCCGGACCGGCGCACACCGCCGCAATTCAATACACCCGCCCAGGCATTGAGTCTCGATGCCTGGGTCTACGTTTCCCCCGGCGCGACGTTTCAATTACACGCTGACCCGGACAGCACAACCTGGCCGCAGCTGATCACAGCGGTGGAACCGACCAGGCTCTGGTCAGCTCTGGGCCGTGAAGGTCTTGCCTACGAATTACGCGCAGAAAACAGCCTCGCAACCTACCGGGCCGACTGGCCGATCGTTGCCACAGGGCCGGAAAAACACATCGCTTATGCCGTGCAGTGGTTCGCCATGTCGATCGCCCTGCTCGGCCTTTTTATCTACCTCGGCTGGCACAACGCAAAGGAGAAACACCATGGGAGCGGCCATGAATCCACCCAGCATGTCTGAAGCGAAAACGCCGGCGAACCGGCGCAAGGGTCGCTTGCAGCTGTTACTGATCCTGCTCGTGGTGATCGGCCCGATGATCCTCGCCACCGGCATGTACAAACTGAATTTCTGGGTGCCGGAAGGCCGCAGCTATCACGGCGAACTGATCGGCAACGGCCAGACCCGCGCCGACCTTGGCGTGCAGGCGCAGGAAGAGCGCTGGCAACTACTGGTCACGGCACCGAAGGCGTGTGCAGTGGACTGCCAGCAACTGGTGTATCTGGCACGGCAAATCCAGATCGGCCTCGGTCGCGATGCGTCCCGCGCCAGTCATGCCATCGCCACCGCGCAGCCGCTGAACAGCGATTACGAGACTAAACTTCAACGCGAGTACCCGCAGTTGCAGCGGTATTCCCTGGACCTGCCGACCTACACCAAAGGCGCTCAGAGCAATGACACGCCGCACCTGTGGATCATCGACCCCCACGGCAATCTGGTGCTGCGCTACGACCCGACGGTGAAGGGCAAGGACTTGCTCAACGACCTGCGCCATCTGCTGAAACTGTCGAACATCGGATAAGGGCATCGTCATGGCCAAACCTGGATTTCGCCTCGCGCTGTTTGCCACCTTGCTGGCACTGATTGTGGTGCTGCTCGGCGCCTACACCCGCCTGACCCACGCCGGTCTCGGCTGCCCGGACTGGCCGGGCTGCTACGGCTTTATCAGCGTGCCGAAAAGCGAAGCCCAGCTGGCGCATGCCGAACTGCACTTTCCCGATGCGCCCGTCGAAGCGCACAAGGGCTGGAACGAGATGGTCCACCGTTACTTCGCCGGCACGCTGGGGCTGTTGATCTCGGTGCTGGCCGGTCGCGCGTGGGTGCATCGTCGTCATCCGGGGCAACCGGTGAAGCTGCCGTTGTTTCTGCTGGCGGTGGTGATTGCCCAAGCAGCGTTCGGCATGTGGACGGTGACGCTCAAGCTTTGGCCGCAAGTGGTGACGGGGCATTTGCTCGGCGGGTTCGCGACGTTGAGCCTATTGTTTCTGCTGACCCTTCGCCTGTCCGGCGTGCTGCCTGCACTGACCGTACCCCGGCGCTTGCAGTACTGGGCGACGGCCGGGTTGTTGCTGGTCATCCTGCAAATCGCCCTCGGCGGGTGGGTCAGCTCCAACTACGCGGCGGTGGCCTGCATCGACTTCCCGACCTGCCACGGGCAATGGCTGCCACCGGCGGACTTCGCCAACGGCTTTCACCTGACCCAGCACATCGGCCCCAATTACCTGGGCGGGCAGCTCGACAGCGATGCTCGCACGGCGATTCACCTGACTCACCGTATCGGCGCGCTGTTGGTGACAGTGGTGCTGCTCGGCCTCGCATGGCAACTGAAAGTCGTCGGCATGACGCGCCTGGCCGGGCTGGTGCTGATTGCCCTCGCCGCACAAATCACCCTCGGCATCAGCAACGTGCTGTTCCACCTGCCGCTGCCGGTGGCCGTCGCGCATAACGCCGGCGGTGCAGCGCTGCTGCTGACGATGGTGCTGGTCAATTATCACGCGCGAACCAGTCTGGTTCGGGTCAAGCAACCGACACGCTGGCGGTTCAGCCCGCGTAAACATTCAGCCGGGCCCATAACAATAAAAGGAGAGATGCCATGGCGACTCTGATCGGCGCACGTCACAACCAGGCAATCTGGCGTGACTACCTGGAGCTGACCAAGCCGAAAGTGGTGGTGCTGATGCTCATCACCTCGCTGGTCGGCATGTTCCTCGCGACCCGCGCCGGGGTGCCATGGACCGTGCTGGTGTTCGGTAATCTGGGGATCGCCTTGTGTGCCGGCGGTGCGGCGGCGGTGAATCATGTAGTGGACCGACGCATCGACGCGGTGATGGCCCGAACCCACAAACGCCCCTTGGCCGAAGGCCGGGTCTCACCGACGGCGGCGCTGACGTTCGCATTGGTGCTGGCGGTGCTGGGCCAGGCGTTGCTGCTGGCCTTCACCAACCCGCTGACCGCTTGGCTGACCCTCGCCTCCTTGCTCGGTTACGCGGTGGTCTACACCGGTTTCCTCAAACGCGCGACGCCGCAGAACATTGTCATCGGCGGCCTCGCCGGTGCCGCCCCGCCGCTGCTCGGCTGGACCGCCGCCACCGGCCACATCAGCGCCGAACCGTTGTTGCTGGTGCTGATCATCTTCGCCTGGACCCCGCCGCACTTCTGGGCGCTGGCGATTCACCGCAAAGAGGAATACGCCAAGGCCGACATTCCGATGCTGCCGGTAACCCACGGCGAGCACTACACCAAGATTCACATCCTGCTCTATACCTTCGCGCTGCTGGCCGTGAGCCTGATGCCGTATGTGATCCACATGAGCGGCATGCTTTACCTGATTTGTGCGTTGGGACTGGGCGCAAGGTTTCTGCAATGGGCCGTGGTGCTGTACCGTGGCACTCGACCGCACGCGGCGATCAACACGTTCAAGTACTCTATTTACTACTTGTTCCTGTTGTTTATCGCGCTGCTCGTAGACCACTACCTACTGTTGAACCTATGACTCGAACCCAGAAAACCGTCTTCATCCTTGTTGCCCTGATCGCACTGGTTCTGGGCCTGACCATCAATAAAGTGCTGTCCGGCAAAGGCCAGGGCGACCCGACCGCGTTGATCGACGCCGGGATCATCCTGTTGCCGCAAAGCCGTAACCTGCCGGACGTGACGATGACCGATCAGGACGGCAAACCGGTGGCGGTCAACGCGCTGAAAGACAAGTGGAGCCTGCTGTTCTTCGGCTACACCTTCTGCCCGGACATCTGCCCAACCACCCTCGCCCAACTGCGCCAGATCAAGAGCGAACTGCCGCCGGAGGCTGTGGATAAGTTGCAGATCGTGCTGGTCAGCGTCGACCCGAACCGCGACACGCCCAAGCAACTCAAGCAGTATCTGGGCTACTTCGATCCGCAGTTCCAGGGCCTGACGGCGACGTCGGTGGAAGACATTCAGAAACTGGCCAACGCGGTGAGCATTCCGTTCATTCCGGCGGACACCAGCAAACCGAATTACACGGTTGATCACAGCGGCAACCTGGCGGTGATCGGGCCGGACGGGACACAGCGCGGGTTTATCCGGGCGCCGTTGAACAACGCGAAGCTGGTAGCGCAGTTGCCGGTGATGCTCAACCGTAAATAAACCCCACGTCCTTGTAGGAGCCAGGCTTGCCGGCGAAGGCGATCTCTCGGACGCCTTCGCCGGCAAGCCTGGCTCCTACAGGGGGCGTGTGTTTCGGGCAAAAAAAATGGGGCGCATTCATTGCGCCCCATTTTTCGTTACAGCGTCAGATCAGAACGCCGGCACCACAGCGCCTTTGTACTTCTCGAGAATGAAGGCTTTCACTTCCGGGCTATGCAGCGCGGCAACCAGTTTCTTCATGTCTTCGCTGTCCTTGTCGTCCGGGCGGGCAACGAGGATGTTCACGTACGGCGAGTCGCTGCCTTCAATGACCAGAGCATCCTTGGCCGGATCGAGCTTGGCTTCCAGCGCGTAGTTGGTGTTGATCAGCGCCAGGTCGACCTGGGTCAGCACGCGCGGGATGGTTGCGGCTTCCAGTTCGCGGAATTTCAGGTCCTTGGCGTTCTCGGTGATGTCCTTGACGGTCGACAGGATGTTATTCGAATCCTTCAACTTGATCAGACCAGCCTTGGCCAGCAGCAGCAAAGCGCGGCCGCCGTTGGTGGCGTCGTTCGGGATCACCACGGTGGCGCCGCCCGGCAGTTCGGTCAGTGCCTTGTACTTGCTGGAATAAGCACCCAGCGGTTCCAGGTGCACACCGGCTACGGAAACCAGATTAGTGCCCTTGGCCTTGTTGAACTCATCGAGGTACGGCTGGTGCTGGAAGAAGTTGGCGTCCAGACGCTTTTCCGCCACTTGCACGTTCGGCTGAATGTAATCGGTGAAGACTTTGACCTTCAGGTCCACGCCTTCTTTGGCCAGGGCCGGTTTCACGAATTCGAGGATTTCTGCGTGCGGGACCGGGGTGGCCGCAACGGTCAGGGTGTCGGCGTGGGCAGAAAAGGCTGCAACGGCAGCGAACGCGACGAGTAGTTTTTTCATTCAGCTAACTCCTTGTGAATATCCGCTTGCGGCGCCTGTTTGCGGCGCCCGCCAGCGAAGGGCCTGCTCATAAATTATTTGCGCGAGAAGTGTACGACCAACTTGTCGCCAACCGTTTGCAGCACTTGAACCAACACCAGCAGCAACACCACCGTGACGACCATCACGTCAGTCTGGAAACGCTGGTATCCGAAACGGATCGCCAGGTCACCCAGACCACCGGCGCCCACCACACCGGCCATCGCCGTGTAGGACACCAGTGTAATAGCTGTCACCGTAATCGCCGCGAAGATGCCCGGGCGGGCTTCCGGCAGCAATGCGTTGGTGATGATCTGACGTGTCGTCGCGCCCATGGCCTGGGTCGCTTCGATGATGCCGCGATCCACTTCACGCAAGGCGGTTTCCACCAGACGCGCGAAGAACGGTGTGGCACCGACCACCAGCGGCGGAATCGCACCGGCGACACCCAGCGAAGTGCCGGTGATCAACACGGTGAACGGGATCATCACAATCAGCAAAATGATGAAGGGCAATGAACGCAGGATGTTCACCACCAGCGACAACATCGCGTATACGCCTTTGGCTTCCAGCAACTGACGCGGGCTGCAGAGAAACAACAGCACGCCCAGCGGCAGGCCCAGCAAAACGGTGAACAGCAGCGAACCGCCGAGCATCAGCAGGGTGTCGCCGGTGGCCAGCCAGATTTCGAACCAATCGATGTTGGCGAAAAACGTTGTCAGAGCTTCCATTAACGAAGCACCTCCATATGAACGTCAGCCGCGGTGAAGCGGGCAAACGCCGCCTCCATGTCGCCGCCGGTGACCGCCAGGGTCAGTTGCCCATAGGGGATGTCTTTGATGCGATCGATACGGCCGGCCAGAATGCTGTAGTCCACGCCCGTTTCCCGAGCGACGGTTCCCAGCAACGGCGCGTAGGTCGCTTCGCCCTGGAAGGTCAGACGCACGATACGGCCCGGCACGTGAGCAAAGTCGTCGCGCTGTTCGCTTTCGTCGATCTGCTCGTCTTCTTGCACGAAGCGTTTAGTGGTCGGGTGTTTCGGGTGCAGGAACACTTCAGCGACCGAACCTTGCTCGACGATCACACCAGCGTCCATCACGGCCACCTGGTCGCACACGCGACGGATCACATCCATCTCGTGGGTGATCAGGACAATGGTCAGTTTCAGTTCGCGGTTGATCTCGGCCAGCAGTTGCAGGACCGACGCCGTGGTCTGCGGGTCCAGTGCACTGGTGGCTTCATCGCACAGCAGGATTTTCGGCTTGGTCGCCAGTGCGCGGGCAATGCCGACACGCTGCTTCTGGCCGCCCGACAACTGCGCCGGGTACTTTTTGGCGTGGTCGGACAAACCTACCCGCGCCAGCAACTCGGCGACACGCTGGTCGATCTCGCCACGCGACAGTTCACCGGCGAGGGTCAGCGGCAGTGCGACGTTGTCGGCCACGGTCTTGGAAGCCAGCAAGTTGAAGTGCTGGAAAATCATCCCGACCTGCTGACGGAAGCGCCGCAAGCCGCTGGCGTCGAGCGCGGTGACTTCTTCGCCGTCGACGATGATCTTGCCGCCACTGGAGTTCTCCAGGCGATTGATCAGACGCAGCAGGGTACTTTTTCCCGCACCGGAATGACCGATCAGGCCGAAAACCTGGCCGTTCTCAATCGACAGACTGGTCGGGTGCAGGGCGGGAATATCCTTACCGGCGACGCGGTAGGTTTTGTGGACGTTTTGAAACTCGATCACGTAGCGAACCTTGTGGGGCGCGTTGAATAAGGATCAGCGGTTAGCCGGGCGCGCATTTTAGCCTGTCCGTATAGAGGTTATTAGCATTTATTCCGCATTCAACCTTTCATTTGGCAATAACGAACGCGTGACGGACGCCTTCGCCGGCAAGCCGGTCTCGCTCCCACAGGGACAGCAACTCTGTGGGAGCGAGCCTGCTCGCGATGCTTTTTAAGGTTTACGCGGACTCAAGACCATCTGCGCCGGAACATTGCGCAGGATCTGCTTCTCCAGATTCAGGTCAAACCCCGAATCCAGCTTCTTTACCCGCTTGGTCAATAACGTCGCCAGCCACGGGTAGTCCTGCGTGCGCGGCGCCTGAATGCTCACGTCACATTGGTAATTCACCACATCGGCCGCGATCGCATCCAGTTGCCGGCGAAGTTTGCTCATATCGGTGAGGTTCAACGCGACGGTGGTGCTTTCAGCGGTCGGATCAATCACTTTTGCCTGAGGTTTAGCCTCGGCAGCCAACAGCGCCGCTTCAGCTTTGTCGAGCTCTGCCTTGCGTGCGTTGACGATGGCGTTGTTGACCCCACCGGTCAACGCCGGCGCCTTGGGCATCAACGCCCGCGCACGGCTCAGTGCGGTTGCCGCAGCATTCACATCGCCTTTTTGCAGCACGATCTGGCTGCGTTGCAGATAGGCCTCGGCGAGTTGCCGTTGGTATTGCACAAGGGACGGGTCGTTTGGCGACTCAGCCTGCAAGGCAGCCAATTGATCTTCGGCAGTGGCCAGTTCGCTGCTGGCGAGGCTTTGCTCGAGCTGTGCGATGGCCGTGGCCCGCGCATCAGTGGCCTCGGTGGCCGCCGGTGGCGTGCTTTGGCATGCACCCAGTAGCAGCGAAAATGCGACAAGGAGCAGATAACGGGAGGCGAACGGCTTCATTCCTGCGACTCTCTATTTGCGCAAAAAACGAGCAAGTCTACACCCCTCGACGGGGCAGGACAAAACTCAGCAGAAACAGTGCGGCGGCCGTCACAACAATCGATGGGCCCGCCGGGGTGTCCTTGAACCAGGACAACGCCAACCCGCCACACACGGCGAGCATGCCCAGCAGGCTCGCGCCCAGCGCCATCTGTTCCGGCGACTTGGCGTGACGTTGTGCCGCAGCCGCAGGGATGATCAACAGCGACGTAATCAGCAACACACCGACGATTTTCATCGCCACCGCGATCACCACGGCGATCAGCAACATCAGGGTCAGGCGCAGCGCCGGCACGGGCAGACCTTCCACCCTCGCCAGTTCTTCATGCACCGTGATCGCCAGCAATGGCCGCCACAATGTCACCAGCAAGGCCATGACAGCGGCGCTGCCACCGAGAATCCAGGCCAGATCGGTCGGGCTGATCGCCAGCAAGTCGCCGAACAGATAGGCCATCAGATCGATCCGCACTTCGTGCATGAAGCTTAGTACGACAAGGCCCAAAGAGAGCGTGCTCGGTGCGAGAATTCCCAAAAGCGTGTCGGACGCCAACGGCTGACGCTGTTGCAAGGTCACCAGCAACACGGCCAACAGCAAACAGCCGACGGTGACCGCCACCGTCGGACTGACATCCAGCAGGAAGCCCAACGCCACGCCGAGCAAGGCTGCGTGGGACAAGGTGTCGCCGAAATAGGCCATGCGCCGCCAGACCACAAACGAACCCAACGGGCCCGCCACCAGCGCCAAAGCCAGACCTGCAAGCAGGGCGTAAAGCAGAAAATCAGCCATGCTTGCAGCTATCTCCGTGAACGTGAGGTTGGGCCGACGGGGCCGCGCTGACGACCGAACCATGCAGATCATGGGCGTGGTCGTGATGGTGGTGATAAATCGCCAGGCTTTGTGCGTTCTTTCCGAACAGCTCGACGAAAGCGGGATCGCCGCTGACTTGCTCGGGATGGCCGGAACAGCAGACGTGACGATTGAGGCAGACCACTTGATCGGTGGTGCTCATGACCAGATGCAAATCGTGGGAAACCATCAACACGCCGCACCCGTGACGATCACGCAGACGGGTGATCAGGCTGTACAGCTCGGCCTGCCCCGCCACGTCGACGCCTTGCACCGGCTCATCAAGCACCAGCAGTTCCGGCTCGCGCAATAGCGCCCGAGCCAGCAGCACGCGCTGCATTTCACCGCCGGAAACACTTTGCACCGGGCTGTCGATCACCTGTTCGGCGCCGACCTCCTTGAGGGCCGCCAAGGCCCGAGCACGGTCCACGCCGGGCACCAGACGCAGAAAGCGCAGCACCGACAGCGGCAGCGTCGGATCGACGTGAAGTTTTTGCGGCATGTAGCCAACGCGCAGTTTCGGCTTGCGCCACACGCTGCCGCTGTCCGGCTTCAACAGGCCGAGCACCGCCCGCACAAGGGTGGTCTTGCCGGCGCCATTGGGGCCGATCAGGGTGACGATCTGCCCCGGCTCGACGCTCAGCTCAATGTTATCCAGCACGCTTTGCCCGGCAAACGTGACGGCAACCTGCTCGAGGCGGATCAACGCGTTGCTCATCAAGCCCCCTGGCAACCCGAGCAGAGGCCGACCACTTCGACCGTCTGACCTTCGACAACGAACCCGACATCCTTGGCGCTGGTGATAATCGCGTCGCTGATGGATTTTTGCTCAAGCTCGATGGCGGCATGGCATTCGCGGCAGATCAGGAACTGGCCCTGGTGCGCGTGTTCCGGGTGATTGCAGCCGACGAAGGCGTTCAGCGAGGAGATGCGGTGCACCAGGCCGTTTTCCAGCAGGAAATCCAGCGCGCGGTACACGGTCGGCGGCGCAGCGCGGCGGCCGTCCTGCTCGCTGAGTACCGCAAGAATGTCGTAGGCACCCAGCGGTTTATGGCTTTGCCACACCAGTTCCAGCACCCGCCGACGCAAGGCAGTCAGGCGCAGGCCTTGCCGAGCGCACAGGGCATCGGCCTCAGACAGTGCGCTATGCACGCAATGAGAGTGGTCGTGGGGACGGCTGGCAATCGGTGTTTTAGGCATGAGCGGCGACGAGTTTTGTGAGAGACGTTATTATGTTACCCGTTCTCGCCTCTTTGAGTGGTCATCGTGTCCCGACTTTTTTCTATCTTTGTCGCATTTGTCGCCAGTTTTCTGTTGATCAGTTCTGCCCAGGCCGAAGTCAAAGTCCTCACCAGCATCAAGCCGCTGCAGCTGATTGCCGCTGCGGTGCAAGACGGTGTGGCGATTCCGGAAGTGCTGCTGCCGCCGGGAGCCTCGCCGCATAACTATGCGTTGCGCCCGTCCGACGTACGGAAGGTGCAATCGGTGGACCTGGTTTACTGGATCGGACCGGACATGGAAGGTTTCCTGCCTCGCGTGCTGAACGGTCGTACGCTGCCGAGCGTTGCCGTGCAGGATCTGCCGGGGCTGAAATTGCGTCGTTTCGCCGAAGACAGTCACTCCCACGCAGAAGAAGCCGACGAACATGATCACGATCACCGCCCGGGCAGCCTGGATGCGCATCTGTGGTTATCGCCGATCAACGCTCGCGTGATCGCGACGAAAATGGCCGCTGATTTGAGCGCTGCCGATCCGGCCAACGCAGCGCGCTATCAGAGCAATCTGAAGGCGTTCGATGAACGTCTCGACGCGCTGGACCTGCGCTTGAAGGCACGACTGGCGGGCATCGCGGGCAAACCGTACTTTGTGTTCCATGAAGCGTTCGACTACTTCGAAGAGGCTTACGGTCTGAAGCACGCTGGGGTATTCAGCGTCGCCGCCGAAGTCCAGCCGGGCGCCCAGCACGTGTCGGCAATGCGCACGCGGTTGCAGGAAGTGGGCAAGACCTGTGTGTTCAGCGAGCCGCCGCTGCGGCCGCGACTGGCGGAAACACTGGTGGCGGGTTTGCCGGTAAAACTGGCGGAGCTGGATGCGCTGGGCGGGTACACGCCGGCGACTGCTCAGGGGTATGAGCAGGTGCTGGAGAAGTTGGGGAATGATTTGGCGGGGTGTCTGGAGTCGTTGTAATTCCAGAATTGCGGCGCCCCATTCGCGGGCAAGCCTCGCTCCTACAATTTTGTGTACGACGCCAACTTGTAGGAGCGAGGCTTGCCCGCGAAGCTTTTAGAGGGCGAAAGGTAGCGGGGTGTTGACCTTCTGCCGCTGCGCCAACCGCAACTGAAACTCCATCGGATCGTGAATCAACACGTCCTGCCCGGCGAAAGACTCCGCGGCAATCAATCGCGACAGCCAGAATCGCACACACGCCACGCGCAGCATGGTCGGCCACAACTCCGCCTCGGCAGCAGTGAACGGTCGCAATGCCGCATACGCCCCCAGCAACGCCCGCGCCCGCGGTCCGTCAATCAGACCGTCGTCATCCGAACACCAGTCATTCAAGGCAATCGCCACGTCGTAGAGCATCGGCCCCGAGCACGCGTTGTAGAAGTCGATCAACCCGGTCAGGTGCGTGCCTTCGAACATCGCGTTATCGCGGAACAGGTCTGCGTGGATGTTGGCCCGTGGCAACGCCAGAATTTTCTCTTTTTGCTGTGTGATTTCATCCAGCGCCCGTTGCAGCAGATCACTCTGCTCGGCATTCAGGTGCGACAGCAGTTGCGTGCCCTCTTCCAGCATCCAGTCCAGGCCGCGATCGGTTTTGCGCTTGATCATGTTGGCCTGGGTCGCCAGGTGCAGATGGCCGAGCAACTCGCCCACCTGAGCGCAATGTTGCGCGTTGGCTTCCTTGATGTGCTTGCCCGCCAGACGCGGTTGCAGCAGCGCAGGCTTGCCGGCCAGTTCGCGCAGGGCGACGCCATCGGTAGTGCGCAAGGCGTAAGGCACCGGCAGGTCGGCTTCATGCAGCACGTCCAGCAGCTCGATGAAGAACGGCATCTCCTGAACCGGACCGCGCTCGACCAGGGTCAGGACAAATTCGCCCTGCTCCAGGCTGATAAAGAAGTTGGTGTTTTCGCTACCGGCAGCAATCCCCTGAAAATCAAGCAGGCGGCCGAGCCCGTAAGGGGCGAGAAAGGTTTCCAGCTCAGGCCGAGCCAGCGGGGTGAACACAGACATGTTTTAACTGCCAGTACGGGCGCCGCAAATGGCGGCACCGATTAAAATTAAGGACGACTTACCACTTAAATATTTCCCACGCCGGGATCAGCATATCCGGGTAGTCCGAGCGAATGAAGTTACCTTCCGAGCCATCCGCGCGCACCAGGAAATAAGGTTTGCCACCTTTCGGCGTGACCTTGATGGCATACAGAAAACCATTTTGCCGATATTCCTGAATGGTTTTATCCCCTTCCGTGCGGATCGTGACATCCGGGTCTGGCGAAGGTGCGTCATCCGCCGCCATCACGGCCAATGGTGCAATTGCAAACAAGCCAGCCAGCAACAGGCGATTTAGTGTGCGCATGATAACCTTGTCCCTTTGTCGTCAACGGTCCCGCTATTCTAGCGCCGGACCCGCCGAAAAGGTTGATCCTGCTCATGAGCCAAGCCCCCCTCGTCCTGGTGGACGGTTCTTCTTACCTGTACCGCGCCTTTCACGCCCTGCCGCCGCTGACCACTTCCAAAGGTCTGCCGACCGGAGCGGTCAAAGGCGTGCTGAACATGCTCAAGAGTCTGCGCAAGCAGTACCCGGACAGTCCGTTCGCCGTGGTGTTCGACGCCAAGGGTGGGACGTTTCGCGATGACATGTACGCCGAATACAAGGCCAATCGCCCGAGCATGCCCGACGACATGCGCGTACAGATCGAGCCGCTGCACCAAAGCGTGATCGCGCTGGGCTTTCCGCTGCTGTGCGTCGAAGGCGTCGAGGCCGATGACGTGATCGGCACCCTGGCCCGCAGCAGCGCAGCGGCCGACCGCCCGGTGATCATCTCCACCGGCGACAAGGACATGGCGCAACTGGTCGACGGCCACATTACCTTGGTCAACACCATGACCGGTAGCAGCATGGACGTGGAGGGCGTGAAGGAGAAATTCGGCGTCGCTCCCGAGCAGATCATCGATTATCTGGCACTGATGGGCGATTCTTCCGACAACATTCCGGGCGTTCCGGGCATTGGTCCGAAGACGGCTTCCGGCCTGCTCGTAGGCGTAAACGGCGGCCTGACCGAGCTGTATGCACAGCTCGACATCGTCCCGACCCTGCCGATTCGCGGTGCGAAAACCCTGCCGGCCAAGCTCGAAGAGCACAAGGAGATGGCCTTCCTCTCCTATCAGCTGGCGACGATCAAGATCGACGTGCCGCTGGACATCGGCCTTGATGACCTGCAAATGGGCAAGCCGGATCACGACAAGCTCGCCGAGCTCTACACCCTGCTCGAGTTCAAAAGCTGGTTTGAAGAAAACCAGCGCGACGCCAAGCGCTCCGGTCAGGAAGTCACCGCGCCGGTGGCTGAGGAAGCCGCCGTCGAGAGCGAACTCAAATACACCACGATCCTCACCCAGGCCGATTTCGACCTGTGGCTGAAGAAGCTCAACGACGCCAAGCTGATCGCCTTCGATACCGAAACCACCGGCATCGATGCGCAGCAGGCGCAACTGGTCGGCCTGTCGTTCGCCGTACAGGCCAACGAAGCGGCCTACATTCCACTGACCCATTCCTACATGGGCGTACCGGATCAACTGGATCGCGACACCGTGCTGCGCGCACTGAAACCGATCCTGGAAGACCCGAACAAACTCAAGGTCGGCCAGCACGCCAAGTTCGACATGAACATCCTGGCCAACTGCGCCATCGGTGGCGATCAGAGCTGCGGCATCACCGTGCAAGGCATCGCCTTCGACACCATGCTCGAATCCTACGTACTGGACTCGACCGCGACCCGCCACGACATGGACAGCCTGGCGCTCAAGTACCTGAATCACACCACCACCAGCTTCCAGGACATCGCCGGCAAAGGCGCCAAGCAGCTGACCTTTGACCAGATCTCCCTGGAACTGGCCGGACCGTACGCCGCCGAAGACGCCGACGTGACGCTGCGCCTGCATCAAACCCTGCAGGAAAAGCTCAACGCGATTCCGAGCCTGAGCAAAGTCCTGAGCGACATCGAAATGCCGCTGGTGCCGGTGCTCGCACGGATCGAGCGTCAGGGCGCGCTGGTCGACGCCAACCTGCTGGGTATCCAGAGCGTGGAACTGGGCGAGAAGATGGTCGCGCTGGAGCGTGAGGCGTTTGCCATCGCCGGTGAGGAATTCAACCTCGGCTCGCCGAAGCAATTGGGCGTGATCCTGTACGAAAAACTCGGCTTGCCGATCCTCAGCAAAACCGCCAAGGGTCAGGCGTCCACTGCCGAAGCGGTGCTGGCGGAACTGGCCGAGCAGGATTACCCGCTGCCCAAAGTGCTGATGCAGTACCGCTCGATGAGCAAACTGAAAAGCACCTACACCGACCGCCTGCCGGAGCAAATCAACCCGCGCACCGGGCGGATTCACACGTCTTATCATCAGGCTGTCGCAGCGACCGGGCGTTTGTCGTCCAGCGATCCGAACCTGCAGAACATTCCGATCCGCACCGCCGAAGGTCGGCGGATCCGTCAGGCGTTCGTGGCGCCTAAAGGCTACAAGCTGCTGGCCGCCGACTACTCGCAAATCGAACTGCGCATCATGGCTCACCTGGCCAAGGACGAAGGTTTGCTGCACGCCTTCCGCAATGACCTGGACGTGCACAAAGCCACGGCCGCCGAAGTGTTCGGCGTCGAGTTGGCAGAGGTCACCACTGATCAGCGTCGTAGCGCCAAAGCCATCAACTTCGGTTTGATCTACGGCATGAGCGCGTTTGGCCTGGCCAAGCAGATCGGCGTGGACCGCAAACAGTCCCAGGCGTACATCGACCGCTATTTCGCCCGCTACCCAGGCGTCCTGGAATACATGGAGCGCACCCGCGCCCAGGCGGCCGAGCAAGGTTTTGTCGAGACCATCTTCGGTCGTCGTCTGTACCTGCCGGAAATCAACGCGAAAAACCCGGCCCTGCGCAAAGGCGCCGAACGCACGGCGATCAACGCACCGATGCAAGGCACTGCGGCAGACATCATCAAAAAAGCCATGGTGGCTGTGGATAACTGGCTGACGTCGTCAGGCCTCGACGCCAAAGTCATCCTGCAGGTGCACGATGAATTGGTGCTTGAGGTGCGTGAAGACCTGGTCGATCAGGTTCGTGAGGAAATTCGCGTGCACATGAGCGACGCTGCGAAGCTGGATGTACCGCTTCTGGTCGAGGTGGGTGTGGGAAATAACTGGGATGAGGCTCACTGATCCACTGTAGGAGCGAGCCTGCTAGCGATGAGCTGACAAGCAACGCGTTCATTCAGGATGAACGCGTTATCGTTAACGACCATCGCGAGCAGGCTCGCTCCTACAGGGTATTTCGCTGCGGCATAGTGTCGCGATGAAGGGGCTTATTTCTGATAGCGAGCCAGCTTATTTCAAATGGTTTTGGAAACACCGGAACTAAACCTGTGAAGCGCCACTCAGAGTTACTGAATGGCTGGTGAAGCCCTTCGATGCTCCTATGTTGTGTTAAGTGTTGGCAGATAATCTGGACCCCGCCCTAGCGGTCCGGAACTTGAACCCCGGAACTTCCCCCTCCCCATAAGAAGTCCGGGGTTTTTTTTGCCTGCGATTTATTGCTCGACGGGTTCAGCGCCCTTGTCCGCCAGCTCCATCCAGCCTGCCAGTACTGTGTAGGCCTCTTCCAGACCGAGGCGTTTTGGCGCCGAGAACAGCTGAATGGTGATCGCATCGCCCCAGCCTTTGCGGATATCCGACTGCACCTTGAGCAGGACGTTCTTCGCTGCGCCGTAGGTCAATTTGTCCGCTTTGGTCAGCAAAATGTGCATCGGCATGCCGCTGGCCACGGCCCAATCGAGCATCAACAGGTCGAAGTCGGTCATTGGATGACGGATGTCCATCATCAGAATCAGACCTTTCAAACTCTCGCGACCACCCAGATAAGCTTCCAGGTGACGCTGCCAGTGCAGCTTCAACGGGATAGGTACTTTCGCGTAACCGTACCCCGGCAGGTCGACCAGACGCCGATCATCGTCTAGCTTGAAGAAGTTCAAGAGTTGCGTGCGACCCGGGGTTTTCGAGGTCCGCGCCAGGCTGGCATGCGTCAGGGTGTTCAAAGCGCTGGATTTACCGGCGTTGGAACGCCCGGCGAAGGCCACTTCGAAGCCTTCGTCGTCGGGACATTGGTCGACTTTGGCAGCGCTGAGCATGAAGGTGGACTGTTGGCACAGGCCGAGGATGGGGTTCTTGAGTTGCATGGGATTTCCGATGTGGGCGGCGCCGGGAATGGACGCGGCAAGCGGTGTCGTTTCCGTTTCAGTGACGCCAGTATATAATGCCGCAGATTTTGTGTGCGCTTTGTCCCAGCGTAGGATGAAGTTCACGAGAGCGATTGACCTTGATTGCGCATTAGAACGCAGAACGCTCTCAACCCTGAAAAGGTCGTTTTATGACGAAATGGCTGCTAGCTGCCGGTGTCTTGATACCGCTTTACAGCGCTCAGGCTACACAGGATCCGGAAGCTGTGTACAACCGTGTTTGTGGTGCCTGTCATTCCGGCCAACTACCCATGGCGCCCAAAAAGGGCGATCAGGAAGCTTGGACGCCGAGGTTGGCGAAAGGTATGGAGACGCTGGTGCAACACGTGACCCAGGGTTTCAAGGCGATGCCGCCGCGTGGTTTGTGCATGGACTGCAGTGCCGAGGATTACCAAGTCATCATCCAGTGGATGAGCGAGTGATCCCGGTCCATAACTCTTTAACCCTTAGCCGTAGTTGGATTAGCTGATGAACAAATTGATCGTGAGTCTGCTGTTGACCGTGGGCATCTCCGGCATGGCCCATGCTGCAGGTGAGGCAGTACAACCGGGTGATGCAAAAGCCGGTCAGGCCAAAGCCGCCGTATGTGGCGCCTGCCACGGCCCGGATGGCAACAGCATGGCGCCAAACTTTCCAAAACTGGCGGGGCAAGGTGAACGCTACCTGACCAAGCAATTGCACGACATCAAGTCGGGCAAGCGCACCGTTCTGGAAATGACCGGCCTGCTGACCAACCTGAGCGATCAGGACCTGGCTGATATTTCCGCCTACTTCGCCAGTCAGAAAGGCAGCGTTGGTGCCGCCGACCCGAAAGTCGTGGCTCGCGGTGAAGCACTGTTCCGTGGTGGCGACCTGGCCAAGGGCCTTCCATCCTGCACCGGTTGCCACTCGCCAAATGGCGCGGGCAATGCCGCCGCCGGTTTCCCGCACCTGGGTGGCCAGCACGCTCAATACGTCGCCAAGCAACTGACCGATTTCCGCAAGGAAGAAGGCGGTCGCAACAACGACGGCGACACCAAAACCATGCAGACCATTGCCAAAAAGCTGAGCGACGAAGACATCGCAGCGGTGTCCAGCTACATTCAAGGCCTGCACTAAGACGGCGAAGCGGGCGCCGCGCGGGATGTACATCTCCTGCAACGTTAACGCTCTATTAATCCGTCGCAGCAAGTATAAAAAGGGTGGCTCAGGCCACCCTTTTTTGTGCCTGCTGCCGTTACACTACAGAACTCAAGCCCGCCATGACCTGTCTGAAAACAGGTCGCGCGAGGCGACCCAAATTGTCCAGGAGTAAAGCATGCGTAATCTGATCATCAGCGCCGCACTCGTCGCTGCCAGCCTGTTCGGCATGACTGCCCAAGCCGCCGAAGCCCCCGCCGCCCCTTATGTCGAACTGAGCAACCCGGTTCCGGTTGCAGTGCCTGGCAAGATCGAAGTGGTGGAGCTGTTCTGGTACGGCTGCCCGCATTGCTACGCGTTCGAGCCAGTGATCAATCCCTGGGTCGAGAAGCTGCCGTCCGACGTGAATTTCGTGCGTATTCCTGCAATGTTCGGCGGCCCGTGGGACGCACACGGCCAGATGTTCCTGACCCTGGAAGCCATGGGCGTCGAGAGCAAGGTTCACGCTGCGGTCTTCAACGCGATTCAGAAAGAACACAAAAAGCTGACCGATAAAAACGAAATGGCCGACTTCCTGGCGACTCAAGGCGTAGACAAGGACAAGTTCCTGGCGACCTTCGATTCCTTCGCCATTAAAGGCCAAATCAACAAAGCCAAAGAACTGGCCAAGAAATATGAAATCTCCGGCGTTCCAACCATGATCGTCAACGGCAAGTACCGCTTTGACGTGGGCTCTGCCGGCGGCGCCGAGCAAGCGCTGCAACTGGCCGACAAGCTGGTTGACCAAGAACGAGCGACTATCAAGGCTGTTGCCCACTAAGCGCGAGGCCTGCCATGCGCCGCTGGGGTACTGAACGCGTCGTTGGCCTGCATGATCCGCAGGTCAACGAGCATCACCTGGAATCGACGGGCCTGCCCGCAGACAGCCGTCTGCGCTTGCTCAGTTTCAATATCCAGGTCGGTATCAGTACCGAGCGGTATCGGCACTACCTGACCCGGGGCTGGCAACACCTATTGCCGCACACCGGGCGTGCCGACAATCTACAAAAAATCGGCAATCTGCTGGGCGACTTCGATCTGGTTGCACTGCAGGAAGCCGATGGCGGCAGCCTGCGATCCGGCTACGTCAATCAAGTGGAACACCTGGCGCAACTCGGCGCCTTCCCTTACTGGTATCAACAACTCAATCGCAACCTTGGTCGTCTCGGCCAGCACAGCAATGGCGTGCTCAGCCGCCTGCGCCCGTGGGCGATTGAAGATCACCCGCTGCCGGGGCCCAAGGGTCGCGGGGCGATCCTGGTGCGCTTCGGCGAAGGTCCGGAATCGCTGGTGGTGGTCATGATGCATCTGGCGCTGGGCGCACGCACCCGCAGCATGCAACTGGCTTACATCCGCGAGTTGATTGGCGGCTATAAACACCAGGTGCTGATGGGTGACATGAACACTCATGCCAGTGATCTGCTGCAAAACTCCCCGTTGCGCGACCTCGGCCTGCTGGCACCGCAACTGGAAGCGACCTTCCCCAGCTGGCGCCCGCAGCGCTGCCTGGACCACATTCTGCTGAGCCCGACCCTGACGCTGGAAAAGGTCGAAGTGCTGGCTCAACCCATTTCCGATCACCTGCCGGTCGCGGTAGAAATTCGTCTGCCGGGTTCGCTCACGGCCGATGCATTCCCCGCGTTGAGTCCTGCCCCTCGCGGAACCCCTGAATGAGCGACGAAGCACAGCGCTGGAAAGAGAAATACCTCAAAAGCATCGAACAACAGGAAAAACTCGAGCGTCGCTGGGACGCCCGGCTCGACTTGCTGCGGCGCGGGTTGGTGCGCAGTACGCTGGCGGCCGAGGGCACCGACCGCGCTGTTGACCAGTGCATGAAAGAAATGCGCGAGGTCATCCGCACCAATGACATGGATGCGGGCCTGGCGGCGCTGCTTCCGCGACTGGAAAAAGCCGTACTCGACTCCGAACAGCGTCGCGAAACCCGAGTCAATCAGACCAGTGCCGCGCTGACCTCGCTGGTTGCGCAACTGCAAACGTTGCCGTTGCCCCGGGAAGTGAGCCGGCCACTCAAGAACTTTGCCAAAACCCTGGACGGGCGCGTCAGCCAGGCACGCGAGATCCCGTTGCTGCTCAGCGAACTGAGCGGCCTGCAAGGCAAAGCCTTGAATCAGCTGGAGACCCCGACAGAACCCGGTCGTCCGGGTTTGCTGCAACGACTGTTCGGCAGTCGTGAAGCGGATGAAGCCACTCCGGAAGCTGCGGCTCTGCAGGCCCAGGCGTCCGCTCCAGCGCCTGTAGAAGCCATTGCTGCTTTGCCTGCCGAGTCGCCGCAAGTCACCGTCGAATCCGCGCCAGTCGCCGCTGAGCCACCGGTGACAGTGTCTGACACGCCCGTGGCCGCACCCGAGCCGCCGGTGATCGAGACGCCGACAGACGCCCCGCCGCCTGCCGTCGTGGCATTTGTCCCGCCAGTTGTTGAGCCTCAGCCAGTGCCCGACGTGGAAACACCGGCCCAGCCGCAGGCTCAACAACCGGAACAACCCGCACCCGCCGCGATGACACCGGTTGTCGAGGCTCAACCGCTTGGCAATCCCGACGAACTCACCCCGGTGGTGCCTCTCGACAGCCTGCCCCTGCCCTCGGCCGTGGCCCAGGCGCTGGCCGCCATCGATCCGGAACAACCTGAACACGATATTCTCTACGCCCTTCCGGACTCGCCCGAGCCGTCCTACAGCTCAGTGGCCAAGCACATCGAAGACACGCTACTGGGCCTGCTCGACGACCTGTCGCTCCCCGAACGTCATCGCCCACAAGCCGAAGCGATGCGTGATCGCCTGCAAAACGGTTTGAATTGGTACGAACTGCTGCCGATCCTCGACGATCTGGCAACTTTGATGCTGGCGATCAACAACAGCGGACAGCACGAGTTCGAAGTTTATTTGCAGCAACTCAACGAACGCCTCGAGTCGTTCCAGAGCAACTTGCAAGCCGCCAGCGATGGCCATGCCGACAACCAATCTGCGGCACGGCAAATGGACACGCAGATCCGCGAACAAGTCGACGGCTTGCAGAGCAGCATGCAGGAAGCCGCCGACCTGGACGATCTCAAGCATGTGCTGGAGAACCACCTCGAAGGCCTGTTGGGCACCATGGACCAACACCAGAAGCAGCGCGACGAACGCGAACAGGAAGTGGCCGCCCGCCTGAAAGGCCTGGCCGAACGGGTGGCGCACATGGAGCAGGAAGCCCAGGGTTATCGCGAACATCTTGAAGAGCAGCGCCAGAAAGCCTTGATCGACCCGCTGACCGGGCTGCCGAACCGGGCGGCCTGGAGCGAGCGGCTCGACCACGAAATCCATCAGTGGCAGCAGCACGGCAACACCCTTCTGCTGGCCATGCTCGACCTCGACCATTTCAAACGCATCAACGATAACTATGGTCATCTGGCGGGCGACAAAGTGCTGAAAATCATCGCCACGGTGCTGCGCAAGCGCCTGCGCGGGACAGATTTCATTGCACGCTTTGGCGGAGAAGAATTTGTCCTGTTAATGCCCGGTACGGTGCCGGCCGTCGGCGCAAAACTGTTGGAAAGCTTGCGAGCGGCGGTAGAAGCCTGCCCGTTCCATTTCAAAAGCGAGCCGGTGACCATCACCATTTCCATGGGACTGACAGCGTTCAAACCCGGCGAACACAGCGATTTGGTGCTTAAAAGAGCCGATCAGGCGCTGTATCGCGCAAAACATGCCGGACGTAACCGAGTGGAACTGGGCTGACAGCCAATTGTTCCATTTTGTTTAAAAGCTCGCGCCGACCATTCTCGCGCAAGGCAGTACGTTACACTGTTGCATTACTGTCTTGCGCGTACTGTCTCTACCATGAAATTTCTCACCCTCTTCGTGTCGCTGATCCTGTTGGCCGGCTGTGCCAGCGGACCTCGGTTCGACACCAGCCATCCTTCGGCCAATCACGACAGCCGCGTTCAATTCGTGGTGGTGCATTACACCTCGGCATCGCTCGAACGCTCGTTGCAACTGCTGACCCACGGCGAAGTCAGCAGCCATTACCTGATCGGCGACGACAAAAACGCCACTATCTATAAGTTGATGGACGAAAACCAACGGGCATGGCACGCCGGAGAGAGTGAGTGGCAGGGTCGGACCTGGTTGAATTCCAGCTCCATCGGCATTGAAATCGTCAACCCAGGATTCAAGGAACTCCCGACCGGAGGGCGTTACTGGTATCCCTACAGCGAAGCTCAGGTCCAATCCTTGATCGTCTTGCTAAAAGACATCAGCAAACGTCACGCCATCAACCCTCACAGCATTATCGGCCATAGCGACATCGCGCCGTTTCGCAAGCTGGACCCGGGGCCGCTTTTTCCCTGGAAGCGCCTGGCCGCCGAAGGCCTTGGTGTTTGGCCAGACGAGCAGGCCGTGGCGCGGCAACAAGTGCAGTTTGACTCGAAACTGCCGAGCGTCAGCTGGTTTCAGGCGCAGTTGGCCCGCCTCGGTTACGCCACGCCGCAAACCGGCGAGCTGGACGTTGCGACGCGTCACGTGATCGGCGCCTTTCAAATGCATTTCCGGCCGTCGCGCTTCGACGGCATGCCGGATGCGCAGACAGCTGCGCTTCTCCAGGTGTTGAATCAGACAAAATAATGACGCCCGCCCGACGGTGCGGGCTTTTTCCCAATCAGCAGCTATAACTCATTGGTAATTCTTCGGATATTCCCATATGCCTGCTGCTCGAGAGACGCTTCGTAGCTGGTTCTATCGCCCATGGTTTTTGGCGATGCTGGCGGCCGCCCTGAGCAGCGTGTTGCTATTGGCGCTCAGCCTGTTCGTGGCCATTCATCAGATTGAGCAAAACGAAAGTCTGGAAATGAACGCGCAAGGCGAACGATTTCTTTCGCGCCTGGAGCAGTTGTTCGGGCAACTGCGCGAAGGCCTCGATGATCTGGAGGCCCAACCGCTGCGAACCTGCGACAAAGACATGATCGCCACTTTGCAGCAGGTCACCTTCAATTACCGCTTCGTTTACGAGGCCGCGTATATGGATGCCTCGAAGATCTGCTCCAACCGACCGAGCCAGGAAGGACTGTCGCTGACACGAGCACCGGACATTCAAGACCCCACTTACAGTTATTGGCTGAACACCACCACCGAACCTGATGAAAACCGCGCCGCGCTCATGCTCGGACGGGGCAACTTCCGAGTCGCGACCTCTCGCGGACATTTGACCGACATGGTCGACCTGTCGCCGGGCAGCAGTCTTTTGGTGATACTCGACAACGGCACCCGCGCGATTCCGGTGCTGGGCTCCCCGCAAGCCTGGCCACCGACCGTGCCTTGGCCACCGAAGAGCAGCGAAGCCTTGCAAGTCACCCCGACTCGCTTGATTTACCTCATGCCGACCAAAAGCCCCGAATACCAATTGGTGCTGATCACCCCGCGCACCGCCGTGAATGTGCCCACCGCCTGGTGGTGGCTGGTGCCGGCCAGCCTGGCATTGGGAATACTGGTGGGCTTCATGGTGTTTCTGCTGGTGCGTCAGCGGCAGTCGCTGGACGCCGAATTGACCGGTGCGATACGACGTGGCGAGTTGCAGGTGTTGTATCAACCAATCTTCGACCTCGACAGCCGCAACTGCGTCGGAGCCGAAGCCTTGCTGCGCTGGCGCAGGCCGGATGGCACCCTGACCAGCCCCGACCTGTTCATTCCGATGGCGGAGAACACCGGGCAGATCCGGCAGATGACCGACTTCGTCCTGCAACGCCTGCTGGAGCAGTTGGGGCAGTTGTTGCGGGCCAATCCGCAACTGTACATCTCGGTCAACCTCGCAGCGTGCGATGTCATGGTGCCGCGAATCGGTCAGGTGATGGCGCGCCTGCTGACCTTGCACCGGGTCGCGGCCAAGCAGATTGCCTTTGAGGTGACCGAGCGGGGATTGATTGACGTGGTGGTGGCCCGGGAAAACCTGCAGGCCTTGCGCGATGTCGGGCATCAGGTATTGATCGATGACTTTGGCACCGGCTATTGCAGCCTCGCCTACCTGCAAACCCTGCCGGTGGACTGCCTGAAAATCGACAAGGCGTTCATCGATGCGCTGGGGCATGACGCCGCCAGCAGTGGCGTGGCGCCGCATATCATTCACATGGCCCAGTCGCTGCACCTGAAGGTGATTGCCGAAGGCATCGAGCATGAAGCCCAGGCCGCATTCTTGAGCAGTGAAGGGGTGAAGTTCGGTCAGGGCTGGTTGTTCGCCCATGCATTGAGCGCCGTACAGTTCATCGAGCTGATTACCCGGGGTCGGCGACTGGCCGGCCGACGCCTGGATGACGAAGCGTAAACGCGCGTTAAACCGCCAACGCCATGTAGAACTGCGTGCCCTGCCCCGGCCGCGAATAAACCCCCATCCGCCCACCGTGCAACTGCACGATTTCCTTGCACAACGCCAGGCCGAGCCCCGCGCCACCCTTTTTGCGCCCGACCTGCACAAAAGGCTCGAAGATCCGCCCCTGCTGGCCGTAGGCGATGCCCTCGCCATTGTCCTCGACGCTGATGATCACCCGCTCCCCATGACGCCGCGCCTGCAAGCGTATCTGGCCGTCAGGGCCGGTATGGCGCAAGGCGTTGTCGATCAGGTTGTCGAGCACACGGTCCAGTTGCGGTTGATCGGCCTGCAACCACGGTAACGGACCTTGCACCTCAACCAGCAGGTTGATGCCCTTCTCTTGCGCTGTATCAGCGAACCGCGACCGGGCCCGCTCGAGCAGCTCCTCGATGGAACACGGCGCCAGCGAGAGTTTCTGCAGACCGTTCTGGTAGCGGGAGAAGTTCAGCAAATCGTTGATCAGTTGCATCAAACGCTGCATCTCTTCATTGACGGTGTCCAGCAGGTCCGCTTCTCGCGAGTCCTGCGCAAAGTGCGTGCGCTCCCGAAACAGGCCGAATGCCATGTGCATCCCGGTGACCGGCGTTCGCAGCTCATGAGACGCACGCAACACGAACTCGCTGCGCACTCGCTCGAAAGCACGCTGCTCGGTGACGTCATGCAACACCATTACCGCGCCCAGAATCTGGGCCTGGGTATGACTGACCGGCGTCAGGCTGTACGTGAGCAACCGCGACTCGCCATCGACCTCGATACTCAGGTCCTCCGGCGCCCGCTCCAACGTGCCGCCACGCAGCACCAGTTGCAGCTGTTGATCCAGCTCGGGGCGTTCGAGCGCGGCACCCAGCCCCTGACCAAGACGATCGGTGTCCCAACCCAACTGGCGCTGCGCCACCGGGTTGAGGTGTTCCAGATGGCCGTCGCGGTCGATCATCAGCAGCCCGTCATCAATGCTGTCGAGCACCGCCTGCAAACGCTGCTGGCCGGCGAGCAGTTCGTCGATATTAGTGGCCTGATGCTGACGCAGAGCCTCGGCCATGATCCCGAAACGCTTGGTCAGCAGATTCATTTCCACTGCCGAGGAAATCGGCAGGGTTACCTCGAAATTGCCTTGGCCAATATTGTCGGCGGCCTGGGCCAACGCCTCGATCGGTTCACCGAAACGACGCGCGATCGCATGAGCAGTGATGAAACCGATGATCAGCACCGCCAACCCGACCAGACCGAGCAGGCCGGCAATCAGCAGCGCTCGTTCCCGCGCCTGACGTTGCGTTTCATTGATGGTATCCAGCGCTCGCTTTTGCTCGGTAATCAGCCCGTTGCGCAACACGTTGAGTTTTTCGGCGAGGTCTTCGTTGCCACTCAGTACATGGGACGGATCGTGTGCCTGGTCCAGCGCCTGAAGAAACCGCAGGTAATCGTCCTTGGCCTGCCTGAAACCGTGTTGGCCGCCCTCTTGATTCTGCTCATGGGCGATGCCTTCATCCACCAACTGAAGATAATGCAGCCTGGACGTTTCAAACGCCGCTGGATCCGATTTTTCGCCCAGCATGAGGATCAGTTGATCGCCCAGGGTCTGGCGCATCTTCAGGCCCAGGTCCAGGGTGACGAAATTGTTGCGAATCAGCGCTTCCTGGGTTCCCGCCATCTGCATCACGCTGACCAGACCGAGCAAAAGCCCCAGCAGCGCCACGGTGATCAAGGCGGAAATACTCAGAAAAAGCCGAGTACGCAACTTCATCGCCAGTTTCATCGCGCAGGGCTCACAAGTTGTACTGCTTGCGTTTGCGGTAGAGCGTCGAAGCGTCGATGCCGAGCGTCTTGGCGGCCTGATCCAGGGTGTCGGCGGTGGCGAGGACCGCGCCGATGTGGGCCTTCTCCAGTTCATCCAGGCTCAGCGCAGCGCCGATGCGTGGCGCATTGTTGACCGGGGTTTCGGCCATGCCCAAGTGGCTGATTTCAACCCGTTCCTGTGGACAAATAATGCTCGCCCGCTCGACCACGTTGCGCAACTCGCGGATGTTCCCGGGCCAGCGATAGCTGAGCAGCGCTTCACGGGCTTCTTCACTGAAAACCCGCGCGGGACGTGCGTATTCCTTGACGAACCGGGCCAGAAAACGCTCAGCCAGGTTCAGAATATCTTCCCGCCGTTCGCGCAGCGGTGGCAGGTGCAAGGTGATGACGTTCAGGCGATAGAGCAAATCTTCACGGAAGCGACCGTCGCGGACCATGTCTTCAAGATTGAGGTTGGTGGCCGCGAGGATGCGCACATCGGCGCGGCGGGTGACCGGGTCGCCGACGCGCTCATATTCCTTGTCCTGGATGAATCGCAGCAACTTTGGCTGCAATGCCAGGGGAAAATCGCCGATCTCGTCGAGAAACAGCGTTCCGCCGTCAGCCTGGTTCACTCGCCCGAGCGTGCTTTCACTGGCGCCGGTGAACGCGCCACGGCTGTGACCGAACAACTCGCTTTCCATCAGTTCGGCGGTCAGCGATGGGCAGTTGATGGTGACGCAGGATTTTTTCGCGCGCTTGCTCCAGCCATGAATGGCCTGGGACAGCTCCCCCTTACCGGTACCGGACTCGCCGAGGATCAGGATGTTGGCATCCGTGCTGGCCACCTGGCGGGCGGTTTCAAGCACCACTTTCATCGCCGGGCTGTGGGAATCCAGACCGTCCTTGGGCTTGCGCACTTCACCTTCCAGCGCCTCCAGACGGGCCGACAGTTGCCGCACTTCCAGTTGCTTGGCGGTGGCAAGGCGCAATTGATCGGGGCTGCACGGCTTGACCAGATAATCAGCGGCGCCGGCCTGAATGGCATCCACCGCGGTGTCCACAGCCGAATGTGCGGTGACAATCACCACGCGCATCCACGGCGCCTGAATGCGCATCTGCGCCAACACGTCGAGGCCATTGTCCTCGCCGAGGCGCAAATCGAGGAAGCACAGGTCGAACACCTGGCGTTGCAGCAGCGCATCGGCCTGCGCCGCGCTGGTGGCAGTGGCGACGCTGTAGCCTTCATCTTCGAGGCAGTATCGGAACGTTCGCAGGATGGCGGATTCGTCGTCCACCAGCAGAATGCGGCCTTGATGCTCAGTGGCTGACTCCATTTTCCTACGCTCCTTAAAGAATGATCTTGGTTTAGTCCCGGAATAATCGGGCAAGTTGCATGGTTGATTCTGGTCGATTCCGGCTACCGCAGGGTAGCTCGCTCCTCACCCTACGGTTAATCACCTGATTTTGTTGTTTTTTTATCAGATAGCCGGTTTTCAGTTGATTCCCCATCTTTCCTTGTGACATCCGCGCCCTCCCCGCAATTCAAAAAAAATGAAAGTTCCTACAAATCCATCGTGCATTACGCACGACTGTGGAAGAGCCATCGTGCAGGATGCGTCCGGCATGATTTTCATGAGAATCATAACTAGCTGATTTTATTGATATTTATCGCCGTTAAAAGCTGGCATGCAGGCTGCAACAACCTGATTAACCAGGGCATTCAGAAACGAGGCCCATAACAAGATCACTACAGAGTGGGAGGAGCTTCAGGATGAATCGCCAACGTGCCGCCCAATTGCGTATCTCGCCACTGCATATCCAGCAAGGCCTGTTTGCTGTTCTGGCGCTTTTGATCACCTTGATCGGCGGCCAGCAGTTTCAGCGTTGGGAGCAGAGCCAGCAGCAAGAAGCGCCACGCGTGTCGATTCAGCATCCGACCCAAACCCACTTCAGCGCCGTCAGCAGCAGCTTCGCTGACAGCGCCCCGACGCGAATGATGGATGTCGACCAGGCTCAGCCTGCGGACGAGCTGACACGTCAGGAGCGTTGGGTGTTCTAGACACACGAACTTGGCGCGCTCGCGGCGCCGGGAAACGCACCACAAGTAGCCTCTCTAAATAGAAGCGTAAGGAGAATCACCATGTTGAGCTGGGCAATCACATTCTTGATCATTGCCATCATCGCTGCAGTACTGGGCTTCGGTGGTATCGCGGGCACCGCCACGGGTATCGCCAAGATTCTCTTTGTCGTGTTCCTGGTGATGTTCATTGCTTCGTTCTTCTTTGGCCGTCGCGGTCGAGGTTGAAGATGAGCGTTTCACCCAAAACGTTGGCAGCCGCCCTGCTCCCGGGCGGCAGTGCCATCGCGATGGCGGCCAGGAACGGCGAAGAAAACAACTGAAGAAAGATCCGGGCTGGTACCGAATTTGTCACACGAAAGAAGCAACATTGCTTCTCTCCAATGCGCTACCTGAGGAAGGTAGACGCATGACCAAGGGGTCGGGACGTTCTGCCTGTTTCAGGGGCGGAGTGACCTACGGGTACAGGGAGTACCTGCGAAAGGGCCGGGTCAGGAAAAAGCTGCGACGCAAGTTCGTCGTCCCTCCGTGGCTCGACGGGCTTGCGAAGAGCTTGCGCGCAACGCTTTGAAATAGAGCGATCCATCCGGTTTCGCTGTTCCAACCTCTCATTCGCACGACTATTCACCGGAAAATACTTTTCCCGGTGTTTCTTTCGTGACCGTACATCGAGAAAAAACCGCCTTATTTTGCAGCGATTTCTCACCTCTGATTGTCGGATTTTTCTGAAATCCCCCTCCCGCACCACTGATCAAAAAACACCCAGCCTGCCCGGAGATGGCCGGTTCACGGCACATATGCCTGCCGAAATGTCATATTCGAACCGTTTGCGACGTCGCTTTCAGTGAAAAAACCTCATGCCGATTCGGCATAGGGTAGGCGTTTACGGCATTAGACGTCGCATCCTTGCATCGGAATAGTTGCGCCTTTTTTCGCCTGCCAGAGAGCCATAAATACTCGCTCCGGGGCACCTTATACGGGGGCAGATGCACAAGACTTTTTCGCCAAAAGCGTTCCAGTTCCCGCATCTGCCTGAGTCAAACGCAAGTAAGGGTAAAGATATGAAGAAGGCAAAGCTTAGCCTCGCCTGGCAGATCCTAATCGGTCTGGTATTGGGGATTGCAATCGGTGCGCTGCTCAACCATTTCAGTGCCGAAAAGGCTTGGTGGATCAGCAACGTTCTGCAACCAGCAGGCGATATCTTTATCCGTCTGATCAAGATGATCGTGATCCCGATCGTGATCTCGTCGTTGATCGTCGGTATTGCGGGCGTCGGTGACGCGAAGAAACTCGGCAGCATCGGCCTCAAGACGATCATCTACTTCGAAGTCGTCACCACCATCGCCATCGTCGTTGGCCTGCTGCTCGCCAACCTGTTCCACCCGGGTGCCGGCATCGACATGAGCACCCTGGGTACCGTGGATATTTCCAAGTACCAGGCGACCGCCGCCGAGGTACAGCATGAACACGCGTTCATCGAAACCATCCTCAACCTGATCCCATCCAACATCTTCGCGGCCATGGCCCGCGGCGAAATGCTGCCGATCATCTTCTTCTCGGTGCTGTTCGGTCTCGGTTTGTCGAGCCTCAAGCCCGAGTTGCGCGACCCGCTGGTAACGATGTTCCAGGGCGTGTCGGAAAGCATGTTCAAGGTCACCCACATGATCATGAACTACGCCCCGATCGGCGTATTCGCACTGATCGCGGTGACCGTAGCCAACTTCGGCTTCGCGTCCCTGCTGCCGCTGGCCAAACTGGTGATCCTGGTTTACGTCGCCATCGCCTTCTTCGCCTTCGTGGTGCTGGGCCTGATCGCTCGCCTGTTCGGCTTCTCGGTGATCAAGCTGATGCGCATCTTCAAGGATGAGCTGGTACTGGCCTACTCCACCGCCTCCTCCGAAACCGTGCTGCCGCGTGTGATCGAGAAGATGGAAGCCTACGGCGCGCCGAAGGCCATCTGCAGCTTCGTGGTGCCAACCGGTTACTCGTTCAACCTCGACGGTTCGACCTTGTATCAAAGCATCGCGGCAATCTTCATTGCCCAGCTCTACGGCATCGACCTGTCGATCAGCCAGCAATTGCTGCTGGTCCTGACCCTGATGGTCACCTCCAAAGGCATCGCCGGCGTTCCGGGCGTGTCCTTCGTGGTGCTGCTGGCAACCTTGGGCAGCGTGGGTATCCCGCTGGAAGGCCTGGCGTTCATCGCCGGTGTCGACCGCATCATGGACATGGCGCGTACCGCGCTGAACGTGATCGGCAACGCCCTGGCCGTGTTGGTCATCGCCCGTTGGGAAGGCATGTACGACGACGCCAAGGGCCAGCGCTACTGGAACTCCCTGCCGCACTGGCGCAGCAAGGAAAAGCTGCCGGTCGGCGAAGTGTCCAACAACTGACCCTGTAGGAGCCGGCTTGCCGGCGATGAACGATAACGTGGTGTGACTGACACACCGCGGCGTCTCGATCGCCGGCAAGCCGGCTCCTACAGGACGCGGTTGCACGTACATTATGTGTACGACGCAATTGCACAAACGAACCCCGGAGAAATCCGGGGTTTGTCGTTTCTGGCTACCCCGCTATCATTCGCCGCATTCTTCGGGGGATTTACTGATGCTCAATGGCCTTTGGCTTGGCTTCTTCATTGTGGCGGCCGTGTCGGCGCTGGCGCAGTGGCTGATCGGCGGGAATGCCGGGATCTTCGCGGCGATGGTGGAAAGCATTTTCGCCATGGCCAAGTTGTCGGTCGAGGTCATGGTCCTGCTGTTCGGCACCCTCACCCTCTGGCTGGGTTTTCTGCGGATCGCCGAAAAAGCCGGGATCGTCGAGTGGCTGGCCAGAGCGCTGGGCCCGTTATTCCTGCGCCTGATGCCAGAAGTGCCGGCCGGTCACCCCGCCATCGGCCTGATCACCCTGAACTTCGCCGCCAACGGCTTGGGCCTGGACAACGCCGCTACGCCGATCGGCCTTAAAGCCATGAAGGCGCTGCAAGAGCTCAACCCCAGCGACACCATTGCCAGCAACGCGCAGATCCTGTTCCTGGTGCTCAACGCCTCCTCCCTGACCCTGTTGCCGGTGACGATCTTCATGTATCGCGCGCAGCAAGGCGCGCCGGATCCGACGCTGGTGTTCCTGCCGATCCTGCTGGCCACCAGTTGCTCGACCATCGTCGGCTTCCTGGCTGTCGCGTTCATGCAACGCCTGCGCGTGTGGGACCCGGTGGTGCTGGCCTATATGATTCCCGGTGCCCTGATCCTTGGTAGTTTCATGGCGTTGCTGGCAACGCTCTCGGCCACCGCGCTAGCCAGTTTGTCGTCGATCCTCGGCAATCTGACGCTCTTCGGGATAATCATGCTGTTCCTGGTGATCGGCGCGCTGCGCAAAGTGAAGGTCTACGAGGCCTTCGTCGAAGGTGCGAAAGAAGGCTTCGACGTGGCGAAGAATCTGCTGCCGTATCTGGTGGCGATGCTCTGTGCCGTCGGTGTACTACGGGCGTCCGGTGCGCTGGATTTCGGCCTCGACGGTATTCGGCACCTGGTGGAATGGGCCGGTTGGGATACGCGTTTCGTCGACGCGCTGCCGACGGCGATGGTCAAGCCGTTCTCCGGTAGCGCCGCACGGGCGATGCTGATCGAAACCATGAAGACGTCCGGGGTAGACAGCTTCCCTGCCTTGGTAGCGGCGACGATTCAGGGCAGTACGGAAACGACGTTCTATGTGCTGGCCGTGTACTTCGGCGCGGTGGGGATTCAGCGGGCACGGCATGCAGTGGGGTGTGCGTTGCTGGCGGAGCTGGCCGGGGTGCTCGGCGCCATTGGCGTCTGCTACTGGTTCTTCGGGTGAGTTTGGGATTTTTCGCTGGCAAGCCAGCTCCTACAGGATTGTGGCGTTCACGCACCATGCGTACAACACCGAACCTGTAGGAGCTGGCTTGCCGGCGATAAGGTCCGCAGGACCTTCAGGGCCTAACTGGCGGCGCGACTTTCTGTCCTTGCTCAACCGCCCAATCCACCACCTGCGCCGTCAGCTGATCACTCGCCAGACCAAACCCGGCCACCACCGCCGGCACCTTCACATCGCTCAGCGGCTGACGCACTTCGAAGCGGCGGCTGGCGAGAATGCGCTGGTCGTAACCACGCACCAGCAACGCATCCAGCCGCACAACGACACTCGCCGCGGTGCCTTGGTATTCAGTCTGGAACGCTTGCAAACTCCCGCCCAACTCCAGATCCGCCTGGAAATTGCTGTCATCGGTGCTCAACAACGGCACCCGGCCATCACGCTGGAAACCATCGAGCAGACGATTGCGCAGCAGCACCGGCGCCGGATCGCTCCAGCGTGAAGCCTTGTAGCTGCTGATCAGGTCGCCTTGCGGTATCACGGCGATTTGCGGACTGTTCAACGCCTCGCTGGCCTGCGGTTTGGTGAGGCGCAGTGACCAGCGTTGCGCCGAGCCATAACTGCCCGAAACGCTGCCCTGGACCGAAGGCAACCGATAGACGTCGGACGGTTCGGACTTGGGCAGGATCGAGCAGGCGCCGGTCAGCGCAAAAACGCCGAGGAGGGCGATGTGAGTCAGCTTCATGGCGTGAACTCCTTGTTCTTGTCATTGCCCAGCAAGTAACCGCTCGGGTTGGCTTCCAGGCGCTGGGAGATGGCGCGCAACGAGGTCAGGGTGTCGCGCAACTCACGTACAGCCGGGGCCAGGCCATTGAGGCCTTGCATGCCGCTGTTGAGCGAATCCTGGTTGTTGGTGAGCAACGTGTTGATGGTCGCGCTGCTTTGTTCCAGCGACTTCATGGCTTGCTCGGCGCTGCCGAACATCTGCTTGCCCTGATCGTTGAGCAGGCCGTTGGCGTTGCGCATCAGGGCGGCGGTCTGTTCCAGTGTCGCCGTCGCTTGTTTACCGATGGCAGAGAGTTGCTGCATCGCCTGACGGATGTCACCGCGCTGATCGGCGATGGTGCCGGTGGTTTGTTCCAGGTGTTCGAGGGTCTTGCTGATGCGCTCGACGTTCTCCGACGAAAACATCTGATTGGCGTTGTGCATCAACACGTTCACGCCAGCCATCAAGTCGTTGCTGTCGTTGAGCAAACGGGCGATGGGCGAGGGCGAGGCCACAATCGTCGGCAAGTTGCCGTCGTGACCCTTGAGCGTCGGGCTCTGCGGCGTGCCGCCACTGAGCTGGATGATCGAGGTGCCGGTGATCCCGGTCAGCGCCAGTTTGGCCTGGGTGTCTTCCTTGATCGGCGTATCGCCGCCGAGGCGAATCCGCGCCAGCACGCGACGCGGGTCTTTCGGGTCCAGGCGCAAGGTCACCACATCGCCGACCTTGATCCCGCTGTACTGCACGGCGCTGCCCTTGGACAAGCCGCTGACCGCCTCGTTGAAGACGATCTCGTAATCCTTGAACTCGGTGTCGACGCTGGACTTGGCCAGCCAAAGGCCGAAGAGCAGGGCGCTTGCCACCACAATCACAGTGAACAGGCCGATCAATATGTGATGGGCTCGGGTTTCCATGTCAGACCTCGTTAAGCTGTTGAGCGGCTGTCAGCGCCGCGCGGCCGCGAGGGCCATGGAAGTATTCGTGAATCCACGCGTCGTCGGTTTCCGACACCTTGTCGATGGCGTCCGCCACCAGCACTTTCTTCTGCGCCAGTACCGCCACGCGGTCGGTGATGGTGTAGAGCGTGTCGAGGTCGTGGGTCACCAGAAACACGCTCAACCCCAACGCGTCGCGCAGGGTCAGGATCAATTGATCGAAGGCTGCCGCGCCAATCGGATCGAGGCCGGCGGTGGGCTCGTCGAGGAACAGGATGTCCGGGTCCAGCGCCAGGGCCCGGGCCAGCGCCGCGCGCTTGATCATGCCGCCGGACAGCGAAGCGGGGTACTTGTCCGCCGCCGACAGCGGCAACCCGGCCAACGCCAGTTTCACCGCCGCCAGGTGTTCGGCATCGTTGCGGCTCAGCCCGGCGTGTTCGATCAGGGGCAGGGCGACGTTCTCGGTCACGGTCAGCGAAGAGAACAGCGCGCCTTTCTGAAACAGCACACCGAAGCGCCGTTCGACCATCGAGCGCTCGTGCTCGGACAGGGTCGGCAGGTTTTTACCAAACACTTTCACCACACCTTCGCTGGGCTGGCGCAGGCCGACAATGCTGCGCAACAGCACCGACTTGCCACTGCCGGAACCGCCGACCACCGCGAGGATTTCGCCCTTGTACAAATCCAGGTCGAGGTTCTCGTGCACGCTCTGGCGACCGAAGCGATTGCACAGCCCACGGACCTCAATCACCGCCTCGGAGGGCGCTCGGGGTAGACGACTCACCAGCCCATCTCCATGAAAAACAGCGCGGCCACGGCGTCGAGCACGATCACCACGAAAATCGACTGCACCACGCTCGACGTGGTGTGCGCCCCGACCGACTCGGCGCTGCCGCTGACCTTGAAGCCTTCAAGGCAACCAATGGCGGCGATCAGGAAGGCAAAGATCGGCGCTTTGACGATGCCGACCAGAAAGTGTTGAACGCCGATGTCGGTTTGCAGCAGCGACAAGAACATCGCCGGCGAGATATCCAGCGCCACGGCGCAGACCACGCCACCGCCGACAATCCCCGAGAGCATCGCCACAAAGGTCAGCATCGGCAGCGCCACCAGCAGCGCCAGCACGCGTGGCACCACCAGCAACTCCATCGGGTCGAGACCCAAGGTGCGGATGGCGTCGATTTCTTCGTTGGCCTTCATCGAGCCGATCTGCGCGGTAAACGCACTGGCGGTGCGCCCGGCCATCAGGATCGCGGTGAGCAACACGCCGAATTCACGGAGGAAGGAGAACGCCACCAGGTCCACGGTGAAGATGCTCGCACCGAAACTCGCCAACACCGTTGCGCCGAGAAACGCCACCACGGCGCCCACCAGAAAGGTCAGCAGGGCGACGATGGGCGCGGCGTCGAGGCCGGTCTGTTCGATGTGCGCGACCATAGGCGTGATGCGCCAGCGCTTCGGACGGAACAGCCCACGGGCGATGGTTTCCAGTATCAGACCGACGAAGCCCAGCAGTTGCAGGGTGTCTTGCCAGACGGCATCCACTGCGCGACCGATACGGGTCAGCAACTGAATGCCGACGCTGATTTCCGCTTCCTTGATCGGTACGCAGAAGTCGGTCATCGAGCAATAAACGGTCTGCAACAACGCACGATCGGCGACAGACAAGGTGCAATCCGGATGTTCCGCGGATTTTCCGAGACGGTCCGAACCGAGCAATTCCACCAGCAGCGATGCCCCGGCAGTGTCGAGCGCGCCGAGGCCATTGAGGTCGATGTGGGTTTTGTCGTCGTATTGGCCGCGAAGCTTTTCGCTCAGGTCCTTGAGTTCGGCGTAATGGGCAAGCGTCCAGTCACCCGTCACCCGCAACTGAGCGGGGGAGTGAGCGGCGTCCAGTTGGGCATTGCCGGCCATTGTGCTGCTGGTCATAAGCTCCGTGCTTGTTCGGCTGTTACGCAGAGCTACGTAATAGCACGAACCGCATTACTTTTCTTTGGTCGGTGTGCTGTCCGTGATCGTGAAGCGCAACACCCCGATCAATTGGCCGTCTTCGGTCAGCACCCGAACCTGCCACTTGCCCGCCGGGTTACCGGGGAAGTTCTGCTTGTGGGTCCAGGCGCGATAGCCTTCCTTGCGCCCGCCGTGGATGTCCAGGGCGATGCGGTCGACCTCTTTGCCGTTGAACTGCCACACATGGTAAATGCGCTCGTCGAGACCGCGCGGGGCATTGATCGCGGTGTAGGCGTACAGGCCATCGCCACGAATCTGCTCGGCGCTGACTTCTTCCAGACTCTTGCCCGGCGTGCGGTCCTGCATTTGCGTACTGATCGCCACATCGGTCATCCACAGCGTGGCTGGCGGCACCCACGAGCGCAGCACCCAACCCACGCCGCCGATGCCGACGGTGATGCTCAGGATTGCCAGCGCGTTGCGCACAGTGCGAATAGGGAAGATCGACGCCAGGCTCGGGAACGACAGCACGACGGCGGTGCCCAGCGCCAGTTTGAAACTCTGGGAGGTGGTCAGGTGCAGGATGACGGGCAGGGCGGTCAGCAGCGCGGCAAACAGCGTCAGCGTATGCAACGCCAGGAACGCCCAGCGCCGGGGCGCCAGCCACTTGTAGTAGAGCGGATCAGTGATGGAAATCAGCGCGGCGATGCCCAGCAGCCCGGTGAAGAACAACTGGCCGCTGTTCCAGGTGGTGGTGATGAAAAAGAATGGCAGGACAAAAAACAGGCTTTCCTGGTGGATCATCTGCGTGGCGTAGCGCAGCAACGGCTGGGGAATTTCCCGTTTGAAGATTCGGGTGAAGAGCTTGGTGAGGCTGTTTTCCAGCATCAGCCAGATCCAGCTCAACACCATGATGATGGTGATCCACGTCGCCAGGCCTTGCTGACGATCCACCAGCATGAAGCTGCCGACCCCGGAAATGAAACCGCCGAGCGCAATGACCCCGGGATAGCGCTTCATCAGTTCGAGGATGCGCTGTACGAACAAGGTCAGGGTAGGCATTCGGCGGTTCACAGTAGTCGTAGGAAAAAACCCCGACAGGGTACCGCCCGGGGGGGCGGTGTGGCGAGGGTGAAGTAGCGTTCGCTGGCCTACGCAAAACTGTAGGAGCCGGCTTGCTGGCGATGGACTCAAAGGCACCGCGTTTATTCAGAAAATACGCGTTATCGTTGACGACCATCGCCAGCAAGCCGGCTCCTACAGGGGTTGGCTATTGCTTACGATGGATGCGCCACGCCAACAGCCCGAGCACCATCAAAGCGAACACCCCGGCAATTGCCCACAGCACCTGGTCATAACTCATCAACGGCTTCTCGATACGCAGATAACCCGGTTGCAGGAGCAATTCACGCATGGCCTTGTTGGCTTTTTCCAGCGTAACCCCCTGGAGCTCCTTGGCCGGGTCGGCGAAGCGGCCGTCTTCGTAGTCGCTCAACGCGCTCCAGTAGTAATCGGCCAACGCGCTGTTGCCTTGCACGGCCCAGGCCTGGCGCGCGATGGCGGCCTGCTTGAGGCGGTTGAAGGTGGCGGCGTCCAGGCCGTCCTTGAGTAACCCGGCCTTCAACTCATCCAGCACCTGTTCCGCCGCCGTCACATCGTCGCGCTCAAGGTCGGCGTTGAGGCTCATGAAACCCACGCCGCCAAACACTTCGCGCTCAGCGGAAGGGCCGTAGGACAGACCATGGGCGAGGCGCATCTGACGATAGAGCGCCCAGTCCAGATAATCCTTGAGCAGGTCGAAGGTTTCGTCGTGCTGATCCGCCAGCACGGGCTCCGGCACCAGCCAGTGCAACTTGGCACCCGCGCCGACGATACCGTGGCTCAGCGTGCGTTCATGGGCCGCGCTGGCGTTGATCTCCGGCAGCGGCGGGTGATCGGTAGGGTCAACCGCATCAAGCTCGCCCCAGGCCCGCTCCAGATAACCCGGCAGCAAGCGGTCGAGGTCGCCGACCACGATCAGGGTCATGTTATTGGGCGCGTACCAGGCCTTGCGTACCGTCTCCAGTTGCTCGCGGGTCAGGTAATCGACCTCAGCCCGCTCCGGGCACTTAAGGCCCAGTTCCACGGCCAGTTGATTGCTCGCGGTGTGGCCCAGGTCCTGACGATCCAGCCACCGTTGCAGGTGCGAGTAATGGCCACCGTCTTCGCGCTCGACCACTTGCTTGGCGGCGTTGATGGCGTTGTCGTCGATTCGGGTCTGGGTCAACAGCGCCAACAGCAGGTCGAGGACCTTGCGCTGGTTTTTCGCCGGGGCCTCGATGACGAACGTGGTGTCGGCGTTGCTGGTGTAGGCGTTCCACTCGCCGCCCAGCGCCTGCATGCGCTCTTCCAGACCACCTTCGCCGGTGGCGTCAATGCCACTGAACAGCAAGTGTTCGAGCAGGTGCGGAAGCTCCTTGTCGGCGCAGTTGAAATCATCGATGCCGACGCCGACCACCAGGCGAATCGCCACATGCCCGCGCTCGGTGCCGGGCTTGAGCAGCAATTGCAGGCCGTTGGGCAGCGTATAGCCCTCGACCTGGAAGCGGTCCAGGGCAAACGAGGGGAATGAACCGAGCAACAGGCAGGCGAACAACAAACAACGCATAGCGAGTTTCCATACGGCTGGTTTGGAGGTCCGTGTTGTTCTTCAGGCCGCCATCGCCGGCAAGCCGGTCTCGCTCCCACAGTGGATCGTCGGTCTCACTTAAATCAACTGTGGGAGCGAGCCTGCTCGCGATGGCGGCGTGAAGGCTGAATACATGTTACTGACTGACCACACTGCCAGACGTTCAAGGCGAATGTGTGATGTCAGCCAAATCATCTACAGCGAGCGCACCGGTGTCAGACGTTTCCAGCACCACATAAGCACTGCTGCAAAACAGAGAATTCAGACGCTTCATGTCGGCGATCAGCTCCAGGTGCAGCGAGCTGGTCTCGATACTCTGCACAATCTTACGTTGCAACCGGCTGACGTGAGCATGGGCCAGGCGGCGTTCCTGTGCACGAAAGCGACGCTTCTCCCGCAGCAACTGGCGGGCACTTTCCTTGTCGGCGCTGAGGAACACCGACAACCCCAGGCGCAAATTGGAAATCAACTGGCTGTGCAGCCCCGCCAATTCGTCCAGGCCGACCTCGGAAAAAGACCGGCGCTGCGAGGTTTTCTGTTGCTGCACCTTGCGCAACATGCGCTCGATCAGGTCGCTGGCGAGTTTGAGGTTGATCGCCAGTTCAATGATTTCCGCCCAACGCCGACTGTCCTGCTCGCTGAGGTCTTCACGGGGCATTTGCGCCAGATAGAGCTTGATCGAGTTGTAGAGCGCATCCACATCATCGGTCAGGCGACGCATTTCCTGGGTGACGGCAGTTTGCTTGCCGCGCAGCACGTCGAGCATGGCTTCGAGCATGCTGTCGATCAGATCGCCGATGCGCAGGGTTTCCCGGACGGCGTTGGCCAGCGCCAGGCTGGGGGTGACCAGCGCCGTCGGATCAAGGTGCCGTGGTTTGGCCGTGCCGTTGATTTCCGGGCGTTCCGGCAAGAGCCATGCGCACAGCCTGGCCATTATCCCGACCGTTGGCAGCAAGATCAGGCAGCGAGCCGTGTTGTAGAGCAGGTGGAAGCCGATGACCATTTCCTGGGGGCTGAAGTCGAGGCTGTCGATCCAGTGCACCAACGGGTCGAGCACAGGAATGATCAGCAACAGGCCAATCAGCTTGTACAGCAGGCTCCCGAGCGCCACCTGACGGCCCGCGGCGTTCTGCATGCTGGTGCTCATGAACGCCAGAATACCGCTGCCAATATTGGCGCCGATCACCAGGCCGATGGCCACCGGCAAGCTGATCACGCTGGCCCCGGCCAGGGTCGCGGTCAGCAGGACGGCGGCCAGGCTGGAGTAGGAAACCATCGCGAACAGGGCGCCGACCAAGGCATCGAGCAGGATGTCGCCGGTCAGCGAGGCGAAGATGACCTTGACCCCTTGCGCCTGGGTGATCGGTGCCGCCGCTTCGACGATCAGTTGCAGGGCCAGAATAATCAGGCCCAGACCGATGGCCACCCGGCCCATCTGGCCGAGCCGCGTCTGTTTGCGCGACAGGAAGAAAATCACCCCGAGGAAAATCAGCAGCGGCGACAGCCATGACAAATCAAACGTCAGTACCCGCGCCATCAACGCCGTACCGACATCGGCGCCGAGCATGGTCGCCAGCGCTGGCATCAGCGCCATCAGGCCCTGGCCAACAAAGGAGGTGACGAGCATGGCGGTGGCGTTGCTGCTCTGGACCATGGCGGTCACGACTATGCCGGCGATGAACGCCAGCCAGCGCTTGGACATGTTCTGGCCGATCACATGACGCAGGTTGGAACCGTAGACCCGCAGGATGCCGGTTCGGACGATGTGCGTGCCCCAGATCAACAAGGCCACGGCAGATAACAAATTGAGCAGGGTGAGCATAAGGGCCCCCTGTGGTGGTAGCGCCCCAAAGGAGCAAGTTGACGGTGCCGCGCGACTTTCTACGTTGTGTACTTAAGCTGTAGTTGGCTAACGGTCTGCGCGCCAGCATCGCATAGCTAAAGAGGCGATTGAAACAAAAGTGTCATGAAATCAGGGCCTGGCGACCGCACAAAAAAATGTGGGAGCGAGCCTGCTCGCGATGAGGCCGTCACATTCAACATTGATGTTGACTGACTGGCCGCTATCGCGAGCAGGCTCGCTCCCACAGGTTTTACATTCGGCTTATTGCCCAGGAATATCCTTGCGCAGTTTCACCGGATCCTGCTGTTTCTTCTTCTTCGCAATCGCGGTGCGCATCTTGATGTTGATCGCTTCCACCGCCAGCGAGAACGCCATGGCGAAGTAGACGTAGCCTTTTGGCACGTGCACGTCGAAGGATTCGGCAATCAGCACGGTACCGACGATCAACAGGAACGCCAACGCCAGCATCTTCAGCGACGGGTGCTTGTCGATGAACGAGCTGATGGTGCCGGAAGCCAGCATCATCACCAGCACAGCCACAACGATTGCAGCGACCATGACCGGTACGTGGGAGACCATACCGACGGCGGTGATCACCGAGTCCAGCGAGAACACGATGTCGATGATCGCGATCTGGATGATGGTGTAGAGGAAGTTACCGCCTTTGCCACCCGGCTCCTCGTTGGTTTCGTCTTCACCTTCCAGCGCGTGGTACATCTCCTGCGAGCTCTTCCACAGCAGGAACAGACCACCGAAGAACAGGATCAGGTCTCGCCCGGAAATGCCCTGGCCGAACACTTCGAACAAGTCTGCGGTGAGGCGCATGACCCAGGTAATCGACAGCAGCAACAGAATCCGCGTGACCATGGCCAGCGCCAGGCCGAAGATTCGGGTGCGCGCCTGCATGTGCTTGGGCATGCGGCTGACCAGGATCGAAATCATGATGATGTTATCGATACCCAGGACGATTTCCAGGGCGGTCAGGGTAAAGAAGGCAACCCAGATTTCAGGGTTGGTCAGCCATTCCATGTGTATTCCTTTGAGCGAGTGTTAAACCACAAAGGGTCCAGGCTTCAAACAACGAAGCCTGGACCCCCAGTGGTGAGTCTTGGGCTTATAGAGTGCTGAACAGCGGAAAAATCCCCATCAGCAATGCTGCAACCAGTATGCACATGCACACCAGCACTGCCCATTTCAGGGTAAAGCGCTGATGGTCACCGAAGTCGATACCGGCCAGGGCCACCAACAAATAGGTCGATGGTACCAGCGGGCTCAGCAAGTGGACGGGCTGACCGACGATCGAGGCACGTGCCATTTCAACCGCGGTTATACCGTAATGACTGGCCGCTTCGGCAAGTACTGGTAACACGCCGTAATAAAATGCGTCGTTCGACATGAAGAACGTGAACGGCATGCTCACCAGCGCGGTGATCACGGCCAGGTACGGGCCGAGGAAATCCGGGATGACCGCCAACAGGCTCTTCGACATCGCATCGACCATACCGGTGCCCGACAGGATACCGGTGAAGATGCCTGCCGCGAAGATCAAACCGACCACCGCCAGCACGCTGCCGGCGTGGGCCGCAACACGATCCTTCTGCTGTTGCAGGCAAGGGTAGTTGACGATCATGGCAATACTGAACGCCACCATGAACAGCACCGGCAACGGCAGCAGGCCTGCGATCAGGGTGCACATCAGTGCGAATGTCAGGGCACCGTTGAACCAGATCAGCTTTGGACGACGGGCGTCCGGGAACTGCGAAACGCTGATTTCGCTGTGGTCGATTTCATCGCCCACCAGGTGCAGCTCACCCAGACGCGCACGTTCACGTTTGCCGTAGAAGTAAGCGATGGCCAGGATGGCCAGGACACCGGCACCCATCGCCGGAATCATCGGTACGAAGATCGCCGACGGGTCCACATGCAACGCACTGGCTGCACGGGCAGTCGGACCGCCCCATGGCGTCATGTTCATCACGCCACCGGCGAGGATGATCAGGCCAGCCATGATCCGCGGGCTCATGCCGATGCGGCTGTAGAGCGGCAGCATGGCGGCCACGCAGATCATATAAGTGGTCGCGCCGTCACCATCGAGGGAGACGACGAGCGCCAGTACGGCGGTGCCGACCGAAACTTTCAACGGGTCGCCCTTGACCAGTTTGAGGATCTTGCGCACGGCCGGGTCGAACAGGCCGGAGTCGATCATCAGGGCGAAGTAGAGGATGGCGAACATCAGCATCACGCCGGTCGGCGCAAGCTTGGTGATGCCTTCGAGCATCATCGGGCCGATCTTCGGCGCAAAACCGCCGAACAGGGCGAAGACGATTGGAATGATGATCAGGGCGATCAGCGCAGACAGGCGCTTGGTCATGATCAGGAACATGAACGTGATGACCATGGCGAAGCCAAGGAAAGTCAGCATGGGAATACTCCAGGCGTAGCGCGGCTAGGGAATGGGCGAACCGGGTGGGTCAGCGCAGAACGGGAAGCACGAGGCGTACGGGCGGAGTTGCGGCGAAGCGGCGGGTATCAAAGGACATCAGGGTCACCATTGTTGTTGTTAAATGGGCTGTGCGAGCGATAAAACACTGGCATTGGCCGACCGGTCTGTTGCCGGTAGTGGGGGCGATCCTAATCGGGGAAGCTTTCACCCAGCTTTCGCCGATGAAAGCATTGACCGGATGTGCGACCGGTCGTCGGACGGGGGCTAGGCTTTAAACCGCGTCGACACGATCGCGAGCAGGCTCGCTCCCACATTGATCTCGGTCGCCCCCCATTCTGTATTCACTGAAGATCTAATGTGGGAGCGAGCCTGCTCGCGATAGCGTCGGTGCATACGCATCAGGAGGAAACAGCATGGCAAACATTCACACAGGCGGCTGCCACTGCGGACAACTGCGCTATCAATTCAGCGGCCCGCTGCACGACATCGCCCACTGCCACTGCTCAATCTGCCGACGAGTCAGCGGCGGGATCGTGACCACCTGGATCACCGTGCCCGCATCGACCTTTGAATGGCTGAAAGGCACACCGGCGCAGTACGCCTCGTCATCCAGTTGCGTACGATATTTCTGCCCGAACTGTGGGGCGCAACTCGCGCTGGTGACACACCTCAGTCCCGAGAGCATCGACCTGACCATCGCCACCCTCGATCATCCCGAGCAGGCTCCGGCCGAGCGGCACATCTGGACCGACAGCCGTCTGCCCTGGCTGCACCTGGACGAACACCTGCCGGGCGAAGCCGAAGAAACACTCTGATCAAAAAATAGACAGGTCCAGCGGCCGGATCGCCCCCATCCAGATGGCATGTTCGGTGTGGTCGAGCAGATCGTCGCCGGTGTCCGGGTGCAGGAACACCACCAAACCCTTGCGGTTGAGCGCCAGCCACGGCAACACGTCGCCGATGAGTTCCGGCCCGAATGCCAGTTGGCAACTCCAGTCCGGGTGCGGGCCGACCGGACGTTCGTGCACCCGACCCATTTTCAGCGGGAATAACTGCGCCGCCCGCTCACACAAGGCTCGCGCCTGGTCGATGGTGCTGGCGTCGAAATACACGTGGGCGTGGTAACCCTTGATCTGTTGCATCTGAAACCCTCTGAATCCCTGTCGAACCCTAACCGTCTCCCACAGGTCAAATGCTATACACCCAGGAAACGGAGCTCAGCCATGAAAAATGCCGAAACCCCGGTGGTAAAAGTGGTGCTTTATGGTGCCATGAGTAGCCTGGGCAGTGCGCTGATGGCTGAGATGCTGCGGCGGCAACACGAAGTGATCGCCATCCTCGATGACATGACGGCACTCGCGCCACGTCCGGGTTTACGCACCAAGACGGGCGACCTGTTTGAGGCCGAGCGCGTCAAACAAAGCGTTGCGGGCTGTTCGGCCGTCATCTGTCTATTAGACGCACCAGGCTTGCCGTTCAACAGCGAACACGTTGAAAAAACCATTGTTCCGGGCCCGGTCGAACAGGTGCTCGCCGTCGATGCGCTGATAGCCGGCATGCAGGCTGCCGGCATTGCCCGACTGTTTCTGGTGGGGGATTTCGAGGTGTTGGACGATCCGGAGATCGAGGATCAACTGCAACGCCACGCCGCCGAAGAAATCCGCGAATCCCTGCAAAGCAGTAAGTTGCACTGGACGCTGGTGAATGCGCCACGTGGCGTCCCGGGGCTGACGATCGAGCATTTCAGCCACGCCAGCAGCAGCCTGGAACCGGGGCTGGCCGAACCACTGGATCGCTTGAAATGTGTCGCGATAGGGATCGCCGATGAAATGCACTTCAATCTTCACGTGGGCGAACACGTGAATTTCGTGGCGACTTCAGAGTAGTGAACGCTCGGGTCGCGCCCGGACGACCTTTTTGCTTTCACACCGCAATCGAAGGCAAAGGCAGGCCATTCAGCGATTGCGCACTGCTGGCCTGCTCGGCCATCAACCAATCCACAAACTGTTGAATCAACAACCCACGCCGTTTGCGTTGGGGCAGGACCACGTAATAGCCCTGCCGGGACATCACCGTTTCAGAAATTGGCCGACACAACAAACCTTGCGCCAGCAAGTTATCCACAAGGTGCCGCCAGCCAATCGCCACGCCCTGGCCGCCAATCGCCGCTTGAATCAACAGCGTGTAATTGTCGAATCGCAACTGCCCGGGCGCCGGCGCCGAAGTAATCCCCAATTCGCGGAACACGCCACTCCAGTCGAACCAGTTGCTGCTGTTTTCGCCACGCAGGTGCAGCAGCGGAAATTCCAGCAGCCCCTGGGGTGGCAAGGGCAGGGGACGGTCCTTCAATAGCAGCGGACTGCACACCGGGAACACTTCTTCGCTGAACAGCCAATGGCTTTCACCCTGTTTAAAACGCCCGTCACCAAACAGCACGGCAACATCGATATCGGTGCGCAGCATGTTGAGACTGCGTTCGCTGGTGACCAGGCTAACGTCCACGTGAGGATTGGCCGCGTGAAAGCGGTGCAATCGGGGCATCAGCCAGTAAGCGGCAAAGGCAAAATCGGTGGCGACCTGCAACACTTCATGCTGTTGCTGTGCACTGATCGCACTTAATCCTGCGTCGATATTCTGCAAACCGAGCTGAACCTGCTCGAAAAGAATCGCCCCGGCCTCGGTCAATTCGATCCCGCGATAAATGCGATCGAACAGCCGTGTGGCGAGTTGATCTTCCAGCCGCTTGATCTGCTGACTGATGGCCGGTTGCGTGGTGCCGAGCTCTACCGCAGCGGCGGTGAAGCTGTGATGGCGGGCAGCCGCTTCGAAGGCGCGGAGCAGATCCAGAGACAAATCACCGAGGGCGTCATACATAAGCTGTGCTTATCCTAGTCATTGCCTGGCATGGGCTTTACCACAAATCACATGGACTCCATGCTCGATTGCAGCACTCTCGCATAAATATTCACTATGGAATGCCGCGATCACATGAAGCGCAAGAATATTCTTTTCATCATGGCCGATCAGATGGCCGCGCCAATGTTGCCGTTCTACGGCCCTTCGCCGATCAAATTGCCCAATCTCAGCCGCCTCGCCGCCGAAGGCGTGGTGTTCGACGCCGCTTATTGCAACAGCCCACTCTGCGCGCCGTCGCGTTTTACCTTGGTCAGCGGTCAGTTACCGAGCAAGATCGGCGCCTACGATAACGCGGCCGATTTCCCTGCCGACGTGCCCACCTACGCCCACTACCTGCGGCGCCTCGGTTATCGCACCGCGCTGTCCGGCAAGATGCACTTCTGCGGCCCGGACCAACTGCACGGTTACGAAGAACGCCTGACCAGCGACATTTACCCGGCCGACTACGGTTGGGCAGTGAACTGGGACGAACCGGACGTGCGTCCGACCTGGTATCACAACATGTCGTCGGTACTGCAGGCCGGGCCTTGCGTGCGTACCAATCAGCTGGATTTCGATGAAGAGGTGGTGTTCAAGGCCCAGCAGTATTTGTTTGATCACATTCGTGAGGACGGCGACCAGCCGTTCTGCCTGACCGTGTCGATGACTCACCCACACGACCCGTACACCATTCCCAAGGCTTTCTGGGATCTGTACGACGACGCCGACATCCCATTGCCCGAAACCCCGGCACAAACCGAGCTCGATCCGCACGCCCAGCGTTTGCTCAAGGTCTACGACCTGTGGGACAAGCCGCTGCCTGTGGATAAGATCCGCGATGCACGCCGGGCTTATTTCGGTGCTTGCAGCTATATCGACAGCAACGTCGGCAAACTTCTGCAAACGCTCGAAGATACCGGGCTGATCAACGACACGATTATCGTGTTCTCCGGCGACCACGGCGACATGCTCGGCGAGCGTGGCCTCTGGTACAAAATGCATTGGTATGAAATGGCCGCGCGCGTGCCGATGTTGATCAGTTCACCCGGCCAGTTTGGCGCCGGACGGGTCAGCGCAGCGGTTTCCACCGCCGACCTGCTGCCGACGTTTGTCGAGTTGGCCGGCGGCGCTCTGGAACCGGGCTTGCCGCTGGATGGCCGTTCGCTGGTTTCGCACCTGCAAGGGCAGGGCGGTCACGACGAAGTCTTCGGCGAATACATGGCTGAAGGCACCATCAGTCCGCTGATGATGATTCGCCGTGGCGCCTACAAATTCATCTACAGCGAAGACGATCCGTGCCTGCTCTTCGACGTACACAACGACCCGCGTGAACAGGAAGAACTCAGCCAGTCTCCGCAACATCGGCTCCTGTTCGATGAATTTCTTGCCGAAGCACGGGCCAAATGGAACATCCCGGCGATACACCAACAGGTGCTCGCGAGCCAGCGTCGTCGGCGTTTCGTCGCCGAGGCACTGACCATCGGCAAGCTGAAGAGCTGGGATCACCAGCCACTGGTGGACGCCAGTCAGCAGTACATGCGCAACCACATCGACCTCGACGATCTGGAGCGTAAAGCACGTTATCCACAACCCTGCCAAAACCAATAATGTTAAGGGGAAGTCCATGCAAAAGTTATCCACAGTACTGACGGTCGGACTGCTGGCTCTGGGCAGTGCGTCGGCGTATGCCGATCAGAGCTGCGAGACGGTGAAAATGGCCGACCCTGGCTGGAGCGACATCGCCGCGACCAACGCCATCACCGGGTTTCTGCTGGACGGCATGGGCTACAAGCCCAAAGTCGACACCCTCGCGGTGCCGATTACCTTTGGCGGGTTGAAGGATGGCCAGGTCGACGTGTTTCTCGGCAACTGGATGCCGGCGCAGCAGGGTTTCTATGACAAGTTCGTCGCCACCGGCGACGTCACGCAACTGGCGAAGAACCTCGATGGCACCGAGTTCACCCTGGCTGTGCCGGATTACGTGTGGGACGCGGGTGTGCATAACTTCGCCGACCTGAACAAGTTCGCCGACAAGTTCGACAAGAAGATCTACGGCATCGGCTCCGGCGCCCCGGCGAACATCTCGCTGCAAGAAATCATCAAGAAGAACGACTTCGACATGGGCCAGTGGAAACTGGTCGAGTCCAGCGAACAGGCGATGCTGGCCGAAGTGTCTCGTGCGGTGAAGAAACAGAAATTCGTGACCTTCCTCGGCTGGACACCGCACCCGATGAACGTGCAGCTGAAAATGCATTATCTGAAGGGCGGCGAGAAATACTTCGGCGATACCGGCAGCGTCCATACCCTGACCCGCAAGGGTTACGCCGAAGCCTGTCCGAATGTGGGCAAGTTGCTGACCAACCTGAGTTTCACCCAGGAGATGGAAAACAGCATCATGGCGGATGTGGTGAACAAGAAGGTCAGCAATGCAGATGCGGCCAAGGCGTGGATCAAAGCCAATCCGGCAGTGCTGGATAAATGGCTGGAAGGCGTGAAGACCGCGGACGGCAAGGATGCGTTGCCGGCGGTAAAAGCCAAGCTCTAACCCTTTGGGTGGCTACCTGTAGGAGCCAGCTTGCTGGCGATAGCGGTGTATCGGACGCGATAAATGTTGACTGATGCGCCGCCATCGCCAGCAAGCTGGCTCCTACAAGGTGTTGTGCTGATACCCTTGCGCAAAATTTTCAACCGAGAGGACCCATGGCCTTCCCCAGCCGCCATTCACTCTTCCCCTTCCTCACGTGGTTGCCCCGGCAGACCCGCGCCAGCGTCGGCCGTGACCTGATCGTCGGCCTCAGCGGCGCCATTCTCGCGTTGCCGCAATCCATTGCCTACGCGCTGATCGCCGGTCTCCCACCGGAATACGGCTTGTACGCCGCGATCATCCCGGTGCTGATCGCCTGCCTCTGGGGTTCATCGTGGCATTTGATCTGTGGGCCTACGGCAGCCATTTCGATTGTCCTGTTCGCCAGTGTCAGTCCTCTGGCCGTCCCTGCGTCCAAGGACTACATCACGCTGATCCTGCTTCTGACGCTGCTCGCCGGCATTTTCCAGTGGCTACTGGGTTTGCTGCGATTCGGCGCGCTGGTGAATTTTGTCTCGCACTCGGTGGTATTGGGCTTCACCCTCGGCGCCGCCGTGGTGATTGCCATCGGTCAAATGCCCAACCTGCTGGGGCTGGACTTGCCCAGCCAGGCCACCGCACTGGACAGCTTTTTGATGCTGCTGCAGCACCTCGATGCGGTGGATAAACCCTCGCTCGTGCTGGGGCTGGCAACAGTCGTCGTCGGCATAATCCTGAAAGGGTTGCTGCCTCGCTGGCCGACGCTGCTGATCACCCTGATCCTCGCCGGGCTGCTGGTTTGGCTGTGGCCATCGATGTTCGGCCACGTGAACCTGGTGAGCGCGTTTGTCGGGCGGCTGCCGCCCTTCAGCCCGTTGCCACTGGATCTGGACATGATTTTGCGATTGCTGCCCAGCGCAGTAGCGGTGGGGATGCTCGGGCTGGTGACGAGCCTGTCGATTGCCCGTTCCTTGTCGGCACGCTCGCAGCAATTGCTCGATGCCAATCAGGAGGTCCGCGCGCAGGGTTTATCGAACATGGTCGGTGCGTTTTTTTCCGGTTCGCTGTCAGCCGGTTCCTTCACCCGTTCCGGCCTCAGCTACGAAGCGGGTGCCTGTTCGCCAATGGCGGGGGTGTTTTCCGCGTTGTGGGTGGCGCTGTTTGCGATCTTCGGCGCCAACCTGATTGCGCATATTCCGATCCCGGCCATGGCTGGCAGCATCCTGCTGATCGCCTGGGGGTTGGTCGATCATCGCGGCATTCGTGCGTTGCTGCGGGTCAGCCGCGCCGAGTTCATGGTGATGGCGCTGACCTGTGTCGCCACGCTGTTGCTGGAATTGCAGACAGCGATCTATGCCGGCGTGCTCGCGTCGTTGTTTTTCTACCTCAAGCGCACCTCGCAACCACGGGTACAGCATTGGCGTGACGGCGATGAAGACATTCTGCGGGTCGGCGGTTCGATCTTTTTCGGCGCCAGCCATTACCTGCAAGTGCGCCTGCAACGCATGCACGGGGCGCGGGTGGTGATCGAGGCGCAGCAGATCAACTTTATCGACTATTCGGGGGTGGAAATGCTGCACCAGGAAGCGCGGCGACTACGCAAGCAGGACCGTAGCCTGACCTTGCGCGGGGCGCGACCGCCGGTGGTGGAGGAGTTGCGAAAGCTCGAAGGCGCGGAGAAATGCCCGATTCATTTCGAAGATTGAAACACACCCATCTCCGGACAATGACCGCGATCACGGCATACCAACCGACTGTAGGAGCCGGCTTGCTGGCGATTCAACGATAACGCGGTTTGCCTGATGTACCGCGGCGTCGCCATCGCCAGCAAGCCGGCTCCTACAGTGTGCGTAGTAAGAGTGTGTTTACGCCGCCAGTTGGCGGCGCAGTTCGGCCAGCACCGGCGTTGTGTCCGGGCGTACGCCGCGCCACAGCAAGAAGGCTTCTGCCGCTTGCTCAGCCAGCATCCCCAAACCATCCATCGACACGGCAGCGCCATGCGCCGTAGCCCAACGGCAGAACGAGGTCGGTTCCTTGCCGTACATCATGTCGTAGCAAACGGTCTTGCCCGGCTCGATCAGACTGCCCGCAATCGGTGGTACATCGCCCGACAAACTGGCCGATGTCGCGTTGATGATCAGGTCCACCGATTCCCGCAACCAGTCGAAACCACTGGCCGACACCGGCCCCAGATCCGCGAACAATTCCGCCAGCAGCTCGGCTTTTTCCACCGTGCGGTTGGCGATGATCACCGAGGCGGGTTGCTCGGCCAGCAGTGGCTCCAGCGCACCGCGCACTGCGCCGCCGGCGCCGAGCAGCAGGATGCGTTTGCCCTTGAGGCTGAAACCGGCGTTGACCGTCAGGTCCCGCACCAGCCCGGCACCATCGGTGTTGTCGCCCAGCAGCGTGCCATCGGCGAGCTTGCTCAAGGTGTTCACCGCGCCAGCCCGCTGCGCTCGCGCCGTCACACTGTCGGCCAGACGGAACGCCTCTTCCTTGAACGGCACCGTCACGTTCGCCCCGCGACCTTCCAGGAAAAACTCCCGGGCAAAGTCGGAAAAATCGTCGAGCGGTGCCAGCGAAGTGCTGTAGTCCAGTTGCTGAGCGGTCTGCTCGGCGAACAGACGATGGATCAACGGCGACTTGCTGTGGCCAATCGGGTTACCGAATACGACGTAACGATCCATCAGAAATCCTCAGGCCTGGGCCAACCAGTCGCGGTCTTGCAGGAAGTACTCGGTCAGGCGTGCTTCTTCGCTGCCGGGCTCGGCTTTCCAGTCATAGCTCCAGCGAACTTGCGGCGGCAACGACATGAGGATCGACTCGGTACGCCCACCCGATTGCAGGCCGAACAGCGTGCCACGGTCGTAAACCAGGTTGAACTCGACGTATCGGCCACGGCGAAATTCCTGAAACTCGCGCTGTTTTGCAGTGAACGCATCATTTTTGCGGCGCTGCACGATCGGCAGGTAGGCGTCGATGTAAGCGTCACCGATGGCACGCATGAAAGCGAAGCTGGTGTCGAAATCCCACTCGTTCAAATCATCGAAGAACAGGCCGCCGATGCCGCGCGGTTCGTGGCGATGCTTGATGTGGAAATAGCTGTCGCACCAGGCTTTGTAGCGCGAATAGACGTCCGGACCGAACGGCGCGCAGGCCTGCTCGGCGACGCGGTGCCAGTGCACGCAGTCATCGATGTTGCCGTAATAAGGGGTCAGGTCGAAGCCGCCGCCGAACCACCAGACCGGTTCTTCGCCTTCTTTTTCGGCGATGAAAAAGCGCACGTTGGCGTGGGAAGTCGGCACATGTGGATTGTGCGGGTGAATCACCAGCGACACGCCCAGGGCTTCAAAGCCACGGCCGGCCAGTTCAGGTCGATGGGCGCTGGCGGACGGTGGGAGACCGCTGCCAAACACGTGGGAAAAGTTGACGCCGCCCTTTTCGATGACCGCGCCGTTCTCGATCACGCGGGTGCGACCGCCACCGCCGGCAGGCCGGGTCCAGGCGTCTTCGACGAATTGCGTGCCGCCGTCTTCGGCTTCCAGGGCAGCGCAAATGCGGTCTTGCAGGTCGAGCAGGTAGGCTTTTACGGCCTCGGTGCGGGTCGTCATGTCTTCACCTTGAATCGGGCAAAACTACGCGGCGCTCCATGGGAGCGGGGGCCGGCGCAAATGGGCGCGTAGCATAACATTGCAGATGGACTCGCCACAGTTGACGGGGATCAAGCTTGGGAGTTCGATAGGGCGCTTGGCACTACACCTCTAGTAGCTGAAGACCTAAGGAGAGTTCTGATGGCAAAGCGTATCCAGTTCCGCGCCCATGGCGGCCCCGAAGTGCTCGAGTATGTGGATTACCAACCGGCCGAGCCCGGCCCGCAGCAAGTGCGCGTCACCAACAAGGCCATCGGCCTGAACTTCATCGACACCTATTTCCGCAGCGGCCTCTATGCGCCGCCGGCCTTGCCGTCGGGCGTGGGTTCGGAAGGTGCGGGCGTGGTCGAGGCGGTGGGCAGCGAAGTCACCCGCTTCAAGGTCGGTGATCGCGTGGCGTACGGCAGCGGCCCATTGGGCGCCTACAGCGAGGTTCACGTATTGCCGGAAGCCAATCTGGTGCACCTGCCGGACGCGATCAGCTTTGAACAGGCCGCCGGGGTAATGCTCAAGGGCCTCACCGTGCAGTACCTGTTGCGTCAGACCTATGAACTCAAGGGTGGCGAAACCATTCTGTTTCACGCCGCTGCCGGGGGTGTCGGTTCGCTGGCCTGCCAATGGGCCAAGGCGCTGGGCGTGAAGTTGATCGGCACGGTCAGCTCGCCGGAGAAAGCCGCGTTGGCAATGGCCAACGGTGCGTGGGCGACCATCGACTACAGCCACGAGAACGTCGCACAACGCGTACTGGAATTGACCGACGGCAAAAAAGTCCCGGTGGTGTACGACGGTGTCGGCAAAGACACCTGGCTGACTTCGCTGGATAGCACAGCGCCTCGGGGCCTGGTGGTGAGTTTTGGCAACGCTTCGGGCGCGGTGGACGGGGTAAACCTGGGGATTTTGTCGGCGAAGGGATCGTTGTACGTGACCCGGCCAACACTGGCGACTTATGCCAACAACGCTGAAAACCTGCAGCGGATGGCGGATGAGTTGTTTGAGATGATCATCAGCGGGAAGCTGAAGGTGGAGATCAGCCAGAAGTATTCACTGGCTGACGCGGCGAAGGCGCAGACCGAGTTGTCGGCGCGGCGGACGACAGGTTCGACTGTTTTGTTGCCTTAAAGACGCCATCGCCGGCAAGCCAGCTCCTACAGGTGCGAGTCGTTTGAATATTTTGCGAACGACTTGGACCTTGTAGGAGCTGGCTTGCCAGCGAAGAACGATGACGCGGTCTCAACCCGGGCGAATGACGTTCCCGGTCGCCAGATCGCGAATCACGCTCGGATTCTTGCGCCCACCGAGGTTGCCGCCAAGAATCAAATCAAGCTGCCCGCGGAAATACTGCTCCACGCGAATCCGCGTCCGCGCCGCCGGCCGGCCCTGCGGGTTGGCCGAGGTTGACACCAACGGCCCGACCAATGCGCACAAATCCCGCACCAACGGGTGATTGCTGACCCGCAACGCCACCGTTTCGTGCACGCCGGTAATCCACTGCGGCAACTGATTCCGATGCGGCACCAGCCAGGTATTCGGCCCCGGCCAGGTGCTGGCCATGCGGTCCATCCACAGCTCAGGGAAGTCTTCGAACAGGAAGTCGAACTGGCGGATGTTGTCGGCAACCAGAATCAGGCCCTTGTCCACCGACCGGCCCTTTAGCATCAGCAGACGTTCGACCGCTTCTTCGTCCCACGGGTCGCAACCCAGGCCCCAGACCGCCTCGGTTGGATAGGCAATCACCGCCCCTGCGCGAATGGCTTGCGCGGCTTGTTGCACACGCCAACTGTTGACCATGAAAAACTCTCCGGAATAAGGCTCTGCGCAGTTTACCGATGTTCCTTATAAAACCTAGCTCACCCGCGCAAACCAGCGCCCGCTTTCGCAGACCGCCCGGCCGTCCATTTCCAGTTCCGTCAACGCCGCCAGCACTTTGGGCAGCGCCCAGCCGCTGGAGACGGACAACGCTTCACTGGTGTGCGGCGCCGCGTGCAGCAGCATCAACAGCGGATGAGCCACCGACGGAGCCTGCATGGCTAACGGCAACTGCTGCCAGCCGCGCAACGCTTCGAGGATATGTTCGATGGTTTCCACCAGCATCGCACCGTCGCGAATCAGCTGATGACACCCCTTGGCGCCGGGATGATGGATCGATCCCGGAATCGCATACACCTCACGACCTTGTTCCGCCGCCAGCCTCGCGGTGATCAAGGAACCGCTGGCGACACTGGCCTCGACCACCAGCACGCCGAGGGACAAACCACTGATGATTCGATTGCGTCGCGGAAAGTTGCTGGCCGTAGGCCCGGCGTCCAGCGGGAACTCTGAAAGCACCGCGCTGCCCGACGCAATCATGGCATCGGCAAGCCTGCGGTTGCGCTGTGGATAAAACTTTTCAAGTCCCGTGCCAAGTACGCCGACCGTTTGCCCGCCCACGTCCAGAGCGGCTTGGTGCGCGGCGGCATCGATCCCCAGCGCCAGACCGCTGGTGATGACAAAACCGGCGCCAGCCAGACTGCGCGAAAACGCGGCGGCCGTGTCCATCCCCGGACGGGAAGCGCGACGACTGCCGACCATCGCCAATTGCGGTTTTTCCAGTATGCCCGGATCGCCCGCGACGAATAGCAGTGGCGGCGCGTCGCTGATTTCCGCCAGCAATGCCGGGTAGTCAGGCTGGTCCCACATCAGTAAATGCTGGCCGGGACGGTCTAGCCAGGCCAATGCGTGGCTGGCGCCGTCCCGGACATCATCGGCCCGGCGAGCCTCGGCGCAAGCAAACGGCAAGCCCAGCGAACGCCAGGCACTGGCCGGCGCGCTGATGGCTTTGGACCCCGAGCCGAAGGCTTCGAGCAGTTTCCTGAAACGCGCAGGACCGAGCTCCGGCAAACGATGCAGACGTAAACGGGCTTCCAGTTCCGCAGGGGAAACCGGTGTAACAGCAGGCAGCGACATGGATCATCCTTGATCGTTATGAGCCCCGTTCAAACGGGAATAAGCTGTGGATAACTCTGTTGGTAACTTGTGGAGCCTGCTTACGGATTTCGCACCTTGTCCATCACCGCCAAGGAGCGCGATGCGGTGAGCACCAATCCGTAACTGAGTTTGTCGTAGGTGCGGAACACCATCAGCAAACCGGCGCGTTCATCGGGAATTTTCAGAGGCTGGCCGGAGACCCGGTCACGCACGGTTTCGCCGGTTTTCATCACCACCAGCACGTTGCCTTCGGCGAGACCGTCGCGTTGGCCCCGGTTCAGCGTCACGACATCCATCGCGCCGATCTGGGTAACCCCGCGCGGTACGTCAATGATCAGGCCGTTGACCGGGTTTTTTGGCGCACTGGGCATGAAGGTCGAGTTGATCGATCGTTCCTCGCCGCTGAACAAGCGATCGCCGAGGCGAACTTCCTGAGTGGTGCGTTGCAGTGCAAGCGTCGCGACATCACCTTCGGTAGCGACAATTTCACCGCCGCCGATGTCGTCGGCATTAATCCCCAGGAACTCCTTGCTCTCGGGGTCTGTATAAACCTTGCCTTGGCGGAAGATGCCGTAGACCGGCTGGTTCGGATCGAAATGGCCGCGGGCGAAAATCCGGTCGCCGGTGCCGCTGAGCACCCGTTCGGCATCGCCGGCGACGATGTAAGGCGCCTTGTCGAAATCCTCGACCTTGTCGACGATGCGGTTGCTCAGCAGAAAACTGTTGATCGACTGCAACGGAATGCTCGGGATGGCGTCGGCCACCGGCGAACTGTGCACCCGTGGCGAGAGCTTGATGGTGCCCCGGGAAGCCCCGCGATTGAGGGTCAGACGCGGCTGCCCGTCAACGTAGACCAGCGACAGCAAATCGCCGGGGTAGATCAGATTGGGGTTCTGGATCTGCGGATTGGCCTGCCAGAGCTCGGGCCACTTCCACGGCTCACGGAGGAATTTCCCGGAGATGTCCCAGAGTGTGTCACCCGCCGCCACTGTGTATTGCTGTGGAAAACCTTCCTTGAGTTGCACTTGCCCATGCGCCAAACCGGCCGAGGCCAGAAGGAGCAAGGCGAGTAGTGATTTCCTCATGCGGTGAATCCCTTTATTATGTGCGTTCGCGTGAAACGCCAGAGCCCTCGTGGCTCGCTCCCGACTCTTTACCTAAAAGAAAAGGAGCTACGCTTCACAACGGTAGCCTGCATCTTCGGACCTGCCAGGCCATCGACCCGACTTTACCTCACACGTGCAGCAATCAAGCTTATGGCCATTTTAGACATCCTCGAATTCCCCGACTCGCGCCTGCGCACTATCGCCAAACCTGTGGCCGTAGTGGACGACGAAGTGCGTCAGTTGGTCGATGATATGTTTGAAACAATGTATGAAGCGCCAGGCATCGGCCTCGCCGCGACCCAGGTCAACGTGCACAAACGTATCGTCGTGATGGACCTCTCCGAAGACCGCACCGAACCGCGGGTGTTCATCAACCCCGAGTTCGAGCCCCTGACCGACGAGATGGAGCAATACCAGGAAGGCTGCCTCTCGGTGCCGGGTTTCTACGAAAACGTCGATCGCCCGCAGAAGGTCAAGGTCAAGGCCCTGGACCGCGACGGCCAGCCTTACGAACTGATCGCCGAAGGCCTGCTCGCCGTGTGCATCCAGCATGAATGCGACCACCTGAACGGCAAATTGTTCGTCGACTACCTGTCGAATCTCAAACGTGACCGAATCAAGAAGAAACTGGAAAAGCTCCATCGCCAGAACGCTTGATGCCCTCCTTTCAAAGGCTTGCTGCGGCAAGCCTTTTTCTTTTGCGACTGCTTTGTAAATGAGAGCTTCCCATGACTGAGCCACTGCGCATCGTCTTTGCCGGCACCCCGGAATTCGCCGCCGAACACCTCAAGGCCCTGCTCGACAGCCCTTACGAGATCGTCGCGGTCTACACCCAACCGGACCGTCCGGCAGGTCGCGGGCAAAAGTTGATGCCGAGCCCGGTCAAGCAGTTGGCACTGGAAAACAACATCCCGGTGCTGCAACCGCCAACCCTGCGCAACGAAGACGCTCAAGCCGAACTGGCCGCGCTGAAGCCGGATTTGCTGGTGGTGGTCGCCTACGGCCTGATCCTGCCGCAAGTGGTGCTGGATATTCCGCGCCTGGGCTGCATCAACAGCCACGCGTCGTTGCTGCCACGCTGGCGCGGTGCGGCGCCGATCCAGCGCGCCGTCGAAGCCGGCGACAGCGAAAGCGGCGTGACCGTCATGCGCATGGAACTGGGCCTCGACACCGGGCCGATGCTGCTCAAGGTCACCACGCCGATCAGCGCTGAAGACACCGGCGGCAGCCTCCACGACCGCCTGGCGGAACTCGGCCCACCGGCAGTGATTCAAGCCATTGCCGGCCTCGCCGCCGGCACTCTGGAAGGCGAAGTGCAGGACGACAGCCTCGCCACCTACGCACACAAATTGAACAAGGACGAAGCGCGCATCGACTGGACCCGCCCGGCCATTGAGTTGGAACGTCTGGTCCGCGCCTTCAATCCATGGCCGATCACCCACAGCACGTTGAATGGCGAAGCGCTGAAAGTGCTGGCCGCGAGCCTCGCGGAAGGCAAGGGCGCACCAGGTGAAATCCTCAGCGCCAGCAAAGACGGCCTGATCGTCGCTTGCGGTGAGCAAGCGCTGTGCCTGACCCGTCTGCAATTGCCCGGCGGCAAGGCGCTGAACTTCAGCGATTTGTTCAACAGCCGTCGTGAGAAATTCGCCGTCGGCACCGTGCTCGGTCAAACGGCGGACGCTCAATGAATCCACGTCTGGCCGCCGCCAAGGCACTTGCTGCAGTTCTCAACGGAAAAGCCTCACTCAACAGTTCGCTGCCGACACAAATGGACAAGGTCGAAGACCGCGATCGCGGCTTCACCCAGGACCTGGCGTTCGGCACCGCGCGCTGGCAGCCGCGTTTGTCGGCGCTCGCGGCCAAGTTGCTGCAGAAGCCGTTCAAGGCTGCCGACGCCGATGTCGAGGCGTTGCTGCTGGTCGGTCTCTACCAATTGCTCTACACCCGCGTCCCGGCTCACGCCGCCATCGGCGAAACCGTCGGTTGCGCCGACAAGCTGAAGAAGCCGTGGGCCAAAGCCTTGCTCAACGCCGTGTTGCGCCGCGCCCAACGTGAAAGCGAAGCGCTGCTGGCCGAGCTGGAACACGACCCGGTGGTGCGCACCGCCCACCCACGCTGGCTGCAAAAATCCCTGAAAGCGTTTTGGCCTGAGCAGTGGGAAGCCATTTGCGCGGCGAACAACGCGCATCCGCCGATGATTCTGCGGGTCAACCGTCGTCATCACACTCGTGATGCCTACTTGGGTCTGCTGACCGAAGCGGGCATCGCCGCCACGGCGTGCGTTTACAGCCGGGACGGCATCATTCTCGACGCCGCCGCCGACGTACGCAGCCTGCCGGGCTTCGCCGAAGGCTGGATCAGCGTGCAGGACGAAGCGGCGCAACTGGCCGCCGACCTGCTCGACCTGGCGCCGGGCCAGCGAGTGCTCGACGCCTGCTGCGCACCGGGCGGCAAGACCTGCCACATCCTCGAAGCCGAACCCGCACTGGCGGGCGTCGTCGCCGTGGATCTGGAAGCCAAGCGTCTGGTGCGTGTGCGAGAAAACCTCGCACGCCTGGGCCTGAGCGCCGAACTGATCGCCGCCGACGGCCGCGACACGGCCGCCTGGTGGGATGGCAAACCGTTCCAACGCATCCTGCTCGATGCGCCATGCTCGGCCACCGGCGTGATCCGTCGTCACCCAGACATCAAACTGACTCGCCAACCGGACGACATCGCCGCGCTGGCAGTGCTGCAAGGCGAGTTGCTGGATGCCATGTGGATAACTCTGGAGGTCGGCGGAATTCTGCTTTACGCCACCTGTTCCACGTTGCCGACCGAGAACACTGAAGTCATCGAAGCCTTCCTCGCCCGCACGCCGGGCGCCCGTGAGCTGGACCTCGCCACCACGGCCGGCATCAAGCAGCCCCACGGTCGCCAGCTGCTGGCACAGGAAGGCGGCCACGACGGGTTCTATTACGCCAAGCTGATCAAGATCGCCGCCGCGCGCGGTTAACCGGTTTTAAGGGAGTGACTGGATGAAAATCATCATCCTCGGCGCAGGGCAGGTCGGCGGTTCGCTGGCGGAACACTTGGCCAGCGAGGCCAACGACATCACCGTGGTCGACACCGATGGCGAACGCCTGCGCGACCTCGGCGACCGGCTGGACATCCGCACCGTGCAAGGCCGCGGCTCGCTGCCGACGGTGCTGCGCCAGGCCGGCGCGGACGATGCCGACATGCTGGTGGCGGTGACCAACAGTGACGAAACCAACATGGTCGCCTGTCAGGTCGCCCACACCCTGTTCCACACCCCGACGAAAATCGCCCGCGTCCGCGAAGCCGCGTACCTCACGCGCTCCGAGCTGTTCGATAACGAAGCGATTCCGGTGGATGTGCTGATCAGCCCGGAACAAGTGGTCACCAACTACATCAAGCGCCTGATCCAGCATCCGGGTGCGTTGCAGGTGATCGATTTCGCCGAAGGCAAAGCGCAGCTGGTCGCGGTGAAGGCGTACTACGGCGGACCGCTGGTGGGTCAGCAACTGCGTCAGTTGCGTGAACACATGCCGAATGTCGAAACCCGCGTAGCGGCGATTTTCCGCCGTGACCGGCCGATCCTGCCTCAGGGCGATACGGTGATCGAGGCGGACGACGAAGTATTTTTCATCGCCGCCAAGGCGAATATTCGGGCAGTGATGAGCGAAATGCGCCGCCTCGATGAGAGCTACAAGCGCATCGTCATCGCCGGGGGCGGGCAGATCGGTGAGCGTCTGGCCGAGGCCATCGAAAGTCGTTATCAGGTGAAGATCATCGAGATGAACCCGGCCCGCTGCCGCCATCTCTCAGACACCCTCGACAGCACCGTGGTCCTGCAAGGCAGTGCCTCCGACCGCGATTTGCTGATGGAAGAGAACATCGCCGACGCCGACATCTTCCTGGCGCTGACCAACGATGACGAAGCCAACATCATGTCGTCGCTGCTGGCCAAGCGTCTGGGCGCGAAGAAGGTGATGACGATCATCAACAACCCGGCTTACGTCGACTTGATCCAGGGTGGCGACATCGACATCGCCATCAGCCCGCAACTGGCGACCATCGGCACCTTGCTGGCCCACGTGCGGCGCGGCGACATCGTCAGCGTGCATTCATTGCGCCGTGGTGCGGCGGAGGCCATCGAGGCCATTGCCCATGGCGATGCGAAGTCGAGCAAAGTGATTGGCAAGGCCATCGAGAACATCGGTTTGCCGCCGGGCACCACGATTGGCGCGATCATTCGTGATGAAGAAGTGATCATTGCCCACGATGACACGGTGATCGCGGCGGGCGACCATGTGATTCTGTTCCTTGTGGATAAGAAGCATATTCGGGATGTGGAGAAGTTGTTCCATGTGGGGCTCAGCTTCTTTTAAACCGTTACGCCGCCATCGCCAGCAAGCTGGCTCCTACAAGGGATTGCGTGCAACCTGTAGGAGCCGGCTTGCCGGCGATGCGATTTCGATAACGACAACCATCCGGAATTATTCCCATGATCGAATCCCTGGAAAAAATGCTCGCCAAGGGTGTGGATAACTCATTGCTGCGCTTCGGCCTCGGCAAGGGTTATCTGGATCTTGGGGAAAACGCCAAGGCCGCCGAGCATTTCCAGCGTTGCGTCGAATTCGACCCGAAGTATTCAGCGGCCTGGAAGCTGTTGGGCAAGGCATATCTGGCGCTGGCGGACTATCCGGCCGCGCGTCAGGCGTGGGAGCAGGGTCTGGAAGCTGCTCGTGCTCACGGCGACAAGCAGGCGGAGAAGGAGATGACGGTGTTCCTGAAGAAACTTGAGCGCCAGGCGCACTGATCAGAGGTAGCGCAGGCCAATGCCGTCAGCGTCTACCAGCACCACTTCCATGCGAACCCGCGGCGCGCCTGTGGGTAAATCCTGTACCTGACCATAGACCACCGCCCCCTTGGTCAACGCCGACAAGCCCGGATGCTTGACGTAGACGCCGGTGGTCGAGAGATTTCGGGTCTGGCCAAGGCATTCGCCGAAGCTTTCGTGACTGATCTTGATGCGAAACGATTTGCGGTGTTCGGACATCTTCTGCGCCCTTTTTATGAACAGTTGTGGATAACTTGTAGGAGCGAAGCTTGCTCGCGAAGGCGATATCACATCCAACATCAATGTTGAATGTAATGGCCTCTTCGCGAGCAAGCTTCGCTCCTACAAGTTCAAGTTATCCACAGATCATGCCAATCAACTCAATACCAGCGCTCTTCACCCGGAGGCCGCTTCTTGAAGCGTTTCATGCTCCACATGTACTGGCTCGGATACGCCCGCACATAACGCTCGACCACCTTGCTCATGGCAGCGCAGGACGTCTCGGTATCCGTGCTGTACATGGCCTCTGGCGCCGCTTCGAGGATCACCTTGTAGCCCGAACCGTCCGGTAACCGCAGCGCGTGAAGGAACACGCCAACCGCCTTGCCGCCAGCGAGCATGTTCGGCACAAACTTGCTGGTGAGTGCCTGAGTGGCAAAGAACGGCACGAAGATCCCGGCGGATTCGGCCGGTTCCGGGTCAGCGGGAATGCCCACTGCACCACCTTTGCGCACTTCCTTGATGACGCTGAGGATGCCTTCCTTGGTGGAGGCGGCGACCCTGTTACCCAGTTGCACTCGCTGCTTGCGCAGCAATTCATCCACAGCCTTGAGCTTTGGCGGGCGATAGAAAATGATCGGTTTGCACTGGCTGCAATAGAAGTGGTTCAACACTTCCCAGTTGCCGAGGTGGCTGGTGATGCCGACCACACCTTTGCCGGAGGCGAGGGCGTCTTTCAAGACGTCGAGCCCTTCGACTTCGCGCACCAGATCGATGGAACGCTGCGCCGGCCAGATCCACGCGCAGGCACTTTCGGTCAGCGACTTGCCAATGTCTTTCAGGCTCTGGCCGACCAGACGCTCGCGCTCGGCAGGGTCCATCTCCGGAAAACACTTGGCCAGATTGATCCGCACCACATCACGGGAACGGTTAGGGGTTTTCCACATTACCCAGCCAATGGCCGAGCCAACCACCTGCACTGCTCGCCAGGGAAGCAGGGCAAACAGCCGCAGAGCGCCTACCAGCAAGGCGCCTTTCAACTTATCCACAGGTCACTCCTGATCTTGTGCTGTGCGCGAGGCGGCTATTCTAACCGCCGTTCGTCAACGTCGCGTAGCGATCGCAATCCTGGGTGTGGTCCATGACCATCCCCGAGGCCTGCATCAACGCATAGCAAATGGTCGGGCCGACGAAGGTGAAGCCGGCTTTTTTCAGGCCTTTGCTCATTTCCACGGCGACTGGCGTGACCGCCGGGACTTCGGTGCGATCCTTGAAATGATTGATCACAGGCGTACCGCCAACGAAAGACCAGAGAAACTCGACCGGGTCTTCAAGCGCCAGCCAGGCCTGGGCATTGCGCCGGGCGGCGTTGAGTTTGAGGCGATTGCGGATGATCCCGGGATCGAGCATCAATTCATCGATTTCGGCGTCGCTCATTTGCGCCACGCGCTGTACATCGAAGCCGAACAGCACCTCGCGATATCGCTCGCGTTTACGCAACACGGTGATCCAGGAAAGGCCGGCCTGGAACCCTTCGAGCAAAAGCAACTCGAACAAACCCTGCGCATCGCGTAGCGGCGTGCCCCACTCCTGGTCGTGATAAGCCATGTACAGCGGATCTTCGGAACACCAAAAGCAGCGTGGCATAAGGCTCCAGGGGGCGTGCGCAGCAATGAATCGGGTATACTCCCGCTCTTTAAATCGCAGCCCAAGAAACAGGTGAATTTCGTGAGCCAGCCTACGCCAGCCGTGCGTACCTTCCAAGACTTGATCCTCGCCCTCCAGCAATACTGGGCCGAGCAAGGTTGCGTGGTACTTCAGCCCTACGATATGGAAGTAGGCGCCGGGACTTTCCACACAGCCACGTTTCTGCGCGCCATCGGCCCGGAAACCTGGAACGCCGCTTATGTGCAGCCCAGTCGTCGCCCGACTGACGGCCGCTACGGCGAAAACCCGAACCGTCTGCAGCACTACTATCAGTTCCAGGTGGTTCTGAAGCCGAACCCGGACAACTTCCAGGAACTGTACCTGGGCTCCCTCAAGCATGTCGGCCTGGACCCGCTGGTCCACGACATTCGCTTCGTCGAAGACAACTGGGAATCGCCGACCCTGGGCGCCTGGGGTCTGGGCTGGGAAGTCTGGCTGAACGGCATGGAAGTGACGCAGTTCACTTACTTCCAGCAGGCGGGCGGCATCGAGTGCTATCCGGTGACCGGTGAGATCACTTACGGCCTCGAGCGTCTGGCCATGTACCTGCAAGGCGTGGACTCGGTCTACGACCTGGTCTGGGCTGACGGTCCGTTCGGCAAAGTGACCTACGGCGACGTGTTCCACCAGAACGAAGTGGAGCAATCGACCTACAACTTCGAACACGCCAACGTCGAGAAGCTGTTCGAACTGTTCGACTTCTACGAAAGCGAAGCCAAGCGCCTGATCGAACTTGACCAGCCGCTGCCGTTGCCGAGCTACGAAATGGTGTTGAAGGCGTCCCACACCTTCAACCTGCTGGATGCGCGCCGGGCGATCTCGGTGACTGCGCGTCAGCAATACATCCTGCGTGTGCGCACCCTGGCGCGTTCCGTTGCGCAAGCCTACCTGCTGGCTCGCGCCAAGCTGGGCTTCCCGATGGCGACCCCGGACCTGCGTGATGAAGTACTGGCCAAGTTGGAGGCTGCACAATGAGTGCTCAAGATTTCCTGGTTGAACTGGGCACCGAAGAACTGCCACCCAAGGCCCTGAACACCTTGGCCGAAGCATTCCTGGCCGGTATCGACAAAGGCCTGCAAGCCGCTGGCCTGAACTACGAGACCAAAACTGTCTACGCCGCGCCGCGTCGTCTGGCTGTGCTGATCACCGCGCTGGCTACCCAGCAACCGGATCGCAGCATCAACCTCGACGGCCCGCCACGTCAGGCGGCGTTCGATGCCGAAGGCAACCCGACTCAAGCGGCACTGGGTTTCGCCAAGAAGTGCGGCGTAGAGCTGAGCGAAATCGATCAGAGCGGTCCGAAACTGCGTTACAGCCAGAGCATCGCCGGTAAGCCGACCGCAAGCCTGCTGCCGACCATCGTCGAAGATTCCCTGAATGACCTGCCGATTCCGAAGCGCATGCGCTGGGGTGCGCGCAAGGAAGAATTCGTTCGTCCGACCCAATGGCTGGTCATGCTGCTCGGTGACCAGGTCATCGATTGCACGATCCTCGCCCAGAAAGCCGGCCGCGACTCCCGTGGTCACCGCTTCCATCACCCGGAAAGCGTACGCATCACCTCGCCAGCCAACTACCTGGCCGACTTGCGTGCCGCTTACGTTCTGGCCGATGCCAACGAGCGTCGCGCAATTATCAGCAAGCGCACCGAAGAACTGGCGACGATGCAGGAAGGCACGGCGATCGTTCCGCCAGCCCTGCTCGACGAAGTGACCGCGCTGGTTGAATGGCCGGTGCCGCTGGTGTGCTCGTTCGAAGAGCGTTTCCTCGACGTGCCGCAAGAAGCGCTGATTACCACCATGCAGGACAACCAGAAGTATTTCTGCCTGCTGGATGCCGACGGCAAGTTGCTGCCACGTTTCATTACCGTGGCCAACATCGAAAGCAAAGACCCGCAGCAAATCATCGCCGGTAACGAGAAAGTGGTTCGCCCACGCCTGACCGACGCCGAGTTCTTCTTCAAGCAAGACAAGAAGCAGAAACTCGAAGACTTCAACCTGCGCCTGCAAAACGTGGTGTTCCAGGAAAAACTCGGCAGCGTCTACGACAAGGCCGAGCGCGTTTCCAAGCTTGCTGCGTTCATCGCGCAACGCATTGGCGGCAACGCCGCATGGGCTTCCCGTGCCGGCCTGCTGTCCAAGTGCGACCTGGCGACCGAGATGGTCGGTGAGTTCCCGGAAATGCAAGGCGTCGCCGGTTACTACTACGCCCTGAACGATGGCGAGCCGGAAGAAGTCGCGCTGGCGCTGAACGAGCAATACATGCCGCGCGGTGCCGGTGCTGAACTGCCGACCACCCTGACCGGTGCGGCCGTGGCCATCGCCGACAAACTCGACACGCTGGTCGGTATCTTCGGGATCGGCATGCTGCCAACCGGTAGCAAAGACCCGTATGCCCTGCGCCGTGCTGCACTGGGCGTATTGCGCATCCTGATCGACAAGAAGCTCGACCTCGACCTGAACGACGCCGTGGCCTTTGCCGTAAATGCGTTCGGCGCCAAGGTCAAGGCTGCTAGCCTGGCCGACTCGGTACTGGAATTCGTGTTCGACCGTCTGCGTGCCCGTTACGAAGATGAAGGCGTGGACGTGGCGACTTACCTGTCGGTTCGTGCCCTGAAGCCAGGTTCTGCGCTGGACTTCGATCAGCGCGTACAAGCGGTGGAAGCGTTCCGCAAATTGCCTGAAGCGGCGGCCCTCGCTGCAGTGAACAAGCGCGTTTCGAACTTGCTGAGCAAGGTCGAAGGTTCTGTTCCTACAGTCGTTGAAGCCAAGTACTTCGACAACGCCAACGAATTCTCCCTGTACTCGGCGATTCAACAGGCAGACCAAGCGGTTCAACCGATGGCAGCTGCGCGTCAGTACAGCGAGTCGCTGGCACGTCTGGCAGCCTTGCGCGAGCCTGTGGATGCTTTCTTCGAAGCCGTCATGGTCAACGCTGAAGATGCCAAGGTCCGTGCCAACCGCTATGCGCTGCTGGCGCGTCTGCGTGGCTTGTTCCTCGGCGTCGCCGATATTTCGTTGCTGGGGTAAGACTGTTTGAAACTGCTGATTCTCGATCGGGACGGGGTGATCAATTACGACTCCGACGCTTACATCAAGTCGGTGGAGGAGTGGAAACCGCTCCCCGGTTCGATCGAAGCCATCGCGCAGTTGAGCAAGGCCGGCTGGACGGTAGCAGTCGCTACCAACCAGTCCGGCATCGCTCGCGGCTATTACGACGTCGCCACCCTGGACGCCATGCACGAGCGCTTGCGCTCGTTGGTCGCGGAGCAGGGCGGTGAAGTCGGGCTGATCGTCTATTGCCCGCACGGGCCGGACGAAGGCTGCGATTGCCGCAAGCCAAAACCCGGGATGCTGAAAACCATCGCCACGCATTACAACGTATCGCTGACTAATCTATGGTTCGTCGGCGACAGTCTTGGTGACCTGGAAGCCGCCAAAGCCGTCGATTCTCAGCCAGTTTTGGTAAAGACCGGGAAAGGCGAAAAGACTTTGGGCAAAACCCTACCGGTAGGCACTTTGATTTTTGACGATCTCGCGGCGATTGCCGCAGAACTTATCCACAATTAGAGCGTTTTCGAGATTCCTGACCAAGGATTGATCGGGAGTGCGCTTTATATAGACGGGCAGAGCCCGCACGGTAAACGTCGCCATGTCGATATTGCAGGCCATCAGAACCTTCCTCTTTTACCTGCTGCTGGGCACCAGCTCCTTGCTTTGGTGCAGCCTGAGCTTTTTTATCGCGCCTTTTCTGCCGTTCAAGGCGCGCTATCGTTTTATCAACGTGTACTGGTGCCGTTGCGCCTTGTGGCTGAGCAAAGTCTTTCTGGGCATCAGCTACGAAGTGAAAGGTGCCGAGAACGTGCCAGACCAGCCCTGCGTGATTCAGTCGAACCACCAGAGCACCTGGGAGACGTTCTTCCTCTCGGCCTATTTCGAGCCGTTGAGCCAGGTACTGAAACGCTCATTGCTGTTTGTACCGTTCTTCGGTTGGGCCATGGCCATGCTGCGGCCGATCGCCATCGACCGCGACAACCCGAAGGCCGCGCTCAAACATGTAGCGAAGCAGGGCGATGAACTGCTGAAGGACGGCGTCTGGGTACTGATATTCCCTGAAGGAACGCGGGTCCCTTACGGCACCATCGGAAAATTCTCACGAGGTGGTACGGCGTTAGCCGTCAACGCCGAACTTCCGGTGCTGCCGATTGCGCACAATGCCGGCAAATTCTGGCCGAAAACCGGTTGGGCCAAGAAGCAGGGCGTCATCACTGTGATCATCGGCGAGCCGATGTACGCCGAAGGCAGTGGCCCCCGCGCGATTGCCAACCTCAATGACCGGGTTCAGGCCTGGAACGAGCAGATGCAACGGGAAATGGGCTCGCTCCCACCCGCTCCGCAAGCACCGGCTGCCAATGATCAGATGGCTGTCTGAGATTCTGTGGATAACCTGTGTACCGTTTTGCTGAAAAGTAACGTATTTAGTTTGTAGGTTTATGATTTATATACATATTTCTTAAGCTCATAAAATATGGAAAAAGGTGCATAAGTTTTTTTCGGACGTAAAAAAACCGGCTGATATAGCCGGTTTTTTTATGCCTGCGAATAGAGCAGGGAGGCTTAGCTGATAATCGGAGCACGCCAGTCATCAGAACCGGAAGTACCGCAGGCTTCGTGAGTCCAGGTGATTTTTCGATAGGTGAAATACACGTCTTCGAGATGCGTAAAGTGGGCCATATTGGGATCCTGGCAGCTTGGCATTCTTGTCTGCACATCGACGATCACTGCGTCTTCCAGCTCGATGCTGAAGTAATGTTCCTGTTTCCCCGCCGACGAAGTCCGATACCAAGCGATATGGCAGCTATTCAACACTTCTCCGCTCGTTAACGCGTTAAAAATCAACGGTGATGATTTATCAAATACCTTTGAGATCATCAGCGGCTTATGCACACGCTGGCCCGTTGGCTGACCCGATTGGGGATCTCTCGGAATGATAATTTGGTGACTGAATGCCTGGACCAGGATTTGGTCTTCGTGCCCCTCCTGATAGACGTTACCAACCGACTCTGGAGTAAATGTCCCGGCAGTAATCATCCCTTGCCGATTTCCATTTATAACTAAATACGCGGGTGTTGGCATAACTGCATTCCCTGTTCGATATCCCAAAAATGATAGCTCCCGTCAGTCATACACTTGACGAAGAGGCTGTAGGATAAAGAGCACTCGGGATAGCGTATGTAGGACTTATCTGTGAGGATCCGAGGCAAAACGCCTGCGTTCCATACGATTTGGCACCGCCGCTGAAGGGCGAGATAGCGCAATAAAAAAGGCCAGCGCAATGCGCTGGCCTTTTTTATTGTTGGCAGAACCGCTGGATCAGAAATCCAGGTTGGAAACCGCCAAGGCATTGCTTTCGATGAAGTCACGACGAGGTTCGACCGCATCACCCATCAGGGTGTTGAAGATCTGGTCCGCGCCAATGGCGTCTTCGATGGTCACTTTGAGCATCCGGCGCTGGCTTGGGTCCATGGTGGTTTCCCACAGCTGATCCGGGTTCATCTCACCCAGACCTTTGTATCGCTGGATGGTGTGACGCTTGGTGCTTTCAGCCATCAGCCATTCAAGGGCTTCCTTGAACTCGGTGACCGGCTTCTTGCGTTCGCCACGCTGGATGTACGCGCCGTCGTCCAGCAGGGTGCTCAGCTGAGCGCCCAGGGATACGACAGTCCTGTAATCGTTGCTGCCGAAGAAGTCGCGGTTGAACGTGACGTAGTTCGACAGGCCGTGGGAGATCAGCTCGACCTCTGGCAGCCAGACGTTACGCTCACGGTCTTCACGCAGGCTGGCCTTGTAGACCAGGCCGGACTTCTCGACGGTGCGCAGACGGACTTCATACTTGGCCAGCCAATCCTGCATCGCTGCGTGATCGGACAGTTGCTCCATGCTCACCGCTGGCAGGTAGATGAAGTGCTCGGTCAGTTCCTGAGGGTACAGGCGCGACAGACGCTTGAGGGTCTTCATCACCAGACGGAAGTCGTTCACCAGACGCTCAAGGGCTTCGCCGGAGATACCCGGGGCTTCCTCGTTCAGGTGCAGGCTCGCATCTTCCAGGGCCGACTGCGTCATGTACTCTTCCATGGCGTCGTCGTCTTTGATGTATTGCTCTTGCTTGCCTTTCTTGACCTTGTACAGCGGTGGCTGAGCGATGTAGATGTAGCCACGCTCGATCAGCTCTGGCAGCTGACGGAAGAAGAACGTCAGCAGCAGCGTACGGATGTGCGAACCGTCGACGTCAGCATCGGTCATGATGATGATGTTGTGGTAGCGCAGCTTGTCGATGTTGTATTCGTCGCGACCAATACCGCAGCCCAGTGCGGTGATCAAGGTGCCCACTTCTTGCGAAGAGATCATCTTGTCGAAGCGCGCCTTCTCGACGTTGAGGATCTTGCCCTTCAACGGCAGGATGGCCTGGGTTTTACGGTTACGCCCCTGCTTGGCGGAGCCGCCAGCAGAGTCACCTTCCACGAGGTACAGTTCGGAAAGGGCAGGGTCTTTTTCCTGGCAGTCAGCCAGTTTGCCCGGCAGGCCGGCGATGTCCAGCGCGCCTTTGCGGCGGGTCATCTCACGGGCCTTACGTGCTGCTTCACGCGCACGTGCCGCGTCGATCATCTTGCCGACGACCAGTTTGGCTTCGTTCGGGTTTTCCAGCAGGAAGTCGGAGAAGTACTTGCCCATTTCCTGTTCGACCGCGGTCTTCACTTCGGAAGAAACCAGCTTGTCTTTAGTCTGGGAGCTGAACTTCGGATCCGGCACCTTCACCGAGATGATCGCGGTCAAGCCTTCACGGGCGTCATCACCGGTGGTGGCGACCTTGTGCTTCTTGGCCAGGCCTTCAGCTTCGATGTAGGTGTTCAGGTTACGCGTCAGGGCGGAACGGAAACCCACCAGGTGAGTACCGCCATCACGCTGCGGGATGTTGTTGGTGAAGCACAACAGGTTCTCGTTGAAGCTGTCGTTCCACTGCAGGGCGATTTCCACGCCGATGCCGTCTTCACGCTGGATGTTGAAGTGGAACACCTGGTTGACCGCAGTCTTGTTGGTGTTCAGGTATTCAACGAACGCACGCAAGCCACCTTCGTACTTGAACAGCTCTTCCTTGCCGCTGCGCTCATCCTTGAGGACGATGCCGACACCGGAGTTGAGGAAGGACAGTTCACGAATCCGCTTGGCCAGGATGTCCCAGCTGAAGTGGATGTTCTTGAAGGTTTCAGCCGATGGCTTGAAGTGAATCTGGGTGCCCGTGGTTTCGCTCTCGCCAACGATTTTCATCGGCTCTTGCGGGACGCCATGGACGTAAGTCTGTTCCCAGATCTTGCCGCTGCGGCGAACGGTCAGGACCAGTTCCTTGGACAGTGCGTTCACTACCGAAACACCAACACCGTGCAGACCGCCGGATACTTTGTAGGAGTTGTCGTCGAACTTACCGCCGGCGTGCAGCACGGTCATGATGACCTCGGCTGCCGAGACGCCTTCTTCTTTGTGTACGTCTACCGGGATGCCACGACCGTTGTCGCGAACGGTGATGGATTCGTCCGGGTGGATGATGATGCTGATGTCGTCGCAATGGCCGGCCAAAGCTTCGTCGATCGAGTTATCGACCACCTCGAACACCATGTGGTGCAGACCGCTGCCATCGTCGGTGTCACCAATGTACATACCGGGACGTTTGCGTACGGCATCCAGGCCTTTCAGCACTTTAATGCTCGTTGAGTCGTACGTATTTTCTTCGCTCAATGCCTTCACTCCCGATGGTCGTGGGTCTGGGTGATACGGCCCTGTTCCACGTGGAACAGAGCGACTGGCGTTTCCGTCTGCCAGCCTTCCCTCAATAATTCGTGATCTACACAGGTGATAAACACCTGGCAGCGTAAGTCTTCCAACAAGCGGCAAAGCGCGCGGCGGTGCTGCTCGTCCAGTTCGGACGGCAAGTCATCCACCAGATAAATACACTGGCCGCGTCGGGCCTGGCTGACCAGGTGCCCTTGGGCAATCCGCAATGCACAGACCACCAACTTCTGCTGACCGCGGGACAAGATGTCCGCGGCGTTATGTGCGCCCAATCTGAGGCGCAAATCAGCGCGTTGTGGTCCGGCCTGGGTATGCCCCATCTGCTGGTCTCGCTGAACGGACCCAGCGAGCACTGCACTCAATTCGCGGTCTTTGTCCCAGCCTCGGTAATAGCTGAGCGTCAAACCTTCAAGCTCAACCAGTTCGCTCAAGGTCTGTTCAAAGACTGGTTTCAAGGCTTTGATATAGGCACGGCGGTATTCATCAATTTCAGCGCTGGCCTGGCACAGTTCCCTGTCCCAAACCGCTTGCGAAACGGCGTCAAGTGTACCATGCCGCAGCCAAGAGTTTCTCTGGCGCAGGGCCTTCTGCAAGCGCTGCCAGGTGGACATGAACCGCGGTTCCACGTGGAACACGCCCCAGTCGAGAAACTGCCGGCGAATCTTCGGTGCGCCTTCAAGCAGGCGGAAGCTATCAGGGTTGATCAGTTGCAGCGGCAGGATCTCCGCCAGCTGTGCCGCACTGCGCGCGTTCTGCCCGTCAATACGGATCTGGAACTCGCCTTGGCGGTCCCGTGATATCCCCAGTGCGCTGTGCCCACCTTCAGCCAACTCAACCTGACCGAATACGGTACAGGCCAATTGCTCGTACTGAATAACCGGCAAAAGGCGGGTACTACGAAACGAACGGGCAAGCCCCAGCAGGTGAATGGCTTCCAGAACACTGGTTTTGCCGCTGCCGTTGGCGCCGTAAAGAATGTTGATTCGGGGGGAGGGGGAGAAGGTCACCGGGTGCAGATTGCGCACCGCGGTGACCGAGACGCGACTTAATGACATCTAGCTTCTGCTGAGCATGATTACAGACGCATCGGCATGACAACGTAGGCCGAGTCATCATTGTCGGACTCTTGCACCAGCGCACTGCTGTTGGAGTCGGACAGGATCAGGCGAACCTGCTCAGTGGTCATCACGCCCAGCACGTCGAGCAAGTAGCTCACGTTGAAGCCGATTTCCAGATTGCCGCCGTTGTACTCAACGCCCACTTCTTCTTCCGCTTCTTCCTGCTCCGGGTTGTTGGCCTGGATCTTCAACTGACCGCTGGCCAGTTGCAGACGGATACCGCGGTACTTCTCGTTGGACAGAATTGCGGTACGGCTGAAAGCTTCACGCAACGCCTGACGATCGCCGAGCACCAGTTTGTCGCCGCCCTTCGGCAGAACACGCTCATAGTCCGGGAATTTACCGTCGACCAGTTTAGAGGTGAAGGTGAACTCGCCTGTGGTGGCGCGGATGTGATGCTGACCCAGGACGATGCTGACATTGCCGTCCGGCTCGGTCAGCAGGCGCGCCAGCTCAAGGATACCCTTGCGCGGCACGATGACCTGGTGGCGATCCGGCTGACCGATGTCGGCCTGCATCGAGCACATGGCCAGACGGTGACCGTCGGTGGCCACGGCCCGGATGATCCCTGCCGAGACTTCCAGCAACATGCCGTTCAGGTAATAACGCACGTCCTGCTGGGCCATGGCGAAGCTGGTGCGTTCAATCAGACGACGCAGTTTGCTTTGCTCAAGGCTGCAAGTCAGCGAACCCGGGCCTTCTTCAACAGTCGGGAAATCGTTCGCCGGCAGGGTCGACAGGGTGAAGCGGCTACGGCCAGCCTTCACCACCAGCTTCTGCTCGTCGACCTTGATGTCGATCAGCGCGTCGTTCGGCAGGCTTTTGCAGATGTCCATCAGCTTGCGCGCAGGCACAGTGATGGAACCCGGGTCAGCCGGCTCTTCGAGTTGTACACGACCGACCAGCTCGACTTCCAGGTCGGTACCGGTCAGCGACAGTTGCTGGCCTTCGACAACCAGCAGCACGTTGGAGAGCACCGGCAAGGTCTGTCGGCGCTCGACGACGCCTGCGACCAGTTGCAGGGGTTTCAACAGGGCTTCGCGTTGAATGGTGAAATGCATGGTCTAGTCCCTTGCCTTAATAAGCTGCGCTGGTGTTCATCAAGTTGTCAGAGTACGCAGCAGGTTCTTGTAGTCCTCGCGGATGTCCGCGTCGGATTCCTTAAGTTCGTTGATCTTGCGGCAGGCGTGCAAAACAGTCGTGTGGTCGCGGCCGCCAAACACATCGCCGATTTCCGGCAGGCTGTGGTTAGTCAACTCTTTGGACAACGCCATGGCAACCTGACGCGGACGAGCGACCGAGCGTGAACGACGCTTGGACAGCAGGTCGGAAATCTTGATCTTGTAGTACTCGGCGACAGTGCGCTGAATGTTATCCACAGAGACCAGTTTGTCTTGCAGCGCCAACAGATCTTTCAGGGATTCGCGAATCAGCTCGATGGTGATATCGCGGCCCATGAAGTGCGAGTGGGCGATCACGCGTTTAAGCGCACCTTCCAGCTCACGGACGTTGGAGCGAATACGTTGGGCGATGAAGAACGCTGCGTCGTGGGGCAGATCGACTTTGGCCTGGTCGGCCTTTTTCATCAGGATCGCGACACGGGTTTCCAGCTCCGGCGGCTCGACGGCTACCGTCAGGCCCCAGCCGAAGCGGGATTTGAGGCGCTCTTCAAGGCCTTCGATTTCTTTAGGGTAGCGGTCACTGGTGAGAATGACCTGCTGGCCACCTTCGAGCAGGGCGTTGAAGGTGTGGAAAAACTCTTCCTGCGAACGTTCCTTGCGGGCAAAGAACTGAATGTCATCGATCAGCAATGCGTCCACCGAACGGTAGAAGCGCTTGAACTCGTTGATCGCGTTCAGTTGTAGCGCCTTGACCATATCGGCCACGAAACGCTCCGAATGCAGGTACACGACCTTGGCATTCGGGTTCTTCTTTAATAGATGGTTACCCACAGCGTGCATCAAGTGAGTTTTACCCAAGCCAACACCGCCATAAAGGAAGAGCGGGTTGTAACCGTGCTTGGGGTTGTCCGCCACCTGCCAGGCTGCAGCCCGGGCCAGTTGGTTGGACTTACCTTCGACGAAGTTCTCGAAGGTGAAAGTGCGGTTCAGATAACTGGTGTGCTTGAGCGCACCTTCGACCTGCACCGTGCGCTGCTCGGAACGTACCGGGGCCTGTTGAGAACTGGCGCCGGCCATCGGATCGAAGCTGTCGCGCGATGGCTCTTCACTGACTTCGGCAACTTTCTGGGTCGAACGCTTGCTCGGTGTGGCCGTCGGGGCAGGTGCCGGAGCACTGACAGGCGCTTGAGCCGCCTGTGCCTGAGACGCGGCGGCAGCCAGTGGCGCATTCGGGGCAGCCCGTGGAGCCGAACTGCGTTTGCTGCCTATTAATAAGGAAAGCGCCGGCGCCATGCCATTGCCATGCTCATCCAGCAGTTCAAGGACGCGGCCCAGGTACTTTTCGTTGACCCAGTCGAGAACAAAACGATTCGGTGCGTAGACACGCAACTCGTCGCCTTCGGCTTCGACCTGTAGTGGACGGATCCAAGTGTTGAATTGTTGGGCAGGCAGCTCATCGCGCAAAAGCTCCACGCACTGCTGCCAAAGTTCCACTGACACGGATATCCCCTAAGTTGAAAGCCGGTGAGGCAAAAACAAGCGGCCATTGTAGCGACCAGACGCCGACTTATCCACACGTAGGTGGGTCACTGACCAAGAAGAATCAACGTTTTATAGGTAAAAAAGACGACCAGTGGTCTGTGCATAAGGTCTGTGGATAACCGCCCTTGAGGTCGTTGCACAAGTGGGGGCGAAACTCGGTGGATAACCTGCCTGTGGATAACACCCCCTTTCACACACAGCTTATCCGACAGCGCAGCACAGGCTGACCACCGTTTTCCACCGTAGTTGTCATTCTCTGTACAGCACGGGATAGAAGGCCTGAAGGTAGTTATCCACAGATGATCGGTGTCCTAGCTTTTATAAGCTTTACAGAAAAGCTTTAAATACTTTCCTTCTTTATTTTTATATTTGGCTGGAGGTGAAGACGAGCAAAACGTCTGGAGATCTATTTATAAGGAAACGTTGGTTGGAAATTGACCTAGAGGCTTGCTTTCTCTAGAATCCCCGGTCTCTTAAAACGGGGGCCATTCCGGCCCGTTGTGGACGAACCAGGTAACACGACAATGAAACGTACTTTCCAACCAAGCACTATCAAACGCGCTCGTACCCACGGTTTCCGTGCTCGCATGGCTACCAAGAACGGTCGTGCCGTTCTGTCGCGTCGTCGCGCCAAAGGTCGTGCGCGTCTGGCAGTTTGATAAGCCGGCACTGGAGGTGAGTCAGGACTTCAGTCGGGAAAAGCGTCTGCTTACTCCCCGGCATTTCAAGGCAGTCTTTGACTCCCCTACCGGCAAGGTTCCGGGGAAAAATCTCCTGCTCCTTGCGCGCAACAACGATCTTGATCACCCCCGTCTCGGGCTGGTTATCGGGAAAAAGAGCGTAAAGCTCTCCGTCGAGCGCAATCGCCTCAAACGTCTGATGCGCGAATCGTTCCGTCTGAACCAGGATTCACTGGTCGGCTGGGATATCGTTATCGTCGCGCGCAAAGGTTTGGGTGACGTAGAAAACCCCGAATTGATTCAGCATTTCGGCAAACTCTGGAAGCGTCTGGCACGCAGCACGCCGGTACCAGCAGTCAAAACCGAAACTGTAGGGGTAGACAGTCCCGATGCGTAAACTGGCACTCGTTCCGATCCAGTTTTATCGCTATGCCATTAGTCCTCTGATGGCCAGTCACTGTCGTTTCTACCCCAGTTGTTCCTGCTACGCGTTAGAAGCCATAGAAAATCATGGCCTTCTGCGCGGTGGCTGGCTGACCTTTCGTCGTTTAGGTCGCTGTCATCCGTGGAATCCCGGTGGTTATGACCCGGTTCCACCTATCCCTACCTCCCGTTCTTCTTCGATGGCCGAGTAATCATGGATATCAAACGCACGATCCTGATCGTCGCCCTGGCAATCGTGTCCTACGTTATGGTTCTTAAATGGAACCAGGACTATGGCCAGGCTGCCCTGCCGACTCAGAATGCTGCTTCCAGTACTTCCGCACCGGGCCTACCGGATACGGCGACTGGCAATAATGCTTCTGTCAGTGACGACATTCCGCGCGCCGCAAGCGATACCAGTGCCACTGCACCTGCTGAAACACCAGTAGCTGCAAGCAAAGACCTCATCCAGATCAAAACGGATGTGCTCAACCTGGCTATCGATCCACAAGGTGGCGATGTTGCACAGTTGACGCTGCCGCTGTATCCACGTCGCCAGGACCATCCGGAAATTCCATTCCAGTTGTTCGATAACGGCAACGAGCGGACTTATCTGGCTCAAAGCGGTTTGATCGGTACCGATGGTCCGGACGCAAGTCCTGCCGGTCGTCCGGTTTACTCCTCCGAGAAGAAGATCTACCAACTGGCCGACGGTCAGAACCAATTGGTTGTAGACCTGAAGTTCAGCAAGGACGGCGTCAACTACATCAAGCGTTTCACACTGAAACGTGGCCTGTACGACGTAACCGTTTCCTACGTGATCGACAACGAAAGCGCCAAGCCTTGGTCGGGCGCGATGTTCGCCCAACTGAAGCGTGACGCCAGCTCCGATCCTTCTTCCAGCACCGCCACCGGCACCGCGACTTACCTGGGCGCTGCCCTGTGGACAAGTAACGAGCCGTACAAGAAAGTGTCGATGAAGGACATGGACAAGGCTCAGCTGAAAGAAACCGTGAACGGTGGTTGGGTTGCCTGGTTGCAACACTACTTCGTGACCGCATGGATTCCGGCGAAGGGCGAAAACAACGTCGTCCAGACCCGTAAAGACAGCAAAGGCAACTACATCATCGGCTACACCGCCCCGGCAATGACTGTTGCGCCAGGTGCGAAAGCCGAAACCAGCGCTGTTCTGTACGCCGGTCCGAAAAGCCAGGCTGTGCTGAAAGAGTTGTCCCCAGGTCTGGAACTGACCGTCGACTACGGCATTCTGTGGTTCATTGCCCAGCCAATCTTCTGGCTGCTGCAACACATCCACGCGCTGGTCGGTAACTGGGGCTGGTCGATCATCTTCCTGACCATGCTGATCAAAGGGATTTTCTTCCCGCTGTCGGCAGCCAGCTACAAATCCATGGCCCGCATGCGCGCAGTGGCACCGAAACTGGCCGCGCTGAAAGAGCAACATGGCGATGACCGGCAGAAAATGTCGCAAGCCATGATGGAGCTGTACAAGAAAGAGAAGATCAATCCGCTGGGTGGTTGCTTGCCAATCCTCGTGCAGATGCCGGTTTTCCTCTCGCTGTACTGGGTTCTGCTGGAAAGCGTTGAAATGCGCCAAGCGCCGTTCATGCTGTGGATTACTGACCTGTCGATCAAGGATCCGTTCTTCATTCTGCCGATCATCATGGGTGCAACCATGTTCATCCAGCAGCAGTTGAACCCGACTCCTCCGGATCCGATGCAGGCCAAGGTGATGAAGCTGATGCCAATCATCTTCACCTTCTTCTTCCTGTGGTTCCCGGCTGGTCTGGTGCTGTACTGGGTAGTGAACAACTGCCTGTCCATCGCCCAACAGTGGTACATCACTCGTAAAATCGAAGCGGCTACTAAAGCAGCTGCCTGATTTACACTGTGGATAACCACTCAAAACGCCCCCTAGTGGGGCGTTTTGCTATCTGTCACTTTTGTCTGGATACCGGTTTATGAGCGCTCCTCGTGAAACCATCGCCGCCGTCGCCACCGCTCAAGGTCGTGGCGGCGTAGGCATCGTCCGTATTTCCGGGCCGCTGGCGAGCGTTGCGGCCAAGGCCTTCAGCGGTCGTGAACTCAAGCCGCGATTCGCCCACTACGGCCCGTTTTTCGATCAAAACGAAGAGGTGCTGGACCAGGGCATTGCCTTGTATTTTCCGGGCCCGAACTCGTTCACCGGCGAAGATGTGCTGGAACTCCAGGGTCATGGCGGCCCGATTGTTCTCGACATGCTGCTCAAGCGATGCCTTGAACTGGGGTGCCGTCTGGCACGACCAGGTGAATTCAGTGAGCGTGCGTTCCTCAATGACAAACTCGATCTGGCACAGGCCGAAGCAATCGCCGACCTGATCGAGGCCAGTTCTGCACAGGCCGCCCGCAATGCATTGCGCTCCTTGCAGGGGGCATTTTCCGATCGTGTGCATAACCTCACCGAGCAACTGATCGGCCTGCGGATTTACGTAGAAGCGGCCATCGACTTCCCGGAAGAAGAAATCGACTTCCTTGCCGATGGCCATGTACTGAGCATGCTCGACAAAGTCAGGGAAGAGTTATCCACCGTGCTGCGCGAAGCCGGGCAGGGTGCGTTGCTGCGTGACGGCATGACGGTGGTGATCGCCGGTCGGCCAAATGCCGGTAAATCCAGTTTGCTCAACGCACTGGCGGGTCGTGAAGCAGCGATCGTGACCGAGATTGCCGGCACCACCCGTGACATTTTGCGCGAACATATCCACATCGATGGCATGCCGCTTCACGTGGTAGATACCGCTGGTCTGCGAGATACCGATGACCATGTGGAAAAAATTGGTGTTGAACGGGCGTTGAAAGCCATTAGCGAAGCTGATCGAGTGCTGCTGGTGGTCGATGCCACCGCACCGGAAGCGCTTGATCCGTTTGCGTTGTGGCCAGAGTTCCTGGAAACCCGCCCGGATCCGGCAAAAGTCACGTTGATCCGTAACAAGGCCGACCTTACGGGCGAAGCGATTGCCCTGGAAGTCAGTGAGGATGGCCATGTGACCATCAGTCTGAGTGCCAAGTCGGCCGGCGAAGGCCTGGAACTGCTGCGTGATCATCTCAAGGCCTGCATGGGCTATGAGCAGACGTCGGAAAGCAGCTTCAGTGCTCGCAGGCGTCACCTTGAGGCGTTGCGTCATGCCAGTGCGTCCCTCGAGCACGGCCGTGCGCAGCTGACGCTGGCGGGTGCCGGTGAGCTACTGGCCGAAGATTTGCGCCAGGCTCAACATGCCTTGGGCGAGATCACCGGTGCATTCAGCTCCGACGACCTGCTGGGACGGATCTTTTCCAGTTTCTGTATCGGCAAATAGCCCTATCGTTGTCCACAGACAGGCCATTCGCGCCTGTCTGTTCTCACCCCTTTTCCTGAATTGCCTCCAGTGCCGAGCAGATTCTTTCTGCCCGGGCGGATTTTCTGCGCCCGGGATTTGATCAATCGCTGCTTTTCTGTGGATTAAGCCCTGTGAATAACTGCCGCTAAGGGCAGTTGATAACAGGGCCTCAAAACTGAAGATAACCGCCTCTGTGGATAACCACCCCTTTCATCCACAGGCTTACACCGGTTATCCAAGGGCCTCATTGGCACATGACCACAGGGTTTTGATTCTCTGTACATATTGAAAACAAAGGGCTGTAGTAATCTATCCACAGAAATGGTGCTCAGTAGAAATAAACATAAAAACAAAGATTTAATAAATTTCTTTCTTTTTAATTTCTATAACCCCGACTTCTCCACAGCTGGTTAAATTTTGTGCAAAGGGTTCTTTAGGAAGGGCGAAGTCCCTATACTTGTCGACCAGGTCCAAAAACCTGAGCTCAAACTATTCCTGAATTACCTACTTAAGCAGGCACGAGGTGCGTGGTGGATTTCCCTTCCCGTTTTGAAGTGATCGTCATCGGCGGCGGTCATGCCGGTACCGAGGCAGCACTGGCCTCAGCACGTATGGGGGCAAAAACCCTGTTGCTGACGCATAACGTGGAAACCCTCGGTGCCATGAGTTGCAACCCGGCCATTGGCGGGATCGGCAAAAGCCACCTGGTAAAAGAAATCGATGCCCTCGGCGGCGCGATGGCCATGGCTACCGATAAAGGCGGCATTCAGTTTCGCGTGTTGAACAGCCGCAAAGGCCCGGCCGTGCGTGCAACCCGCGCCCAGGCAGACCGGGTTCTGTACAAGGCCGCTGTCCGCGAAGCATTGGAAAACCAGCCGAACCTGTGGATATTTCAACAAGCCGCTGATGACCTGATCGTTGAACAGGAACAAGTGCGCGGTGTTGTCACCCAAATGGGCCTGCGTTTCTTCGCCGACTCCGTGGTGTTGACCACTGGCACCTTCCTCGGTGGACTTATCCACATCGGAATGCAGAATTATTCCGGTGGTCGTGCCGGTGATCCGCCGTCGATCGCCCTGGCTCGCCGTCTGCGCGAATTGCCACTGCGTGTTGGCCGATTGAAAACCGGTACTCCGCCGCGTATCGACGGTCGGTCTGTGGATTTCTCGGTGATGACCGAGCAAGCAGGTGATACGCCGATCCCGGTGATGTCGTTCATGGGTTCCAAAGAGCAGCATCCGAAACAGGTCAGCTGCTGGATTACCCACACCAACGCCCGGACCCACGAAATCATCGCAGCGAACCTCGACCGTTCGCCGATGTATTCCGATGCAGGGTTGATCGAAGGTATCGGCCCGCGTTACTGCCCGTCGATCGAAGACAAGATCCACCGCTTTGCCGACAAGGAAAGCCACCAGGTCTTCATCGAACCGGAAGGTTTGACCACTCACGAGCTGTACCCGAACGGGATATCCACATCCCTGCCGTTCGACGTGCAATTGCAGATCGTGCAATCGATTCGCGGCATGGAAAACGCGCACATCGTGCGTCCGGGCTACGCCATCGAGTACGACTACTTCGACCCGCGTGACCTGAAGTACAGCCTGGAAACCAAAGTCATCGGCGGTCTGTTTTTCGCCGGGCAAATCAATGGCACCACCGGATACGAAGAAGCCGGCGCCCAGGGTTTGCTGGCCGGGGCCAACGCTGCACTGCGTGCGCAAGGCAAAGACGCCTGGTGCCCGCGTCGCGACGAGGCTTACATCGGTGTGTTGGTCGACGACCTGATTACCCTTGGAACTCAAGAGCCGTACCGGATGTTCACATCCCGCGCCGAGTACCGTCTGATCTTGCGTGAAGACAACGCGGACCTGCGCCTGACCGAAAAAGGTCGCGAGCTGGGTCTGGTGGATGACGCGCGTTGGGCGGCGTTCTGCACCAAACGCGAAAGCATCACGCTGGAAGAGCAGCGCCTGAAAAGTACCTGGGTTCGCCCGGGCACCGAGCAGGGCGATGCGATATCCGAAAAATTCGGCACGCCGCTGACTCACGAATACAACCTGCTCAACCTCTTGAGCCGTCCGGAAATCGACTACGCTGGTCTGATCGCCGTGACTGGCGGGGGCGCAGAAGATCCACAAGTCGCCGAACAGGTCGAAATCAAGACCAAATACGCCGGTTATATCGATCGTCAGCAAGATGAAATCGCACGTCTGCGGGCGAGCGAAGACACGAAACTGCCTGTGGATATCGATTACACGAACATTTCCGGTCTCTCCAAAGAGATCCAGAGCAAGCTCGGTGCGACCCGTCCAGAAACACTGGGCCAGGCGTCACGCATTCCGGGTGTCACACCGGCAGCCATTTCGCTGTTGATGATTCATTTGAAAAAACGCGGCGCGGGCCGTCAGTTGGAGCAAAGCGCTTGAGTTCGTTGGTCACCTCGCAACACGCCGAAGAGTTATCCACAGGTGCTCGCCAGCTCGGTGTCACATTGACCGAAACCCAGCACGCGCAGTTGTTGGGTTATCTGGCCCTGTTGATCAAATGGAACAAGGCCTACAACCTGACCGCCGTGCGCGATCCGGACGAAATGGTCTCGCGTCACCTGCTCGATAGTTTGAGCGTGATGTCGTTCATCGAAAACGGTCGCTGGCTGGACGTTGGCAGTGGCGGCGGCATGCCGGGCATTCCACTTGCAATCCTGTTTCCAGAGTCCCAAGTGACCTGCCTGGACAGCAACGGCAAGAAAACCCGCTTCCTGACCCAGGTCAAACTCGAACTCAAACTGGATAACCTGCAAGTTATCCACAGTCGCGTCGAAGCCTTCCAGCCTGCACAGCCTTTCAACGGGATCATTTCCCGGGCGTTCAGCAGCATGGAGAACTTCAGCAACTGGACGCGCCACCTTGGCGATGCCGATACACGTTGGCTGGCAATGAAGGGCGTTCATCCGGCCGATGAGCTGGTAGCATTGCCGGCAGACTTCCACCTCGATAGCGAACACGCCCTGGCCGTACCTGGTTGCCAAGGCCAACGCCATCTGCTGATACTGCGCCGCACGGCATGATTGGGAACACAAGCAAGAATGGCTAAGGTATTCGCGATAGCGAACCAAAAGGGTGGTGTGGGTAAAACCACCACCTGCATCAACCTCGCAGCTTCCCTGGTTGCTACCAAGCGCCGGGTGCTGTTGATCGATCTCGATCCACAGGGCAACGCCACCATGGGTAGCGGTGTGGATAAACACGGCCTGGAAAACTCGGTCTACGATTTGCTGATTGGCGAATGCGATCTGGCCCAGGCCATGCACTTCTCCGAGCACGGTGGTTACCAGCTGTTGCCGGCCAACCGCGACCTGACCGCGGCCGAAGTGGTTCTGCTGGAAATGCAGATGAAGGAAAGCCGCCTGCGCAGCGCGCTGGCGCCGATCCGTGAAAACTACGATTACATTTTGATCGACTGCCCGCCGTCGCTGTCGATGCTCACGCTGAACGCTTTGGTCGCGGCTGACGGGGTAATTATCCCCATGCAGTGCGAGTACTTTGCGCTCGAAGGCTTGAGCGACCTTGTGGATAACATCAAGCGCATCGCAGAACTGCTGAACCCGAACCTGAAAGTCGAAGGCCTGTTGCGCACGATGTATGACCCGCGCCTGAGCCTGATGAACGACGTGTCGGCGCAGTTGAAAGAACACTTCGGCGAGCAGCTCTACGACACGGTTATCCCGCGTAACATCCGCCTGGCCGAAGCGCCAAGCTATGGCATGCCGGCGCTGGCTTACGACAAGACTTCGCGGGGCGCCATTGCCTATCTGGCACTTGCCGGCGAGATGGTTCGCCGTCAGCGCAAAAACTCACGCACTGCCGCAGCTCAGGCAACTTAAGGAATCCCCATGGCCGTCAAGAAACGAGGTCTCGGACGTGGACTGGATGCACTGCTGAGCGGTCCGACCGTCAGCTCGCTGGAAGAGCAGGCTGTACAAGCCGATCAGCGTGAGCTGCAGCATTTGCCCCTGGACCTGATCCAGCGCGGCAAGTACCAGCCGCGTCGGGACATGGACCCGCAAGCGCTGGAAGAACTGGCGCAATCGATCAAGGCCCAGGGCGTGATGCAGCCGATTGTGGTTCGCCCGATCGGCAGCGGCCGCTTCGAAATCATCGCCGGCGAACGTCGCTGGCGTGCCAGCCAGCAGGCTGGCCAGGAAACCATCCCGGCGATGGTGCGCGATGTGCCGGATGAAACCGCCATCGCCATGGCGCTGATCGAGAACATCCAGCGCGAAGACCTCAATCCGATCGAAGAAGCGGTGGCCTTGCAGCGTTTGCAGCAGGAATTCCAGCTGACTCAGCAACAAGTGGCCGAAGCGGTGGGCAAATCCCGCGTGACTGTTGCCAACCTGCTACGCTTGATCGCATTGCCTGAAGTTATCAAGACCATGCTGTCGCACGGTGACCTGGAAATGGGTCATGCCCGTGCTTTGCTTGGTTTGCCGGAGAATCAACAGGTTGAAGGGGCGCGACATGTTGTCGCACGGGGGCTGACTGTGCGTCAGACTGAGGCACTGGTTCGCCAGTGGTTGAGTGGCAAACAGGAGCCTGCCGAACCGGTAAAACCGGACCCGGATATCGCCCGACTCGAGCAGCGTCTGGCTGAGCGCCTAGGCTCTGCGGTGCAGATCCGACACGGAAAGAAGGGGAAAGGGCAGTTGGTCATTGGTTACAACTCCCTCGATGAGCTTCAGGGTGTGCTCGCACACATTCGCTGAAACATTTCCTCATGTAGCGTGCAGTCGGAAATCACTACCTGACAGTTGAATAGGGGCAGAACCGCCCCTATACTCTGCGCGCATTTTGTCGGCACAAATTATGCCAAGTTATTGAATTCTGGCAGCCGACCATTGGGGAGTATTAGTGATGGAAACCCGCACGCCAAACCGCTTGCCGTTCCATCGCCTGGCAGTTTTTCCGGTGTTGATGGCTCAGTTTGTCGTGTTGCTGATCGCCGCTTTGGCGCTGTGGCAATGGCACGGAGTCGTTGCCGGGTACTCAGGACTCTGCGGAGGCCTGATAGCCTTGCTACCCAATGTTTATTTCGCTCACAGGGCATTTCGGTTTTCCGGCGCCCGAGCAGCTCAAGCCATCGTCCGGTCTTTTTATGCCGGCGAGGCGGGCAAACTGATTTTGACGGCAGTGCTTTTTGCATTGACGTTTGCAGGTGTGAAGCCATTGGCGCCGCTAGCTGTATTCGGCGTCTTCGTGTTGACCCAACTGGTCAGCTGGTTCGCGCCCCTGCTGATGAGAACAAGACTTTCGAGACCTTAGGGCGTTTGAGGCAACCATGGCAGAAACAACCGCTTCGGGCTATATCCAGCACCACTTGCAGAACCTGACCTTCGGTCAGCACCCAACCGGCGGGTGGGGTTTTGCCCACACCGCAGCAGAAGCCAAAGAAATGGGCTTCTGGGCTTTCCACGTCGATACCCTCGGCTGGTCGGTCGCTTTGGGTCTGATCTTCGTTCTTCTTTTCCGCATGGCGGCAAAGAAAGCGACTTCCGGTCAGCCTGGTGCTTTGCAGAACTTCGTTGAAGTATTGGTCGAATTCGTCGATGGCAGCGTGAAAGACAGCTTCCATGGCCGTAGCCCGGTGATTGCACCGCTGGCACTGACCATCTTCGTCTGGGTCTTCCTGATGAACGCCGTCGACCTGATCCCGGTCGACTGGATTCCTCAGCTGGCCATCCTGATCACTGGTGATGCGCACATTCCGTTCCGTGCCGTATCGACCACTGACCCGAACGCTACCCTGGGCATGGCCCTGTCGGTGTTCGCGTTGATCATTTTCTACAGCATCAAGGTCAAGGGCATCGGCGGCTTTGTCGGCGAGCTGACCCTGCACCCGTTCGGCAGCAAGAACATCTTCGTTCAGGCCCTGCTGATTCCGGTGAACTTCCTGCTGGAGTTCGTGACGCTGGTAGCCAAGCCAATCTCCCTGGCACTGCGTCTGTTCGGCAACATGTACGCCGGCGAGCTGGTCTTCATTCTGATTGCTGTGATGTTCGGCAGCGGTCTGCTCTGGCTTAGCGGCCTGGGCGTAGTTCTGCAGTGGGCGTGGGCTGTGTTCCACATCCTGATCATCACCCTGCAGGCGTTTATCTTCATGATGCTGACCATCGTTTACCTTTCGATGGCGCACGAAGAGAACCATTAAGGCCAGTCTCGACTAGTCTGATGTCCCACCCGGTCAAACGGGTGGGGGCCCGAACAGGGCTATGAAACGATTTGTTTTACCGCTTTAAAATCTAAAAAACCTAAACCATACGACGTAAAAGTCGGGAGGAAAGATGGAAACTGTAGTTGGTCTAACCGCTATCGCTGTTGCACTGTTGATCGGCCTGGGCGCACTGGGTACCGCAATTGGTTTCGGCCTGTTGGGCGGCAAGTTCCTGGAAGGCGCAGCGCGTCAGCCAGAAATGGTTCCAATGCTGCAAGTTAAAATGTTCATCGTTGCCGGTCTGCTCGACGCCGTAACCATGATCGGTGTTGGTATCGCTCTGTTCTTCACCTTCGCGAACCCATTCGTTGGTCAACTCGCTGGCTAATCACTCGAACCTTCGAGTGATTGGTTTGATGTGCAACGAACGAGCGAGGTGTTGGCGTGAACATTAATGCAACCCTGATTGGCCAGTCCGTTGCGTTCTTCATTTTTGTACTGTTTTGCATGAAGTTCGTGTGGCCTCCGGTCATCGCGGCTTTGCACGAACGTCAGAAGAAGATCGCGGATGGACTGGACGCTGCCGCCCGAGCAGCTCGCGACCTGGAGTTGGCCCAAGATAAAGCGGGTCAACAACTGCGCGAAGCTAAGGCTCAGGCAGCTGAAATCATTGAGCAAGCCAAGAAACGCGGTAACCAGATTGTTGAAGAGGCTGTTGAAAAAGCCCGTATCGACGCTGACCGTGTGAAGGTTCAGGCTCAGGCCGAGATCGAGCAGGAACTGAACAGTGTCAAAGACGCGCTGCGTGCCCAACTGGGTGCACTGGCCGTTGGCGGCGCCGAGAAGATCCTGGGTGCCACAATCGATCAAAACGCGCACGCGGAGCTGGTAAACAAACTGGCTGCTGAAATTTAAGCGAGGGCGATCATGGCAGAATTGACCACGTTGGCCCGACCTTACGCTAAGGCAGCCTTCGAGCACGCCCAGGCCCACCAGCAACTGGCCTCTTGGTCAGCCATGCTCGGCCTGGCTGCAGCAGTGTCGCAAGACGACACCATGCAGCGCGTGCTCAAGGCCCCGCGACTGACGAGCGCAGACAAGGCCGCCACGTTTATTGACGTGTGCGGCGACAAGTTTGATGCCAAGGCACAGAACTTCATCAACGTCGTTGCCGAAAACGACCGTCTCCCGCTGTTGCCGGAGATATCCGCTCTGTTCGACCTGTACAAGGCCGAACAAGAGAAGTCGGTAGACGTTGAAGTGACCAGTGCTTTTGCATTGAACCAAGAACAGCAAGACAAACTCGCCAAGGTTCTCAGTGCACGACTCAACCGGGAAGTGCGCCTGCAAGTCGAGGAAGACAAATCCCTTATTGGGGGCATTGTCATCCGCGCCGGCGACCTGGTTATCGATGGCTCGGTTCGCGGCAAACTCGCGAGCCTTGCCGAAGCATTGAAATCTTGAGTTTGAAGGGGCAGCAGAGCAATGCAGCAACTCAATCCTTCCGAAATAAGTGAAATTATCAAGGGCCGCATCGACAAGCTCGATGTGACCTCCCAAGCCCGTAACGAAGGCACTGTCGTCAGCGTATCTGACGGTATCGTGCGGATTCACGGTCTGGCCGACGTAATGTACGGCGAGATGATCGAGTTTCCGGGCGGCGTCTTCGGTATGGCCCTCAACCTGGAGCAAGACTCTGTAGGTGCCGTTGTATTGGGCGCATACCAGACTCTGGCTGAAGGCATGAGCGCCAAGTGCACCGGCCGCATCCTCGAAGTTCCGGTTGGTAAGGAACTGCTGGGTCGCGTAGTCGACGCACTGGGTAACCCAGTTGACGGCAAAGGTCCGCTGAACAACACCGAGACCGACGCGGTCGAGAAAGTTGCTCCAGGCGTGATCTGGCGTAAGTCGGTAGACCAGCCTGTACAGACTGGCTACAAGGCTGTCGATGCCATGATCCCTGTCGGCCGTGGCCAGCGTGAGCTGATCATCGGTGACCGTCAGATCGGTAAAACCGCTCTGGCGATCGACGCGATCATCAACCAGAAAAACAGCGGCATTTTCTGCGTCTACGTAGCGATCGGTCAGAAACAATCGACCATCGCCAACGTGGTTCGCAAGCTGGAAGAAAACGGCGCACTGGCTAACACCATCGTCGTGGCAGCGAGCGCTTCGGAATCTGCAGCACTGCAATTCCTGGCACCGTACTCCGGTTGCACCATGGGTGAATTCTTCCGCGACCGCGGTGAAGACGCGCTGATCGTTTATGACGATCTGTCCAAGCAAGCAGTGGCTTACCGCCAGATTTCCCTGCTGCTGCGCCGTCCACCAGGCCGTGAAGCTTACCCAGGCGACGTGTTCTATCTCCACTCCCGTCTGCTGGAGCGCGCATCCCGCGTTTCGGAAGAATACGTAGAGAAGTTCACCAACGGCGCAGTGACCGGCAAAACCGGTTCCCTGACCGCACTGCCGATCATCGAAACCCAGGCTGGCGACGTTTCCGCGTTCGTTCCGACCAACGTGATTTCCATCACCGACGGTCAGATCTTCCTGGAATCGGCCATGTTCAACTCCGGGATCCGTCCTGCTGTGAACGCCGGTGTTTCGGTATCCCGTGTGGGTGGTGCCGCTCAGACCAAGATCATCAAGAAGCTCTCCGGTGGTATCCGTACCGCTCTGGCTCAGTACCGTGAACTGGCGGCATTCGCCCAGTTCGCTTCTGACCTGGACGAAGCGACCCGTAAGCAACTTGAGCATGGTCAGCGCGTTACCGAGCTGATGAAGCAGAAGCAATACGCACCAATGTCGATCGCTGACATGGCGCTGTCGCTGTATGCCGCTGAGCGTGGGTTCCTGACTGACGTTGAAATCGCCAAGATCGGCAGCTTCGAACAAGCGCTGATTGCTTTCTTCAACCGCGATCACGCCGAATTGATGGCGAAGATCAACGTGAAGGGTGACTTCAATGACGAAATCGACGCTGGCATGAAAGCCGGTATCGAGAAGTTCAAGGCCACCCAAACCTGGTAAGCCGCAGCGGGAGCCGCAAGGCTCCCGCTTGCTAACCTGATAGGTGTTACATGGCAGGCGCAAAAGAGATTCGCAGTAAGATTGCGAGCATCAAAAGCACGCAAAAGATTACCAGCGCCATGGAAAAAGTGGCGGTCAGTAAAATGCGCAAGGCACAAATGCGCATGGCTGCTAGCCGTCCTTACGCGGAGCGCATCCGCCAGGTTATTGGCCATTTGGCCAACGCTAACCCGGAATATCGCCACCCATTCATGATCGACCGTGAAGTAAAGCGCGTTGGTTATGTCGTGGTGAGCAGTGACCGTGGTCTGTGTGGTGGCTTGAACACCAACCTGTTCAAGGCTCTGGTCAAGGACATGGCGGTAAACCGCGAAAACGGCGTCGAGATTGATCTGTGTGTTGTTGGTAGCAAGGGTGCGGCTTTCTTCCGCAACTTCGGCGGTAACGTCGTAGCAGCTATCAGCCACCTGGGTGAAGAGCCGTCGATCAATGACCTGATCGGCAGCGTCAAGGTGATGCTGGATGCCTACCTGGACGGCCGTATTGACCGCCTGTCCGTGGTATCCAACAAGTTCATCAACACCATGACGCAAACGCCTACCGTGGAGCAGTTGATTCCACTGGTGGCAACCCCGGATCAAGGACTCAAGCACCACTGGGATTATCTGTACGAACCGGACGCCAAAGAGCTGCTTGACGGCTTGATGGTCCGTTACGTGGAGTCGCAGGTCTACCAGGCGGTGGTCGAGAACAACGCGGCTGAACAAGCTGCGCGGATGATCGCGATGAAGAACGCTACCGACAACGCCGGTGATTTGATCAGCGATTTGCAGCTGGTCTACAACAAGGCGCGTCAGGCTGCGATCACCCAAGAGATCTCGGAAATCGTCGGCGGCGCTGCCGCGGTTTAACGGTTCAAATATTCAGAGGATCCAGCTATGAGTAGCGGACGTATCGTTCAAATCATCGGCGCCGTTATCGACGTGGAATTCCCACGCGACAGCGTACCGAGCATCTACAACGCTTTGAGTGTAAAAAGCGATGCAGGCACCACTCTCGAAGTTCAGCAGCAGCTGGGCGACGGCGTGGTTCGTACCATTGCGATGGGTTCCACCGAGGGCTTGAAGCGCGGTCTGGAAGTCACCGACTCTGGCGCAGCCATCTCCGTACCGGTCGGTAAAGCGACTCTGGGCCGGATCATGGACGTACTGGGCAACCCGATCGACGAAGCTGGTCCGATCGCCACCGAAGAGCGCTGGGGCATTCACCGTCCTGCGCCAACCTTCGCTGAGCAAGCGGGCGGCAACGACCTGCTGGAAACCGGCATCAAGGTTATCGACCTGGTTTGCCCGTTCGCCAAGGGTGGTAAAGTTGGTCTGTTCGGTGGTGCCGGTGTAGGCAAAACCGTAAACATGATGGAACTGATCCGTAACATCGCCATCGAGCACAGCGGTTATTCCGTGTTCGCCGGTGTGGGTGAGCGTACTCGTGAGGGTAACGACTTCTACCACGAGATGAAGGACTCCAACGTTCTGGACAAAGTGGCACTGGTTTACGGTCAGATGAACGAGCCGCCGGGTAACCGTCTGCGCGTAGCACTGACCGGCCTGACCATGGCCGAGAAGTTCCGTGACGAAGGTAACGACGTTCTGCTGTTCGTCGACAACATCTATCGTTACACCCTGGCCGGTACTGAAGTATCCGCACTGCTGGGCCGTATGCCTTCCGCAGTAGGTTACCAGCCGACCCTGGCCGAAGAGATGGGTACTCTGCAAGAGCGTATCACTTCGACCAAAAACGGTTCGATCACCTCGATCCAAGCGGTATACGTACCTGCGGATGACTTGACTGACCCGTCGCCAGCGACCACCTTCGCCCACTTGGACGCGACCGTCGTTCTGTCCCGTGACATCGCTTCCCTGGGTATCTACCCAGCGGTCGATCCACTCGACTCGACTTCTCGCCAGCTGGACCCGAACGTAATCGGCCAGGACCACTACGATACCGCTCGCGGTGTACAGTACGTTCTGCAGCGTTACAAAGAACTGAAGGACATCATTGCGATCCTGGGTATGGACGAGCTGTCGGAAGCCGACAAGCAGTTGGTAAACCGTGCTCGTAAGATCCAGCGCTTCTTGTCGCAGCCGTTCTTCGTGGCTGAAGTCTTCACCGGTGCCTCGGGTAAATACGTTTCCCTGAAAGACACCATTGCTGGCTTCAAAGGCATCCTCAACGGTGACTACGACCACCTGCCAGAACAAGCGTTCTACATGGTCGGCGGCATCGAAGAAGCGATCGAGAAAGCCAAGAAACTGTAATCCCGGCGCCCGGCAACGGGCGCTAATTTAGGTTGAGGCAATCAGATGGCTATGACAGTCCATTGCGATATCGTCAGCGCGGAAGGAGAAATCTTTTCCGGCCTGGTCGAGATGGTGATTGCGCACGGTGCACTGGGTGATCTTGGTATCGCCCTGGGCCACGCGCCGCTGATCACTAATCTCAAGCCTGGCCCGATCCGCCTGGTCAAGCAGGGCGGGGAAGAGGAGGTGTATTACATCTCCGGTGGTTTCCTCGAGGTTCAGCCGAACATGGTCAAGGTTCTTGCCGACACCGTGCAACGAGCTGCCGACCTGGACGAAGCCTCCGCTCAGGAAGCCGTTAAGGCTGCCGAGAAGGCCTTGCATGAGCGGGGCGCGGAATTCGATTACGGTTCTGCTGCCGCACGTCTGGCCGAGGCTGCAGCTCAGCTGCGCACCGTCCAGCAGATCCGCAAGAAGTTTGGCCACTAACAGGCCATCACTTGTTGCGCGATTGATTAAAAAGGGTAGCCTCGGCTACCCTTTTTTCTTTTCCGATTTTCATAACCTGGTCGCAGCCGCTGACCATCCAGGATTGGTAGCCAGTCATGTCTCTTGAAATTGTTATCCTCGCTGCCGGCCAAGGCACTCGCATGCGCTCGGCACTGCCGAAAGTCCTGCATCCGATTGCCGGCAACTCGATGCTTGGCCATGTTATCCACAGCGCGCGGCAACTTGATCCACAGCGCATCCACGTGGTGATTGGCCATGGTGCCGACGCCGTACGTGAGCGACTGGCAGCCGATGATCTGAATTTCGTCCTGCAGGACAAACAGCTGGGTACTGGCCACGCGGTTGCTCAGGCAGTGCCGTTCATTGAGTCCGACACCGTCCTGATTCTTTACGGCGACGTACCGTTGATCGAAGTCGAGACCCTTCAGCGTTTGCTCAAGCAGGTTGCGCCGCAGCAATTGGGTTTGCTGACCGTTCAGCTGGATGATCCAACCGGCTATGGCCGCATCGTTCGTGATGCTGCCGGCAAGGTGACGGCTATCGTCGAGCAGAAAGACGCCAACGAAGCCGAGCGTGCGATCACTGAAGGCAACACCGGTATTCTCGCGCTGCCGTTCGCGCAACTGGGCGGCTGGATGAGCCGTCTTTCCAACAACAACGCCCAGGGCGAGTACTACCTGACTGACGTGATTGCCATGGCAGTCAGCGATGGTCTGGTGGTGGCGACCGAGCAGCCTCACGATGCGATGGAAGTGCAGGGCGCCAATGATCGCAAGCAGCTTTCCGAGCTCGAGCGTCATTATCAACTGCGCGCGGGTCGTCGTTTGATGGCCCAGGGCGTGACCCTGCGCGACCCGGCCCGTTTCGATGTCCGTGGTGACATCACTGTCGGTCGCGATGTGCTGATCGACATCAACGTGATTCTCGAAGGCAAGGTTGTCATCGAAGATGACGTGGTGATCGGCCCGAACTGCGTGATCAAGGACAGCACTTTGCGCAAAGGCGTGGTGATCAAGGCCAACAGCCATATCGAAGGCGCGATCATGGGCGAAGGCAGTGATGCCGGTCCATTCGCGCGCCTGCGTCCCGGCTCCGTGCTTGAGGCTCGCGCGCATGTGGGTAACTTTGTCGAGCTGAAAAACGCTCACATGGGTGAAGGCGCCAAGGCTGGCCACTTGGCGTATCTGGGCGATGCCGAGATTGGCGCACGCACCAACATCGGTGCGGGCACCATCACGTGCAACTATGACGGTGCCAACAAGTGGAAAACCGTGTTGGGTGAGGATGTGTTCATCGGTTCCAACAACTCGTTGGTGGCCCCTGTGGATATCTCTAGCGGTGCGACCACTGCGGCCGGATCGACCATCACGCAGAATGTGGATAAAGAGCAGCTGGCCGTCGGACGTGCGCGCCAGAAGAATATCGATGGCTGGAAACGGCCAGTGAAAATCAAAAAGGCCTGAGTTATCCACAGTTCATGACATCGTGTTCGCGGGCAAGCCTCGCTCCTACAGGATTCGTTCACTATCGGAGAACGACGTGAAATCTGTAGGAGCGAGGCTTGCCCGCGAAGCTTTTATCCACAGACCTTTTTATCGCCTCGCGCTTGACGAAGTTTCGCCAATAGGTTTTGATTGCTTCCGTTATCTTTCGAATCGAAACTTACCAGGTCATGTCGAAGCGCAATACACCTCAACGCCGTCACAATATCCTCGCCTTGCTCAATGAGCAGGGCGAAGTCAGTGTTGATGAATTGGCCAAGCGCTTCGAAACCTCGGAAGTTACGATTCGCAAGGACCTGGCGGCGCTCGAAAGCAATGGTCTTTTGTTGCGCCGGTATGGCGGTGCGATCACCATGCCTCAGGAACTGGTCGCCGATATCGGGCAGCCGGTTTCCAGGTACAAACAGGCGATCGCCCGCGCTGCCGTTGCGCGGATCCGCGAGCATGCCCGGATCATCATCGACAGCGGCAGCACCACGGCAGCGATGATTCCGGAACTCGGCCAGCAGCCGGGCCTGGTGGTGATGACCAACTCGCTTCATGTCGCCAACGCCTTGAGTGAACTCGAGCATGAACCGGTGCTGCTGATGACCGGCGGTACCTGGGACCCGCATTCCGAGTCTTTCCAGGGGCAGGTCGCCGAGCAAGTGCTGCGCTCCTACGATTTCGATCAGTTGTTCATCGGTGCCGACGGCATCGACCTGGTGCGCGGTACCACCACCTTCAATGAATTGCTGGGACTCAGCCGCGTCATGGCGGATGTTGCCCGCGAAGTGATCGTGATGGTGGAGTCCGACAAGATAGGCCGCAAGATTCCCAACCTGGAGCTGCCATGGAGCAGCGTCCATACCCTAATTACCGATGATCGCCTGCCGCTGGAGGCACGCGATCAGATACAAGCCCGCGGTATCACGCTGATATGCGCGGCTGTCAGTCAGGAGAAATAGCATGTGTGGAATTGTCGGTGCAGTCGCAGAACGTAACATCACTGCCATCCTCCTCGAAGGCCTCAAGCGCCTGGAATACCGTGGCTATGACAGCGCCGGTGTGGCGGTCTATACCAATGACCAACAGCTCGAGCGCATGCGTCGTCCGGGTAAAGTCAGCGAACTGGAACTGGCGCTCGAAGCCGAGCCGCTGGCCGGCCGCCTGGGCATCGCCCACACTCGCTGGGCCACTCACGGTGCGCCGTGCGAGCGCAACGCTCACCCGCATTTTTCCGGTGATCTGGCGGTGGTGCACAACGGCATCATCGAGAACTACGAAGCCCTGCGCGAACAACTCAAGGCATTGGGTTACGTGTTCACATCGGACACCGACACTGAAGTCATCGCCCACCTGCTGAACCACAAACTCAAAGATCTGAACGACCTGACCGTGGCCCTCAAGGCCACCGTTAAAGAGTTGCACGGTGCTTACGGCCTGGCCGTGATCAGCGCTCGGCAACCGGATCGTCTGCTCGCCGCTCGCAGTGGCAGCCCGTTGGTGATCGGCCTTGGCCTGGGTGAAAACTTCCTCGCTTCCGACCAATTGGCCCTGCGCCAGGTCACTGACCGCTTCATGTACCTGGAAGAAGGCGATATCGCCGAAATTCGTCGCGATAGCGTGCAGATCTGGGACGTTAGCGGCAAGGTCGTCGAGCGCCAAACCGTGCAGTATCGTGACGGTGCCGACGTGGCTGACAAGGGCGAGTTCCGCCACTTCATGCTCAAGGAAATCCACGAACAACCGGCTGTGGTGCAGCGTACCCTCGAAGGTCGTCTGAGCCCGGACGGTGTGTTGGTGCAAGCTTTCGGCCCACAGGCTGCCGAGCTGTTCGCCAAAGTGCGCAACGTGCAGATCGTCGCCTGCGGCACCAGCTACCACGCCGGCATGGTCGCCCGTTACTGGCTGGAAGAACTGGCCGGCATCCCGTGCCAGGTCGAAGTCGCCAGTGAATTCCGCTATCGCAAAGTCGTGGTGCAGCCCGACACCCTGTTCGTGACCATTTCCCAGTCCGGCGAAACCGCCGACACCCTGGCCGCGCTGCGCAACGCCAAGGAGCTGGGCTTCCTCGCCAGCCTGGCGATCTGCAACGTTGGCATCAGCTCGCTGGTGCGTGAGTCCGACCTGACCTTGCTGACCCAGGCCGGTCGCGAAATCGGCGTGGCCTCGACCAAAGCCTTCACCACTCAGTTGGTAGGCCTGCTGTTGCTGACGCTGTCCCTCGGTCAGGTGCGCGGCACTTTGGCCAAAGGCGTCGAAGCCACCCTGGTCGAAGAACTGCGTCGCCTGCCTACCCGTCTTGGCGAAGCCCTGGCCATGGACAGCACTGTGGAGAAAATCGCCGAGTTGTTCGCCGAGAAGCATCACACCCTGTTCCTCGGTCGTGGCGCGCAATTCCCGGTAGCGATGGAAGGTGCCTTGAAACTCAAGGAAATCTCCTACATCCACGCTGAAGCTTACCCGGCCGGCGAACTGAAACACGGCCCGTTGGCGCTTGTGGATAACGACATGCCGGTCGTGACCGTGGCGCCCAACAACGAACTGCTGGAGAAGTTGAAGTCCAACCTCCAGGAAGTGCGCGCCCGTGGCGGCCAGCTGATCGTCTTCGCTGACGAACAGGCCGGCATGACCAACGGCGAAGGCACCCACGTTGTGCACATGCCGCACATCCACGACATTCTGTCGCCGATCCTCTACACCATCCCGCTGCAGTTGCTGTCGTACTACGTCGCGGTGTTGAAAGGCACAGACGTTGACCAGCCGCGCAACCTGGCGAAGTCAGTCACCGTGGAATAAGTTATCCACAGCTGAATCGAGGGGCAGGGTTCCTGTTGTTCACAGGACCTTGCCCCTTTTACATTCAGCTCAGAATTTTTCCTCTATCAATCGCAGTGGATAATCCGGCTCTCGATAGCTGCCTGGCTTCTGGCGTTTGGGCAACTTCACGGGCTCCCTCGGAACATCCTTATAAGGAATGCGGCTGAGCAGGTCGGTGATGATGTTCAGGCGAGCCCGTCGCTTGTCATTGGAGTTGGCCACGAACCAGGGGGCATGTTCGGTGTCGGTCATCTTGAACATGTCGTCACGGGCGCGTGAATAGTCGTACCAGCGGCTGTATGACTTGAGATCCATGCCGGTGAGCTTCCAGATTTTGCGTCCATCCTTGATGCGTGCCTGGAGACGTCGTGTCTGTTCCTCTTGGCTGACCTCCAGCCAATATTTGATCAGGATGACGCCTGAATCGACGATTGCACGTTCCACCAACGGAATCGACTTCAGGAAACGGTCGACCTGCTCCTGGGTGCAGAACCCCATCACACGCTCAACGCCCGCACGGTTGTACCAACTGCGATCGAAGATCACCACTTCGCCAGCCGCCGGCAGATGCGGCAGGTACCGCTGGACATACATCTGGGTTTTCTCACGTTCGGTCGGCGCGCTCAACGCCACCACCCGAAAGATACGTGGGCTCACCCGTTCAGTCAGGGCCTTGATTGTCCCTCCCTTGCCGGCACCGTCGCGGCCCTCGAAAACAATGCACACCTTGATCCCTTTTTGCCTTACCCACTCCTGCAATTTGACGGTTTCGACGTGCAGTCGGCGCAGTTCTTCCAGGTAGTCCTTGTTAGACATCTTCGAGCTGTCGGCAGCGTTCTGCTTAAGCGGGCGCTTCTTATCCTTTGCCATAATCAAGACCTCGCAAATTCCCGGTTATGTCAGACTAGATTGTTTTGAACGCCGTATTGGATTCGCAGCCTGACGGTAGCGATTATCTGAGTAGAGGACATACCCAGTGGACCGATTCCAGGAAATGCAGGTCTTCGCCGCCGTCGCCCAGGACCAAGGTTTTTCGGCTGCGGCGCGGCGTTTGGGCCTGTCGGCGGCCAGTGTTACCCGTGCCGTGGCCGCGCTGGAAAAACGCATTGGCACACGGTTGCTGACGCGCACCACCCGCAGCGTGCATTTGAGCGAGGCGGGTCAGCGGTATCTCGAAGACTGTAGGAGGATTCTTGCCGAGGTGCAGGAAGCGGAGGATTCAGCTGCGGGCAGTCATGCCGAACCCCGTGGGCAACTGACGATCACCGCGCCAGTGTTATTTGGCGAGTTGTTCGTTACGCCGGTAATGGTGAGTTATCTGAAGCAGTTTCCTGAAGTCTGCATCAACGGCTTGCTGGTCGATCGGGTCGTGAGCATGGTCGAGGAGGGGATTGATGTGGCTGTGCGCATCGGTGAGTTGCCCGACAGCAACCAGCACGCGATCCGCGTCGGCGAAGTACGGCGGGTGATTTGCGCTGCTCCGCCATTTTTGGAGGCGCAAGGCAGGCCGGTGCATCCTCAGGATCTGGCGCGTGCACCGGTTATTTCGACGTCCGCTATTGGTCAGCTTAAAAGCTGGCCTTTTCAGGATGCGCGCGAGCCACTCAGCGTGCGGGTTGAATCGCGATTGGTGGTGACGGCGAATCAGGCAGCCATTACGGCTGCGTGTCTCGGGCTGGGATTCACCCGTGTCCTGTCTTATCAAGTCGCCAGTAAAGTCGCTTCCGGCGAACTGGAAATCGTATTGGCTGACTTCGAACTGCCGCCATTGCCCATCCATGTGGTGTATCAGGGCGGCCGCAATGCGCCGGCCCGGATTCGCAGTTTTGTCGACTTCACGGTGAAAGCGCTGCGCGAACACCCGGCCTTGCAGGGCTGATGGGTTATTGCACTGGCTGAAATAATTGATTGCGTTTGCTGGTTATTCTGTTGTTTTGGTTGGGGGTGGAAGATGGCTCCCATCGGCGCTGATCGTTTCAGAACGGCGCCACCACCCAGCGGAGTCGACCATGCAAGCGATCAAACTCTACAACTTCCCACGTTCCGGCCATGCTCACCGTGTGGAGCTGATGTTATCCCTGCTGCAACTGCCGACCGAGCTGATCCTGGTCGATATGGCCAAGGGCGCGCACAAACAGCCCGATTACCTGGCGATCAACCCGTTCGGACAGGTCCCGGCCATCGATGATCAAGGCGTGGTGCTGGCCGATTCCAACGCGATTCTGGTTTACCTGGCGAAAAAATACGGTAACGGTCGCTGGCTGCCTGACGACCCGCTCGGCGCCGCCAAGGTTCAACGCTGGTTGTCAGTGGCGGCTGGACCGATTGCCTTTGGTCCGGGCCGGGCCCGGCTGATCACGGTGTTTGGCGCGCCTTACAGGGCTGAAGAGACGATCGCTTACGCCCACGTCTGGCTCAAACTGATCGATCAGGAACTGGCGGATACGGTTTACCTGACCGGCAGCGAACCGACCATTGCCGACGTGGCCGCCTACAGTTACATCGCCCACGCTCCGGAAGGCAACGTGTCGCTCGAGGACTACGCCAACGTGCGGGCCTGGCTGGCGCGCATCGAAGCCTTGCCAGGGTTTGTCGGCATGCCGCGCACCGTCGCCGGCCTGCAAAAAACTGCCTGATACCTGCGGCCCGGCATTGTCGGGCCGTTCACACTGCGCCTGGCGCGCACGGGAGAAGCCGTAATGGACCAGTCACCTTGGCACGCGGGCGAAAAACAGTTGCAGGCACACGTCGGTGTTGCCCAGCGAATGGAGGAGTTGGGTCGTAGGGTGGTTCGCACTGAGATGCCGGACCAACACCGCAAATTCTATGAGCAACTGCCGTTCATGCTGTACGGCGCAGTGGACATCGACGGCAATCCTTGGGCGAGCATTCTTGAAGGGCAACCGGGCTTCGCTCATTCGCCCCAGCCGGGTGCGCTGCAATTCAACAGCTTGCCGGGGGCGGATGACCCGGCGCAATTGACCGATGGCGCGGCGATCGGCTTGTTGGGGATCGAACTGCACACGCGGCGGCGCAACCGCCTCAATGGTCGCGTCGGCGCCGTGACGGCGAATGGCTTCGGCGTAACGGTCGAACAGTCCTTCGGCAACTGCCCGCAATACATTCAATTGCGGCAGTTTCGTTCGGTGCCGCTGGCGGATCCCTCGACGCGCATCGCGCAGCACATGGGCGGTCTGGATGACGCTGCCAAAGCCATGATTGCCGACGCCGATACCTTCTTTGTCGCCAGTTATGTGGATGTGGACGGCCGACGTTCGGTGGACGTTTCCCACCGTGGCGGTCAGGCCGGTTTCGTACACGTGGAAGGTAATCGACTGACCATCCCGGACTTCGCCGGCAATCTGTTCTTCAATACCCTGGGCAACCTGTTGATCAATCCACGGGCGGGTTTGCTGTTTATCGATTTCAACTCCGGCGACCTGCTGCACCTCAGCGGTCGTACCGAAATCATCCTTGAAGGCCCCCAAGTAGAAGCCTTTCAAGGCGCCGAGCGTCTGTGGACATTCGAGGTGGAGCAGGTGGTACGTCGGCCCGCGGCACTGGCTCTGCGCTGGCGCTTCGACGGCGTATCGCCCACCAGTTTGCTGACGGGCACCTGGGAGCAGGCCAACGCACGCCTGCAAGCCCGGGCGCTGGGTGATCATTGGCGGCCGCTGCGGGTGGTGCGCATCGAAGCGGAAAGCCACAACATCCGCTCGATCTATCTGGAGCCCGCCGATGACGCCGGGTTGCCGCTGTTTCAAGCGGGGCAGCATTTACCGCTGCGGTTCAACATTGGCGGTGAGGTGCATATCCGCACCTACAGCCTGTCGAGCGCGCCGTCCGATGACTTTTTCCGCATCAGCGTGAAGCGAGAAGGGCGGGTGTCTTCGCATCTGCATGAGCAGGTTCGTGTCGGTGACCTGCTGGAAGCCCGCGCGCCGCAAGGGCATTTCACCGTGGCAACCCATGAGCGTCGGCCGCTGGTGTTGTTGGCCGCCGGCGTAGGCATTACGCCTTTGCTGTCGATGGTGCGGGAGGTGGTGTATCAAGGCCTGCGCACCCGGCACATTCGGCCTACATGGTTTTTCCAGAGTTCGCGCACGCTGGCGGATCAACCGTTTCGCTCCGAGCTGGATCGTTTGCTGGATGACGCCGGAGATTCGGTGCGGGTGCTGCGTCTGCTCAGTCAGCCGGAGGCCGATGCTCACGAGGGTGAGGACTTTGACCTGACCGGACGGATAGACGCCGCGTTGCTGAAGAACATCCTTGAAGTGGAAGACTACGATCAGCTGGATTTTGTACTCTGCGGGCCGGGCAGTTTTACCCAGGGGCTGTACGACAGCCTGCGGGAACTGGACATCCGTGACAGCAGGATTCACGCCGAGACCTTCGGCCCGTCGACCTTGCGTCGCCGGCCGGACCCCGACGCGGTGGTCATCGAGCAACCGCCCGCCGCTACCACGTCGGTGCCGGTGGTGTTCGAGCGTTCGGCCAAAGAAGCCCGCTGGCAACCCGACGGCGGCAGTTTGCTGGAGTTGGCGGAAAGCCGCGGTTTGCGCCCGGAGTTCAGTTGCCGCGGCGGTTCCTGCGGGACCTGTAAGACTCGCCTGATCAGCGGTCAGGTGAATTATCCACAGCCACCAGCGGAAGTGCCGGAAGTAGGACATGTCCTGATTTGTTGTGCGATTCCGGCGCAGGGCTCGCAGCCTTTGGTGCTCGACCTGTAGCATCTGACGCGGCGTGTAGGAGCGAGCGATGCGGCGACCCGACTTGCCCGCGAAGGCGTCCTAAACTCCGCCAAATGCTTCGCGGGCAAGCCTCGCTCCTACAAGATGAGATTCAGGCTTAGGAGTTTTATGGTTTTTCTCGCTCGCCTGTCAGGCTTGCTGGTGATGCTGGCTTTGCTTAGCGGCTGCGAACAACAGGACGCACCGCCGCTCGATCAGCAACTTTATGTATGGCAACGACAATGGACGCCGGCCCACGAAGCCGCACTCAAAGACAGCCGTGCGGATTTTGCGACCCTGCGGGTGCTGGCCTTGCAGGCATTCCCCAAGGCGGGCTGGAACCGGGCGCGAATCGACCCGGTGCTGCTCAAACGGGATGGCCGGCCGCTGATTGCGGTGATTCGTCTCGATGGCCAGCTCAAGTCGCTGGATCAGGACGAGGTCTCTGCGCAGATCCTGCAAGTGCTCAGCGATTGGCAGGCGCAGGGGCTGGTGCTCTCCGGCGTGGAAATCGACCACGATGCCGGGAACGCTCGGCTACCGGCTTATCGGAAATTCCTCACGGATTTGCGCGCGGTGCTGCCGGCTTCCATGCCGTTGAGCATTACTGCGCTGCCGGCGTGGCTCGACAGTCCTGAACTGCCTGCATTGTTATCCACAGTCGATAGCAGCGTGTTGCAGGTGCATGCGGTGAGCGACCCGCGCATGGGATTGTTTGACCCGGATCAGGCCAGAAAATGGGCCGGTGCCTGGAGCCGCATCACGTCGAAACCTTTTTATCTGGCGCTGCCGGCCTATGGCGTAGCGTTGTTGCCGCAGGCCGGCGGCGCACCCGACGTGGAAAGCGAAGTGCCCATTGAGCGCGTCGGCGAGCGCCGGGAATTGCTGGCCGATCCGCAGCAACTGAGCACACTTGCTACCCAGTTGCGCGACGATCCACCGGCTCATCTGGCCGGGCTGATCTGGTTTCGCCTGCCATTGGTCAATGATCGCCGGGCCTGGAGCCTGACGACCTTGCGCGCCGTGGCCCGTGGCGATGCCCTCGATAGTCGCCTGACGCTGAAACTCTCGGCGCAGGATGGCCTCTATGACGTCAGCATCAGCAATCAAGGCAACCTCGACAGCGCCTGGCCCGAACGCCTGACGCTCGCCGCACGAGGTTGTGAAGGCGCCGATGCGCTGGCCGGTTATGCGTTGCAACAAAGCCCGGATCTGCTTACCTTCACCCGCCTGCGCGACGGTCGGATCCCGGCCGGTGGGCAGCGCGCCATTGGTTGGGCACGCTGCACAAACATTGATCAAGGAGGTTCGAATGTTCACCCGTAACTGGCCCCGCCATTTGCTTTGCCTGAGCCTCGGTTTTCCACTGGGTTCGGCAGTGGCCTGCGGGCCGGATTTCCCTATGCGCCTGCTCGATAACCGGGGCCAGTCGCTGGCGGAGCTGCCGGAAGGCAACTTCCGGTTCGAGATCAGTCGTCTCGGGCAGGCGATTACGGGTTTGAAGAACGTCAGCGAAGTCGTCTACAGCATGGATGCGCCTGACTATGCCGTGCAGCGCGACGACGCCGAACAGGCTGGTTTGACGGCGCAGCAGCAGGCGTTGGTCAAACAACTGCGCACGCTGAGCGATGCTCATCAGGTCGAGGCGCAGGGCGCAAGTCTGCCGACCGAGCTCAGGCTCTATCTGGCAGGCGCCGTGGCGTTCAGCGCCGGTGACCATGGATTGGCCGCCGATTACTTCCAGAAAGTGCTCGCATTGCCGGCGGATCAACGCGCGTTGCGCAGCACGTGGGCCGCTTATTCGCTGGGCCGGGCGCTGTTTGCCATGAGCAGCGAAGCGGACGCCACGCCCGATCTGCTGACGCAGTCGCGCAAGGCCTTTGAGCAGGCGCGCCAGTTGAGCATCGACGGTTTCAGCGACCCATTGGAGCTTGGCGTCGCCAGCCTCGGCGAAGAGGCGCGTGTCGCTCGCACGGCGGGCGATTGGGACAACGCTATAAAACTCTACGCCACGCAAAACCTCCACGGTTCCGTAGTGGGTTACACCTCATTGAAGCTGTTGATGGCCGATCTGGCGGCGATGCCTGACGAGCAACTGGCCGCGTTGCTTAAAGGAAAACCGGTGCAGCAGCTGGTCACGGCGTCGCTGATCAGCCGGTTGGGTTGGTCATTTGGTGATCAACCGCCGAGCGAGCAAAAACTGATCAAGCTGCTGCAGAACAGCACGCGCGGCAGCCTCGACAATGCTGATCGGCTGGCGGCCGTGAATTATCAACAGGGCGATTACGCCAGCGCCAAGGCCTTCCTTGAACACGCCGGCGACGGTGGCCTGGCGTGGTGGCTGCGGGCGAAACTGGCGATGCGCGAGGGTGATAAGACGGCTGCCGCCGCCGCGTACGCCAAGGCTGCCCAGGCCTTCCCGCAGAACGAATCCTGGGGCGAGCGACGGACGCCGGACTGGGATTTCGAAACGCTTCATCCCAAGTGTCGTGTCGAGGGGGAAAGCGCGATCCTGGCGTTGCAACGTGGGGATTATTTGCAGGCATTCGATCAGCTCTATCGCAGCAACGACATTTATTGGTTCGACGCTGCGACCGTCGCTGAGCGTGTGCTGACCGTCGATGAACTCAAGCATTACGTCGACACTCAAGTGCCGGCGCCGCCAGCACTGACTCAGGAGGATCGCGATAACTACGTGCCGTTGTCGGTGGCGGCGAAGTTGCGCAACCTGCTGGGGCGGCGATTGTTGCGTGAGGGCCGTTATGATGAGGCGCCAGGCTATTTCGACAATGCCGACTTGCAGGCCAAGGCCAAGTGGTACGGGGAGTTGCGCCACGACGCCGAATCGAAATGGTGGCCAACCAAACGGGCATTCGCTTATTACCATGCCGCGACCGTGGCTCGTTTCGACGGAATGGAGCTGTTGGGCTACGAGATGTCTCCGGATTACGCCACTTTCGGTGGTAATTACAGTCTCGAGGCTCCCGAGCTCAAGGTCGGCCCGTTGATGGCCGAGGGTGAGGTGAAACGCCAGCAAGCCACGTTGGCGCAACCTGATGAGCGTTTCCATTACCGGTTTGTTGCCACCGCGCTGGCGAGTAAAGCGGCTGATCTTTTACCCCACAGCAGTCAGGCTTTCGCGTCGGTGCTGTGCAAGGCTTCGTCGTGGGGTACGAACCTGCAAGAGCAAAGCGCGTTCTACCGTCGTTATGTCGAGGAAGGCCCGTATGTCGTCTGGGCGGGGGATTTCGGTCACCAATGCCAGGACCCGGACTTTCAGCGCGCCGACAAGCGCTACGTCACCCAGGTCACCGACGCCGTGCGCTCCGAGCTGCGGCCTTACAAAAAAACTTTGCAGATCGGCGGTGTGTTGGCGGTCACGGCAGCGGCATTGTTACTGATCAATCGTCGTCGCCGTAAGTCGCAGTAAGGTTCAAACCTGTTGAACAAAGGTCAGTCGCAGGGCAAAACCAATCAACAGGCTGCCAAACAACCACTGCTGTACGCGCTGGGCCGAAGGACTGCGTTGCAGCCAGCGGCCAAGCGCGGCGCCGGCCAAGGCGTACGCGCTGTCGAACAACAAACCGACACTGACCAGCACCACGCCCAGGGTCGCGAATTGTGCGAGCACCGGCCCTGCATGCGGATCGATAAACTGCGGCAGCAGCACCGAGCAGAACAGCAGCGCCTTGGGGTTCAGCAGGTTGGTCAACAATCCGCGCTGAATGGCTTCGCGCCAACGAGGTTTTCCACAGGCTGAATCTGCGCCGTTCAGGCTCGGGAGCATCGTGGTCCGCAGGCATTGAATGCCGATCCACAACAGGTACGCGGCCCCGGCCAGGCGCACCAAATCGAACGTCCAGGGCGCGGCCTTGAACAGTGCCGCCAGCCCCAGTGCCGCCAACGCCACGTGACAACCCCGGGCAATGCCCAATCCCACCGCCGTGGCCAGCGCCGCGCCTTTGCCCTGACGAGCGCCGGTTTGCAGCAGCAAAATCATGTCCGGGCCTGGGAGCAGGTAAACCACTGCCAGCGCCATGAAAAACAGCCAAAGCCCCGCCATGCTGCACCCCTTTCGTTGTCGATTCGGTAGCGCCAGTCTAGGGCTGAAACACAGGGCAGGTGGTTGCGTAGTTTGCTTCTAAACAGTCTTGAATTGGCATAACCTGCCATTCTCTGACGCCTATACCATCAGGATCTGCCAAACATGAAACTGGACGCTTACGACCGAAAAATTCTCGCGGCCCTGCAACGTGACGGTCGTTTGAGCAACGTACAACTGGCTGACGAGATTGGTCTGTCCGCGTCCCCCTGTTTGCGTCGGGTGCGGATGTTGGAGGAGGCCGGGGTGATTCGCGGCTATCAGGCCAATCTGGATCGCGATGAAGTCGGGTTGGGGCTGACGGTGTTTGTCGGGGTCAAGGTCGAACGCCACAACGACGAACAGGCCGAAGCCTTCCGTGTGGCGGTGATGGCGTTGCCCGAGGTGATTTCGGCGTTTCTGGTGTCAGGGGAATCGGATTTTCTGTTGCAGGTGGTGGTGCCGGATTTGCGTGCTTATGACCGCTTTCTCACCGGGCGTTTGCTGAAGTTGCCGGGCGTGAGCGACATCCGCAGCAACTTTGCGATTCACACTGTGAAAACGCCGGGCGCGTTGCCTCTAGAGCATTTGCCGCTTTAAACCGAGTTGCCCCCTTCGCGAGCAAGCCCGCTCCCACATGTGATCTGTGGCGTACACAAAACCAGTGTGGGAGCGAGCCTGCTCGCGATGGCGATAGATCAGTCTCATCAGGTCTCCAGCCCTACATCTGCGTCGCCATCCCCTCAACATTCATCGCCGCCTGGCGCAACGCCTCGGAGCGAGTCGGGTGTGGATGACAGGTCAGGGCAATATCTTCAGCCGAAGCACTGAACTCCATAGCCACGCAATATTCGCCAATCATTTCACTGACGCTCGGGCCTACCAGGTGCACGCCAAGAATCTCGTCGGTGCGCTCATCGGCCAGCACTTTGGCGAAGCCTTCAGTCTCGTGGTTGATCTTCGCCCGGCTGTTGGCGGTGAAGGGGAATTTACCGACCTTGTACGCGCGGCCCTCAGCCTTGAGTTGCTCTTCGGTCTTGCCGACGCTGGCCAGCTCCGGCCTGGTGTAAATGACGTTGGGGATCAGGTCGTAGTTGACCTCGCCTGCCTTGCCGACGATCTGCTCGATACAGGCCATGGCTTCATCTTCGGCCTTGTGCGCAAGCATCGGCCCCGACGTGACATCGCCGATGACCCACACGCCTGCCGCTTCAGTGCGATGACCCTTGTTGGCGAGCATGCCGCGTTTATCCGTGGCGAGGCCGACGTTCTCCAACCCCAGCCCCTCGGTGTAAGGCCGGCGCCCGATGGCGACCAGCACGTAATCGGCTTCGAGTAGTTCGGCAGTGCCGCCGGCGGCCGGTTCGACGCTGAGCTGAACGCCGTTCGCCGAGGTCGTGGCGCGGGTGACTTTCGAACTCAGCTTGAAGCTGATGCCTTGCTTGCTCAGCGAGCGTTGCAGGGTTTTGCCCGCTTCGCCGTCCACACCAGGGCAGATCCGGTCGAGAAACTCGACCACGGTCACCTGTGCGCCCAAACGCCGCCACACCGAGCCCAATTCCAGGCCAATGACCCCGGCGCCAATCACCACCAGATGCTTGGGCACTTCGGACAAAGAAAGCGCACCTGTGGAATCGAGGATGCGCGTGTTGTCGATGTCCACGCCGGGCAGGGGAGTGGGCTCGGAGCCGGTGGCAATGATGATGTCCTTGGCGCTCAGCTCAGTCTTGCCGCCCTGGCTGTCCGTTACCGTGACTTTGCCCGGCCCGTCGATATGGCCCCAGCCCTTGATCCAGTCGACCTTGTTTTTGCGGAACAGAAACTCGATGCCCTTGGTCAGTCCGGCAACACTGTCATCCTTCTGCTTCATCATTTGCGCGAGGTTCAGCGTGGGTTTGACCTCGATACCGAGGTTGGCAAATTCCGCACCCATGGCCGCGTCATACAATTCAGAAGCATGCAGCAATGCCTTGGACGGCATGCAACCGACGTTCAGGCAAGTGCCGCCGAGGGTGGCGCGGCCTTCGACACAGGCGGCTTTAAGGCCCAACTGGCCGGCGCGAATCGCCGCGTTATAGCCGCCGGGGCCTCCGCCCAGTATCACGACGTCATAGTTGCTCATGGATGTACTCCTGAATTGGATGGGAATCGGGCTGGATAAACGTAGTTCCTGAATAAAATTACGAGCGTAATATGTGCGCAGCCACGCCTTTCGGTCAAGGCTTCAGCCAAGCGACAGGTTGAGCGTCTTTAGATAAAGAGATTTAGTACGAAAATTTCACGGCTTTCGTTATATCGTAACGAATTGCGACGTGAGCAAAGAAAATCACTGGGGTGGTATGCAAGTCGATCTCGAGATTGAGGGCGCAACGGTAGCCGGGCTACCGCGCTTTCAGCAGGCAGTCTTTCAAGGGCGGCGATTGCGGCAGTTGGCAATCGGCCTCGGCGCGCTCGCAGGAGCAGGCTGGGTGCTGGCGTTTTTCGTCGGGCTGTTTGCACCGCAGTCGCTTTGGCCTGCGGTGCTGGTCAATCAGAGCGCCGGTTTGCTGGTGCTGGTCGCCGGGCTGCAATCGGCGTGGTGGGTGACGCAGTGGCGTGAAAGGGCGATGAACCCTGCGATGCTCCCTGTGGAAGTCGCCGCTGAATCGCCGCCGGAGGGCTGGTATGAACGGCTGCTGGAGCGGATCAGCCAGCGATGGTTGCGGCTGCTGGCGCAGATCGGCGCCTCGACGCTGTGGCTTGGCGCTTGGGCGCTGCTGGTAGTGTTCAGCATCAATCAAGTCTGGAACCTGGCCCTGCCTCCCGCTGCGCTCGGTTTTTCCGCGAGTGTCGCGGCGGCATTGTCGTTACTGCTGGCCTTCGGTTTGCTGGTGCTGGAGCGGCAACTTGCCCAGGAAAACGTGGCCCAGTGGCCCGAAGCAGGTTCGCTTGCGCAGCTGACGCGCGTGGCAATCATCTGTCTTGTGCTGAGCGCGCTGTGCCTGTTGTTGGGCAGCGAAGCGTCGGTTTGGCCGGTACGTCTGGCTGTACTGATTGGCCTGCTGCCGGGTCTGGTCGCGGTCGAGCTGTTGCTACGCGCGGTGTTGTCACTGTTCAGTCCGCAGCGTGAACAACTCGAACCTGCGTTGCTGGCGCGAAGCTTCGTCGCCGACATGCTGCGCTGGCCGCCCCAACCGTTGCTGGCGCTGCAACACGAATTACATAACCGCTTCGGCATCGATCTGCGACAGATCTGGGCCTTCACTTACATGCGCCGGGCATTCGTTCCGGTGCTGGCGGTGGTGGCACTGGTCGGTTGGTCGCTCACCGGCATTCACGAAATTTCCCTGCAAGGGCGGGGCATCTATGAGCGTTTCGGCAAACCGGTGGAGGTCTTCGGTCCCGGTTTACACGCAGGCCTGCCGTGGCCGCTGGGCCGAGTGTTGAGTGTCGAGAACGGCGTGGTCCACGAGTTGGCCACCAGTGTTGGCGAAGCGGCGGCGCCGATTGTGGCTGAACCGGCAGAAGGTCCGGCGCCGACGACGGCCAATCGCTTGTGGGACGCCAGCCACGTGAACGACAAGTCTCAGGTGATTGCCAGCAGTCGGGCCGACAAACAGAGCTTCCAGATCGTCAACATGGACGTGCGTTTTGTCTATCGCATCGGCCTCACGGATCAAGCGGCGTTGGCCGCGACGTACAACAGCGCCAACGTGCCGACACTGATCCGCAGCACCGCCAGCCGGATTCTGGTGCACGACTTCGCGTCTCGTACCCTAGACGGACTACTCGGTGAGGACAGGGTAGGGCTCGCCGAAGAGATTGGCCGCGCGGTGCAGGCGGACCTGGAAAAACTCGACAGCGGCGTGGAAATTCTCGCGACTGTGGTTGAAGCGATTCACCCACCGGCCGGCGCGGCCAACGCTTATCACGGTGTGCAAGCGGCGCAAATTGCTGCGCAGGCCTTGATCTCGCGTGAGCGCGGCGCGGCTGCAGAGGCCACCAATCAGGCGCAATTGCAGGCCAGCATCGCACGGGATCAAGCGACGGTCAGCGCGCGTGAAATCAATGCGGCTGCGCAAGCGGCCGATCTGAAATTCAGCGCCGAGCAAAAGGCCTACGCCAGCGCGGGCCAGGCTTTCGTGCTGGAACAGTATTTCAGCCAGCTCTCCCAAGGCCTGACCAACGCCAGGTTGCTGGTTCTCGATCATCGTCTGGGCGGCAGCGGCAACGCGCCGACCATCGACCTCCGTACTTTCACGCTGCCGGTTGACCCTGCATCGGCGCGTAAAACTGCTCAGCCAGGAGCTGCCAATTGAGCCAGTCGCACACTCACGATCACGATGATCACGCCGGCCACGATCACGGTCATGGCGGGCATCATCACGGGCATCACCATCACCACCACGGCGATCCGCAGGAAGCGGGTCCATTCCCGTGGCGGCGCATGGGGTGGGCGGCGTTGCTGGTGGCGTTTGCCATCGCCGCCGCGAGCCTGGTGCAGGTGCGCTCCGGCGAAGCCACGGTGATCACGCGCTTCGGTAATCCGTCGCGGGTGTTGCTGGAGCCGGGGCTGGGCTGGCGTTGGCCCGCGCCTTTTGAAGCGGCGATTCCGGTCGATTTGCGTTTGCGCACCACGTCCAGTGGTTTGCAGGATGTGGGCACGCGCGACGGTTTGCGCATCATCGTTCAGGCTTACGTGGCGTGGCAGGTGCAGGGCGATCCGGACAATGTGCAGCGCTTCATGCGCGCCGTGCAGAATCAGCCGGACGAAGCGGCGCGGCAGATTCGCACCTTCGTCGGCTCGGCACTGGAAACCACGGCCAGCAGTTTTGACCTGGCCAATCTGGTGAACACCGATGCCAGCCAGGTGCACATCGCTGATTTTGAAGCGCAGTTGCGTCAGCAAATCGATCAGCAGTTACTCGCCACTTATGGCGTTCGTGTGCTGCAAGTTGGCATCGAACGATTGACCTTGCCGTCGGTGACCCTGACCGCCACCGTCGATCGCATGCGCGCCGAGCGTGAAACAATCGCCACCGAACGCACGGCCATCGGCAAACGTGAGGCAGCGCAAATTCGCTCTGCTGCCGAGCGTGATGCGCGAATCGTCCAGGCCGATGCCACGGTAAAAGCCGCCGACATCGAAGCTCAATCACGGGTCGAAGCCGCACAGATTTACGGCCGCGCTTACGCGGGTTCGCCGCAGCTGTATAACTTGCTGCGCTCCCTCGACACCTTGGGCACCATCGTCACACCTGGCACCAAACTGATTCTGCGCACCGATGCCGCGCCGTTCCGGGTGTTGGTTGACGGTCCGCCGACACTCGATAACAAGTCCGGATCGCAGCCATGAGTTTGGTTCCACGTGGAACAAATGAGTTAAGCAGCCCCTGGATTCAGGCCGGGCGATTGGCTTTTCTCGCCCTGTATGCGGTGACAGTCTTGGCCGCGTTGGCGTGGGCATTCTCCAACGTGCGGCAAATCGATCCGCAAAATCGCGCGGTGGTATTGCACTTTGGCGCGCTGGATCGCATTCAGAATGCCGGTCTGCTGTTGGCGTGGCCGAGGCCGTTCGAGCAAGTGGTTTTGTTGCCAGCGGCGGATCGGGTGATCGAGCGTCGAGTCGATAATCTGCTGCGCAGCGATGCTGCGCTGCAGGCCGACCGAGCAGCCACTTTCGCCACGCCGCTCAGTGATGCGCTGGCAGGTTCCGGTTATCTGCTGACGGGTGACGCGGGTGTGGTGCAACTGGATGTGCGGGTGTTTTACAAAGTCACCGAACCGTATGCGTTCGTTGTTCAAGGTGAACATGTGCTGCCGGCACTGGATCGCTTGGTGACTCGCAGCGCCGTGGCACTCACCGCCGCACGAGATCTGGACACCATCCTGGTGGCGCGCCCGGAGTTGATCGGCGCGGATAATCAAGCGGCGGAAAGACGCGAACGCCTGCGCGGGGATTTGGTACAAGGCATCAATCAACGACTCGCGCAATTGACCGCAACGGGGCAGGGACTGGGGATCGAAGTGGCGCGCGTGGATGTGCAGTCGAGTCTGCCAGGACCTGCGGTCAATGCTTTCAACGCCGTTCTGACGGCAAGTCAGCAAGCCGATAAAGCCGTGGCCAATGCCCGCACCGAAGCCGAGAAACTCACTCAGGCCGCCAACGAGCAAGCCGACCGTGCGCTGCAAGTCGCCCACGCTCAAGCCAGCGAACGGCTGGCCAAAGCCTCCGCCGACACGGCCACGGTATTGAGCTTGGCCAAGGCGCAACAACAAGGCACCGACCCGCAAATGCTGTTGCGCATTTACCGCGAGCGCTTGCCAAAAATCCTCGGTCAGGCCGGCTCGGTGACCACGGTTAATCCGAAAGACGATTCCCGCCTGATCATTCAGGGAGCTGCACAATGACCGCCCAAACTGCCGCCGCACCGAGCATGTTGTCCTCGGCCGAACAACGCAGCGCTGCACGCCAACTGACCCTGGCCATGCTCGCGCTCGGCTTGCTGGCGCTCGGTTTGATCTGGCGCTGGTGGTCGCCGGAGCAGACGGGCGTCAGTCAATTGCTGCTGGGTTTTGCCTCGTTGCTGGTGGCCGTGCCGGTGATGCGTTCTGCTTGGTACAGCCTGCGTTATCCCAGCTTGCACGGGATCACCGATCAGTTGATTGCGTTGGCGATGTTGGGTGCCTGGGCAACGGGCGATCTGCTGACCGCTGCGTTGTTGCCGATCATCATGATCTTCGGTCATGTGTTGGAAGAGCGCAGCGTGATCGGTTCCCAGGAGGCGATTCACGCACTCGGCAAACTGACACGCAGCCATGCGCGCAAGGTTCAGGCGGATGGCTCCATCGTCGAAGTCGACAACGGCACGCTCAAGGCTGGCGACCGCGTGGAGGTCCGCGCCGGTGATCGAGTGCCGGCCGATGGTCGTGTGCTCTCCGGTCAGGCGAGTCTCGATACCGCATCGATCACGGGCGAGTCGGTGCCGGTGGAGGCGGGCGTTGGCATGACGGTGTTCGGCGGGGCGATCAACCTTGATGGCCTGCTGCGCATTGAAGTGACCCGTACCGGCAATGAATCGACACTCGGTAAAGTCATCGCGCTGATGCAAAGCGCCGAGCGTTCCAAGCCGCCAATCACCCGTTTGCTGGAGCGCTACGCTGGTAGCTATATGGTGCTGGTGTTGTTGCTGGCCGCAGTGACCTGGTTCATCACCAACGATGCGCAAGCGATGCTCGCGGTGTTGGTGGCAGCCTGTCCGTGTGCGTTGGTGTTGTCGGCACCGGCCACGGCGATTGCCGGCGTCGCGGTTGCCGCACGACATGGGATTCTGATCCGCAGCTCGGCGTTTCTCGAGGAGCTGGCTGATCTGACGTCGCTGGTGGTCGACAAGACCGGGACGCTGACCTTCGGCACCTTGCGCCTGCAATCGATCGACAGTCCGCTGGAAGATCGCAACCACGTGCTGAAACTGGCTGCCAGCCTGGGCTCTGCCAGCAGTCACCCGGTCAGTCGCGCGCTCGCCGGGTTGGTTACTCAGGAACATTTTCTGCTGCTCACGGACATTCACGAACGTCAGGGCCTGGGCGTGGTAGCGATGACCGAACAAGGCGAAGCAGCACTCGGGCGGCCGGAGTTGTTCGCGCAATTGGCAATCGCCACTTCAGCGGTTCCTGAACACGATGGCCCGATCGCCGGGTTGGCGCTCAACGGTGAATTCCTGGCCTGGCTGTTGCTCGCGGACAGCGTGAAGCCTGAAGCGCGATTCGCCTTGAGTGAATTGCGAGAACTCGGGTTGGGCCGGCAATTGTTGCTCACCGGCGATCGCCAAAGCGTCGCGAATACGTTGGCCCTGGATGTCGGGATCAGCGATGTCGAAGCCCAGGCCTTGCCCGAGGACAAACTCAACCGTGTGCTGAAAGAAATCGGCAGCGGTTTCCGGCCGATGGTGGTCGGCGATGGCATCAATGATTCGCTGGCACTCAAGGCCGGTGTGGTCGGCGTCGCCATGGGGGCGGGCGGTGCGGATATTGCCTTGGCTTCAGCCGATATCGTGCTGATCGGCAGCGACCTGCGTCGGCTCGGCACTTGCGTACGTTTGAGTCGTCAATGCCGGCAGACGTTGCAGGTCAACGTGATCATCGGTCTGGGCTGGACACTGGCAATTGTTGCTTTCGCTGCCTTCGGCTGGCTCGGTGCGGCAGGGGCGATGATTGCTGCGCTGCTGCATAACCTGAGCACGTTGCTGGTATTGGGCAACGCCGGACGGCTGCTGCGTTTCCAGGAGCCGTTGCTCAAGATGAAGGATGACGTCTAAGCGATGTGAACATTTCAGAACTGTGCGCGAAATTCGCAGTCATCTAGTGTGAGGGCAATCACTTCTGTGATTTTGCGGCGCTTTTTTCCAGCGCTGCAAATCATAGAAAACGGCTATTAATTCGATAGCCTGCTATTTTTCAAGGATGGTCTACCCTCACATCAGACGTCTGAAACAAGGGGGATATTCCATGCTCGCGCAACTTCCACCGGCCTTACAGAATCTGCAGTTACCGCTACGCCTGCGACTCTGGGACGGCCATGAATTTAATCTGGGGCCGACGCCCAGCGTCACGATTGTGGTCAAGGACCCACAAATGGTTACCCAGTTGACTCATCCCAGCCTCGATGCGCTCGGAGCGGCATTCGTCGAGGGCAAACTTGAGCTGGAAGGCTCCATCAGCGAGGTGATCCGCGTCGTTGATGAATGGAGTCAGGCCTTGCTGGGCGACATCGACAGTCAGCCTGTTCGCACCGCCCACGACAAGGAAACCGACGCCAAGGCGATTTCCTATCACTACGACCTTTCCAACGCGTTTTATCAGCTGTGGCTCGACAGTGACATGGCGTATTCCTGCGCCTATTTCGAGACCGGCAGCGAAACGCTTGAGCAGGCCCAGCAAGCCAAATTCCGCCACCTGTGTCGCAAACTACGCCTGCAACCTGGCGAGTATCTGCTGGATGTCGGGTGTGGCTGGGGCGGCTTGGCGCGCTATGCGGCGCGGGAGTTTGGCGCGAAGGTATTCGGGATCACACTGAGCAAAGCGCAACTGGCCCTGGCCCGTGAGCGGGTGAAGGAGGAAGGCCTCGACGATCTGGTCGAGCTGCAACTGCTGGACTACCGCGATCTGCCTCAGGACGGGCGCTTCGATAAAGTGGTCAGCGTCGGCATGTTCGAGCATGTGGGGCACGAGAACCTGGCCGAGTACTGCAAAACCCTGTTCGGCGCGGTGAAAGAGGGCGGCCTGGTGATGAACCACGGCATCACCGCCAAGCACACCGATGGCCGGCCGGTGGGACGCGGTGCGGGTGATTTCATCGAGAAATACGTGTTCCCCAACGGCGAGCTGCCGCACCTGTCGATGATCTCTGCCGAGATCAGCGAAGCGGGGCTGGAGATCGTCGATGTCGAGAGTTTGCGCCTGCACTACGCGCGCACCCTGGACCATTGGAGCGAGCGCCTGGAGGACAACCTGGAAGCGGCCGCCCGGCAGGTGCCGGAGCAGGCCTTGCGAATCTGGCGGCTGTACCTGGCGGGATGTGCTTATGCATTCGCCCGGGGCTGGATCAACTTGCACCAGATCCTCGCAGTGAAAGCCCACCCCGATGGCAGCCATGAACTGCCCTGGACCCGCGACGACATCTACAACCCTTAAAGTATCGGTGAGATAAGCCGGGCGATCCGCATGCCGACCTGTTGCAGGCGGTGGGTCTCCCGGCTTTCTTCTTTGGCGACTTCATGCGCCTGGTCGAAGTCGTCGTTGAGCATCTGTTCCACCTCGCCGGCAAACACTCTGTCGACAGTCAGCAACATCACTTCAAAATTCAGCCGGAACGAGCGGTTGTCCATATTGGCGCTGCCGATGGCGCTGATTTCGCTGTCGATCAACACCACTTTCTGATGCAGGAAACCGGGCTGGTAGCGAAATACCCGCACACCGGCGCGCACGGCTTCGAAGGCATACAGGCTGGAGGCGGCGTAGACGATGCGGTGATCCGGTCGTGAAGGCAGCAGCAATCGCACATCCACGCCGCGCAGAACCGCCAGCCTCAAGGCGGCAAACACCGCTTCATCGGGGATGAAGTAGGGGCTGGTAATCCACACCCGTTCGGTCGCCGCGTGAATGGCTTCGACGAAGAATAACGAACAGGTTTCGTAGGAATCTGCCGGCCCACTGGCAAGCAATTGGCAGAGCACACCGTTGTCCGGATACGCGTCCGGCAGTATTAACGGCGGCAACGAGCGCGCTGCCCAAAACCAGTCTTCGGCGAAAGACTCCTGCATGCACGCCACCACCGGCCCGCGCACCCGCACGTGGGTATCGCGCCAAGGGGCGAGGGGTGGTTTCTCGCCCATGTATTCGTCGCCTACGTTATGCCCGCCAACGAAGCCCAACACGCCGTCCACCACGACGATCTTGCGATGGTTGCGGAAGTTGACCTGAAAGCGATTGAGCCAGCCGCTACGCGTCGCGAAGGCTTTGACCTCGACACCGGCATCGCGCAACGGCTGCACATAACTGTGGGGCAGGGAGTGGCTGCCGATGCGGTCGTACAGTAAATAAACGGCGACGCCTTCGGCGGCTTTTTTCAGCAACAAGGTTTGCAGGCGTTGGCCCAGACGGTCGTCGTGGATGATGAAAAACTGGATCAGCACGGCTTCCTTCGCCTGGCTGATGGCCTCGAAAATCGCCTCGAAAGTGGCGTGGCCGTTGATCAGCAGGCTGACTTCGTTGTTCGCCAGGCAGGGCATGCGGCCCAGTTTTGGCATCGCCCTCAATGATGCGTAGGCGTTGGAGGCACGGGCGGTCAGTGCTTCTTCGACCCACGGGCGCCAGTTCAAATCGGAGATGGCCTTGCGCATTTCCTCGTTGGCCTGTCGCCGTGCCTTGATGTAGCCATCGAAGGTGCTGCGGCCGAAGACCAGATAGGGAATGAGTGTGAAGTAGGGAATGAACAGCAGCGACAAGGCCCAGGCGATCGAGCCCTGAGCGGTCCGAACGGTCAACACGGCATGAATGGCGGCGATCATGCCTAACGAGTGCAGCAGCGCGATCAGGTAACCGAAAATGTGCGGTCCAAAGTAATCCATGGGGGCAGCCTTGCTCCTGAAGATTCAGTGCTTAACAGACCATGTTCCGTGCAGAATGTCGCTATTTAATTGGCCCATGAACCGAAGCTCGTGGCTGACGTCTAACGGCCACTATCGATCAGGAGTTACTCAATGAACGTTCGTCTGCTGGGTTTGGCCGTAGCTTTAGGTTTAGCACTTCCGGTGGCCGCTCAGGCGCAGATGCTGCAGCCGGGTTTGTGGGAATTGACCTCGAGCAACATGAAGGTCGATGACCAGAACATGCCGGATCTGCAACTGATCCTCGGTCAGATACAGAGCCAGATGACGCCTGAACAGCGTGCGCAGCTGGAGAAGCAGGGCATCACCATGGGCGGCAAGGGGATCCGGGCTTGCCTGACGCCGGAGCAAGTGAAGACCGACAACATTCCGCTGACGGATCCGCAATCGGGCTGCAAGCAGGAAATCACCGAGCGCACCGGTAACCAGTGGAAATTCCGCTTCAGCTGCCCGAAAGCGCAGGGTGCGGGTGTCGCCACATTCCTCAGTGATCGTGAGTTCACCACCAAGGTGAATGGCACGTTCAACGCTACCGGCATTCAGCAGAAGGGTAGCCTTGATACTCGCGCGGTGTGGTTGGGGCAGGATTGTGGAACAGTGAAGCCAAGGGCTTAAAAGCTTCGCGGGCAAGCCTCGCTCCTACGGGGACGGTGTGAATCCTGTAGGAGCGAGGCTTGCCCGCGAAGGCGTCATTTCAGACACCCGCAATCCCCGTTGATCTCAGCCAATCACACACCGCCTCAATGGCCATCCGGCCAAAATCCTCCCCGGTGCGACTGCGCACGCTGACAAACCCGCCTTCTTTTTCTTTCTCCCCGATCACCACCAGATACGGCACTTGCTGACTGTGTTCGCGAATCTTGTGGCGTACCTTCTCGTTGCGCAGGTCCGCACGGGCGCGTACGCCGCTTCGGCGCAAGGCCTCGGTCACCCACTGTGCGTAATCCGTTTGGCGATCATCCATGCTCACGACCATCACGTGCGGCGGTGCGCGCCAGTCGTCCAGTTCCTCCTGGCAAGACCAGCACGTGCCATAGATCCGCTGTGGCGCCGTGCCGCTGATGTGATCGAGCGCGAATGCCTGCAACACTCTGGTTGCCGGAGCATGCGGGCCCATCGACACACATTCGAAGTCCCCGAGCAGGTAGGTCGCAAGTTTTTCCATGTACTTGGAACGCGGTGACGGCTCGCGCCGGCGGATCGAATGATTGGTCGCCGCCAGGGTCTTCATGCGCGTTTCGATGCCCGCAAGGTCGTCCGGGTTTAACGGTCGTTCAAAGGCAAACTCATAATAGAACCCGTCACCCAGCGCCGATCCGGTCTGCAATTGCGCTTTTGGATAGAGCTGTTTCACGGCCATCGCCAGCATCAATGCGCAGGAGCGGCGCAATATCTCCAGGCCATCGGGCTCTTGGGGCGTGACGATGCTGACCCGGGCATCGGCTTCGATCAAGAACTGACAGTCCACCAATACGCCGTCCACCCGGCCGGCGACGGCTGCTTTGGCAAGCCCGGGACCAATGCTCGCGGCGAACTCGTACACCGACAACGGTTGGTCGTATTCACGCAATGAACCATCGCTCAGAGTGATGTGGATCATGTCGGTGCTCTCGAGTGCTGCACTAGCGTGTAAACCGTAGCGGTAAACCCTGGCAGCTGTCATTAAGACATTTGTCGTGCCACGCCATTTGCCCCGATACCAACGTGGTGCTCACGCTGTGGCGAAAGCGCCGTTGCGCGAAGGGCGTCCAGCCGCATTGAGACAGGATCGGCTGTTGGGAGACGGCAACGCCACCAGGTTCGGGTTTGATCAACACCAGGTCGGCCCAATACCCTTCGCGCAAATAGCCTCGGTCGGGAATCGCAAACAGATCGGCGACACGGTGACTGGTCTTGGCCACAAGGGTGGTGATCGGTAGAACGTCATCCGCCACCAACTCCAGCAGGGCGGGCAGGGCGTGTTGCACCAATGGCAAGCCGGACGGTGCCTGGCAGTAGGGACGTTGCTTTTCGTCCCAGGTGTGAGGCGCGTGATCGCTGCCGATGACGTCCAGTCGATCACTCATCAGGGCCCGGCGCAAGGTGTCTCGGTCGGCCTGGGTCTTGATCGCCGGGTTGCATTTGATCAAGTTGCCGAGCGTTGCGTAGTCGCGATCGTCGAAGAGCAGATGGTGCAGACAGACTTCGGCGGTAATGCGTTTTTGTGTCAGTGGCTTGTCTTCGAACAACGCCAGTTCGCGGGCGGTGGTCAGGTGCAACACGTGAAGCCGGGTGCCATGCCGCTTGGCCAGATCCACGGCCATCGAGGACGAACGGAAGCAGGCCTCGGCATTGCGGATCAGCGGATGGGCTGCTGCGGGAATGTGCTCGCCGAACAGCTCTCGCAGGTTCACTGCATTGGCGTCGATGCTCGGCGTGTGTTCACAGTGGGCCAACAGAATCGTCGGCACTTCAGCAAATAGCCGCTCCAGGACCTTGGGATCGTCTACCAGCATGTTGCCCGTTGACGCGCCCATGAACACTTTTACGCCGGCCACTTCGCAAGGATTGAGCGCGGCGACGGTGTCGAGATTGTCGTTGCTCACGCCGAAGTGAAAACCGTAGTTGGCCACCGAATTGATCGCTGCGCGGCGCTTCTTGTCGGCCAATGCTGCCAGCGTCAGGGTCGCCGGATTCGTGTTGGGCATGTCCATGAAACTGGTGATGCCGCCGGCCACCGCAGCTCGCGATTCGGTGTAGAAACTGCCCTTGTCGGGCGAACCGGGATCGCGGAAGTGCACCTGATCATCGATCATTCCAGGCATCAACCACTGGCCGTCAGCATCGATTTCGACGGCAGCATTTTCCCCTTCGATGCTGCTCGCGATCTTGACGATGCGACCATGGCCGACCAACAGATCACCGTCAAACTCACGTCCTTCATTCACCAGCCGGGCATTGCGAATCAGCACGTTGTTCATGGTCAGAACTCGTTTTGCAGGGCTTTGTAGCCGCGCACCAGATCGACGTTGGTGCGCGCCACGTCTTCGGAAAACTCCGAGGCGCTGACGCTCACCGGCGGGAATTGCGACAGGTCGGTGTTGGGCCCGATGCGGGTGGTGGAGGGCACGTAGAAGTCGGCAGGCAAGTCGCGACCGTCGACCACCGAGTTGTGCCGCACCACGCTGCCATCACCGACGGCGCAGTTGAACAGCACGCTGTTGAACCCGATGAACACCCGGTCGCCCACGGAGCACGGTCCATGAACGATGGAGCGGTGGGCGATCGAGCTGAACTCGCCGATCGTCACCGCCGCACCGGACTTGGAGTGGATCACCACGCCGTCCTGGATGTTCGAGTTGGCGCCAATGGTGATCGGCTCCATCTCGCCCGAGGCGTCGACTTCGTCCGCGCGAATCACTGCGTAGGGGCCGACGAAAACGTTCTCGCCGATCACCACTTTGCCGCAGATGATCGCGGTCTTATCGACGTAGGCGGACTCCGCAATCAGCGGCAAATCACCTGAGGGATTCTTGCGGATCATGGCTTGCTCAACGCCTCGTACAAGGTGTTGAGGTTGTACTCGAACAACCCGGTGAAGGTGCTCGCCGGACCGGTGGCAGCGAGCGCATCGGAGTACAGCGTGCCGCCGATGTGCGCACCGCTTTCATCGGCAATCTGCTTGAGCAGGCGGGCGTCCTTGATGTTCTCCATGAACACCGCTTTGACCTTGGCCTGGCGAATCTGGGTGATCAGCGCAGCGACTTCGGCGGCGGAAGGTTCGCGCTCGGTGGACAGACCTTGTGGCGCCATGAAGTCGATGCCATAGGCCTGACCGAGATAACCGAATGCGTCGTGGGACGTCACGATCTTGCGGTTGCCCGGTGGCAGCGAACCGAGCTTGGCTTTGGCTTCGGCGAGCAGCGCGTAGATCTGTTTCAGGTAGGCCTGGCTGTTGCGTACATAGTCGGCTTTGTTCGCCGGGTCGGCGGCGATCAGCGCCTTGGTGATGTTGCTGATGTACAGCTCGGTGTTCGCCAGGTTGTGCCAGGCGTGAGGGTCGGGGACGGTCTCGCCATCTTCATCCAGCGAGCGTGGGATGACGCCGTGGCTCGCGCTGATGACCGGGGCTTTGGTCTCGCTGCTGGTCACCAAGCGGTCCAGCCACGGCTCGAAACCCAAGCCGTTTTTGATGATGAGTCTGGCCTTGAGCAATGCCTTGGCATCGTCCGGAGTCGGCTCATAGGTGTGAGCATCGGCGTCGGGGCCAACCATGTTGGTGATCTGGATGTGCTCGCCACCGACCTGATGGGTCATGTCGGCGAGGATGCTGAAGCTGGTGACCACCTGCAGTTTTTCCGCCGCAGACAACGACATCGACAGCATCAAACTGAACAGCACGAGTAAAGCGCGCATCGGGAAACACCTCATTGGGATGTGAGCAAGGGCGGGCGGCGCAGCAAGCCGTGCACCGGTCCGAACACCACGGACAGCAAATACCCACCGCCAGCCACCAGCACGATCGCCGGGCCGCTGGGCAGCGAGTAATAGAACGACAGCAACAAGCCGAGCCACACCGAGAGGCAGCCGAGCAGCCCGGCGATGGCCATCAACACGGGCAAGCGTCGACTCCAGAAACGCGACGCGGCGGCGGGCAACATCATCAGACCGACGACCATCAACGCACCAATGGCTTGAAATCCGATCACCAGATTCAGCACCACCAATGTCAGAAATACGCCGTGTGCCAGCGGACCAAGACGGCTGACGGTTTGCAGAAACAGTGGGTCGAGGGTGTCCAGCAACAACGGTTTGTAGATGAGCGCCATGGCGATAAGGCTGAGCCCTGAGACCCACAACATGCCGGTCAACGTCGGACCGTCGACCGCCAACGCCGAGCCAAAAAGCAGGTGCAGCAGGTCCAGGCGTTTGCCGGCGATGCCGAGGATCAGCACGCCGCTGGCGAGGGAGATTGGGTAGATTGCGGCGAGGCTCGCGTCTTCTCTCAGACCTGTGCGGCGGGTGATCCATGCAGCGAGCCCGGCCATGCTCAGGCCTGCACCGAGGCCGCCGAAGGTCAGTGCCGGAAGGCTCAGCCCGGCGAACCAGAAGCCGAGCGCGGCGCCGGGCAGAATGCCGTGAGCGACCGCGTCGCCGATCAGACTCATGCGTCGCAGAATCAGAAACACCCCGAGCGGTGCCGTGCTGCAGGCCAACACCAATCCACCGAGCAGTGCCCGGCGCATGAACACGAACTCGTGGAACGGTTGCCAAAGATGGGCAGCGGCGAGCATCAGGCCACCTGCGTCTGTGGTTGTTGGCGGATAAGCTCGGTGCTTGAGCCGAGGATGCAGCCGCTGCTTTTGATCAGCAGCGTTTGAGGAATGTGTTGGCGCACGGCGGCGAGGTCATGACACACGACCACCAGGGTTCGACCTTCGGCGTGCCAGGCGTGGATGTTTCTCCACAGCAGTGATTGACCGAGTTCGTCGAGGGCAGCATGAGGTTCATCGAGCAACAACAAGGGCGCTTCGGCGAGGCTCAATCGGGCGAGCAGGGCGCGCTGCAATTCGCCGCCGGAGAGGGCCATCAATGGGCGCTGCTCCAGACCGGTCAGGCACCAGTTTTCCAGTACGGCTTTAAGGCGTTGGCTTCGGACTTCGGGGGATAGCTTGCTGCCCCAGAAACCCGCGGCAACCAACTCTTGCAGACTGATCGGGAATTGCCGGTCGAGGTGCTGTTGCTGGGGAAGGAACGAGAGTGAGCCTTTGCGTGGAACATCCAGGATCACTTTGCCGGTCAGTGGTTTTTGCAGGCCAGCGATGACTTTCAGCAGGCTGCTTTTGCCTGAGCCGTTGGCGCCGATCACGGCGGTCAGGCTGCCTTGGTTCAGTTCGAAATCTACCGGCGGCGTGAGCGGTTGACCCGGCGCACCCCAGCGCAATGCCTCGCAGCGAATCATGCGGCCTCCCAATTCCATCGGCTTTCGGCGACGGCGTCGTGGGCGTGCAGGCTCTCGGCGTGGACGACTTTCAAGTGGAAGGCATTGATGCCGGGCGAGCGCCTCAACGCCAGATTCAAACGGCGAGCGGCGTCTTCGCAGAACATCAGGTTTTGACCATTGGCCAGCGCGAAGGCTTGTTCGTCGGCACGCTTTACCGCGGTTTGCACGGCGGTGCCGAGTGCGGCTTCGGCGTCGTTGATTAGCGCAATCAGTGGCAGGTCATCGAGATAATCATCGAGACGCAGCCTTAGCTGCGCATTGCTGCGTTGGCTGTGAGGCGTGGCAACGATGCCTTTTGTGGTGCCGAGCCAAGCCAAAACATCGGCGTGTTGCAGTGGCTGGTTGGCAAAGTCGTCGACGAATTGCTGCTGAATCAACTGCCGCGCCAGTGCAGCTGAACAGGGGCAAGTTGAGGAATAGGGGATGTCGATGTTTAGTTCCACGTGGAACATCGCGTTTTTCAAACGCGCATTGATGCTGACGGGATAGGATTTCCAACCGGACAATGGACTGATCAGCGCTGGCCGTTTGAGCAGCAAATCTGCGTGAATGTTCAGGTAAGCGCTGTGGGATAGACCTTCATGGGTATCAAGAAATCGCTGCAAGACACGCCGCAACAGGGCGGGTGTCAGCCGTTCCTGTTCGAGCATTTCCAGCGCCAGGTACAGCCGCGACATATGAATGCCGCGCGCTTCTCCATCGTCGAGGCTCACGCCCGCATCGGCCTTCACGCTCAATCGTTGGCCATCGAACAAAACTGGAAGAGCAATGCCGCACATGCCCACCCATTCAAGTGGCAGGGCTTGGCGTGAGGCCTGCGCGGCGATATCCGGCAGAGTCAGCGCATTCATGAGCAGGTCCATCGTGGAAGTCGGTTCGACATGTTATGTTATTACATTAAAATCGACTACGCCTTTTTCACGAGCGGCTTTCACCATGCACAGACGTCACTTGCTCAACTTGATCCTGGCCAGCGCGGCCTTCGCATTGCCCTTCGGTGTTGGCGCCACGCAAATTCGCAACGCGCGGCTCTGGCGCTCGGATGACAAGCTGCGCCTGGTGTTCGATCTGAGCGGGCCGGTGCAGTACAAAACCTTTTCACTGAGCGCGCCTGAGCGGCTGATCATTGACCTCAGTGGCGCCGACCTCAGTGGCGACTTCAGCCAGCTGGTGCTTGGCAACACGGTGATTCGCTCGATCCGCTCCGGGCACTTTGGTCTGGGCGATACGCGGATCGTCCTCGACCTCAGCGGCCCGGTGCAGCTCAACAGCTTCCTGCTGCCGCCGCAGGACGGACAGGGTCATCGGCTGGTACTCGACCTGAAGACAGCGGCACCCTTGCAAATCGCTGCAGCGCCCATGGCAGCCATCGACAAGGCTCACCCGAAACGGGACATCATCGTGGTGGTCGACCCCGGTCATGGCGGCAAAGACCCGGGCGCGGTCGGTGCCAAAGGTGAACGTGAGAAAGATGTGGTGTTGTCCATTGCTCAGCTGTTGGCCAAACGGCTGAAAAGGGAGAAGGGCTTCGACGTGAAACTGGTGCGCAACGACGACTTCTTCGTCCCGCTGCGCAAGCGCGTGGAGATCGCCCGCAAACACAATGCCGATATGTTCATCTCGGTGCATGCCGATGCGGCGCCGCGTCTCACGGCTTCTGGCGCGTCGGTGTATTGCTTGTCTGAGGGCGGAGCGACGTCGGCCACGGCACGCTTCATGGCGCAGCGAGAGAACGGCGCGGACCTGTTGGGCGCCACCAGCCTGCTCAATCTCAAGGACAAGGACCCGATGCTGGCCGGGGTGATTCTCGACATGTCGATGAACGCCACCCTCGCCGCGAGTTTGCAGTTGGGCAACACGGTGCTCGGCAGTCTGGCGGGCATCACCACGTTGCATCAGAAGCGCGTGGAGCAGGCAGGATTTGCCGTGCTGAAATCGCCGGACGTGCCGTCGATCCTGGTGGAAACCGGCTTCATTTCCAACGCTCGCGACAGTCAGCGGCTGGTCACGGCGCGGCATCAGCAGGCCGTGGCTGACGGATTGTTCGAAGGGTTACAGCGCTACTTCCAGAAGAATCCGCCGGTCAACAGTTACATCGCCTGGCAGCAGGAACAGCAAAAAGCGCAGGCCTAGCAGCCGGTGATCCGGCTGCAAGTGAACCTGGCACTGCTGCCACCGGAACTGGAAAACCGGTTGATGGTGGTCCAGCCAACCCGACGGTTGTAGCCCACCCAGGCTTCGCCGTCGGAAGCGATCCCTGTGAAGAATGTCAGTTGCCCGTAGCGACTGTTGGTTTGCGCCCAATAGCGCTTGCCCGCCCGTTCGAAGCCTCGCAAGTAGATCGTGCTGCCGACGGTGTTGACGCTGTAAGCGTTGCCGTCGGCATCCACGCAGGCCAGCAGGTTAGCGCTGCGGGTGCAGCTGGCCAGGCTCGGGATTTGCGCCCAGGCGTCTACGGCGAGCAGCAACGAAACGCTCATCAGCGTTAATTTCAAGGCAGTGCGCATGGGGTTTCTCTCGGGGCGAACGGGCTTCAGCATCCTGCCCTTTGTCACTGCCGGCAAGAGGGGAGTGGTTTAATTGCATTGTTATACTATAACATTGAGTTAAGCCCGACACTGCGACCGGGCATCTCCTGTGAGGACTACCTGATGCCCAATCGTCTCCCCGTGACCGTTTTGTCGGGCTTTCTCGGCGCCGGCAAAAGCACGCTGCTCAACTACGTGCTGCGTAACCGCGACAACCTGCGAGTCGCCGTGATCGTCAACGACATGAGCGAAATCAACATCGATGGCAGCGAAGTTCAGCGTGATGTCACCCTGAACCGCGCCGAAGAAAAACTCGTGGAAATGAGCAACGGCTGCATCTGCTGCACCTTGCGCGAAGACCTGCTCGAAGAAGTCAGCCAACTCGCCAGGGACGGCCGCTTCGATTACTTGCTGATCGAATCCACCGGCATTTCGGAACCCCTTCCCGTGGCGGAAACCTTCACTTTCCGCGACGAAGAAGGGCAAAGCCTGGCCGACATCGCGCGGCTCGACACCATGGTCACTGTGGTCGATGGCATGAACTTTCTGCTCGATTATCAGGCCGCCGAAAGCCTCGCCTCGCGTGGCGAAACCTTGGGCGAAGAGGACGAGCGCTCGATCACCGACCTATTGATCGAGCAGATCGAATTCGCCGACGTGATCCTGATCAGCAAGATCGATTTGATCAGCAGCCGCGAGCGTCAGGAGCTGATCGCGATCCTCGAACGATTGAACTCGCAAGCCGAAATCATCCCGATGGTCATGGGCGAAATCCCGCTGAAAAAGATCCTCAACACCGGTCGTTTCGACTTTGAAAAAGCGGCACAGGCGCCAGGCTGGTTGCAGGAGCTTCGCGGTGAGCACGTGCCGGAAACAGAGGAATACGGCATCGCTTCCACGGCGTATCGAGCACGCAGGCCCTTTCATCCACAGCGCTTTTTCAGCTTCATCGACCGTCCGTGGGTAAATGGCAAATTGCTGCGCTCGAAAGGTTTTTTCTGGCTGGCGAGCAAACCCATGGACGCGGGCAGTTGGTCTCAGGCGGGCGGTTTGATGCGCCATGGTTTTGCCGGCCGCTGGTGGCGTTTCGTGCCGAAAACCCAATGGCCGCAGGACGAAGAAAGCACCGCCGGGATCATGGAAAACTGGACCGCCGCCACTGGCGATTGCCGGCAGGAACTGGTGTTCATTGGCCAGAACATCGACTTCAACTTACTCACTGCGGAACTCGACGACTGCCTGCTGAGTGATGAAGAAATGGCGTCCGGCGTCGAGGGCTGGCGATTGTTGCCAGATCCGTTTGGCCCCTGGCATGAAGAGGAAGCCGCGTGATGCTGGCGCCGACCTTGAAGTTACGACCGGTCATTTGCCAGGTTCAGGGCGAGACGCCGCAAGCCCTCGCGCGAATTCTGGACGACGGCGTGAACCTCGCCATTTGGCAGCGCCGACTCCCGGTGCACATCATCGATTTCGGCCGTTTGTTGCTGTCCCTGAACGAGCCATTGGCCGAGTCGCTGGTTTTGGAAATGCCCGGTGACGACACCGAGCCCAATCTGCAGGGACTGGCCTCAGGCTTCAGCGATCTCGAGGGCTACGAAGGCTTTATCGCCGACGTTTCCTGGTTGGTCAGCGCATTCGCCTGTCTGTTGGGCGCCAAGCGTATCGGCGTGCGTCTACGGGTTCTGGACAAAGCCATGTGCCCGCGTTTTCACGTCGATCATGTGCCCGTGCGCTTGATCACCACGTACGCCGGAATCGGCAGCGAATGGCTGAAGGAAGGGGCAATGGATCGCCGCCAATTGAGCAAGCCCGAAGCCGAACCCACGGATGATTCGCTGATCCAGCACATCGGCAGCGGTTACGTGGCTTTACTCAAGGGCGAGAAATGGCACGGCAACGAAGGCTTTGGCCTGATCCACCGCTCGCCGCAACCCGCGCCGGGCGAGCGCCGTTTGATCCTGACCCTCGACTGGTTGGGTTAGCGAATCAAGGCTTGAGCCAGTTGCCCTGGCTCTGGCCTTCGCAAAACGGCTTCAGGTACACAGCATCAGTGGCCACGCCGTAATAGTGAATATCCTGCCGGTAAGGCATATTGGCGACTTGGGCATTGCTGCACACACCGAATGCGCCGCCGGGGCATTGGTCGACGTATTGCACGTCGACTTTCTGGCCTGCAAGGTTGGGCTGGCAGAACCCGTCGGCGAAGAGCTTTTCCGGGATGTTGCGGTTCTGCTGGCAGACTTTTACGTCGAGGCGCTCAGCCGTGCTATGTACTACGCAAGCCTGAGCCAGCGCCTCGCCGCAAACCAGCGCCAGAAGCAACGTACAGCCAATCAACCGCATCCTTTACCTCCTCAGAAAACACCGACCATGTTGCAGAACATTCCCACGCACGTCATTGCCGGCCCCTTGGGCGCAGGCAAGACCAGTTTGATCAAGCATCTGTTGGCGCAGCGGCCGGCGAACGAGCGCTGGGCGGTGTTGATCAACGAGTTCGGCCAGATCGGCCTCGACGCTGCGTTGCTGACCCGGGACGCCGATGGTATCGCACTGGGCGAAGTGGCCGGGGGCTGTTTGTGTTGCGTCAATGGTGCGCCGTTTCAGATCGGCCTCGGACGTTTGCTGCGCAAGGCGCGGCCGGATCGGTTGTTTATCGAGCCGTCCGGGCTGGGCCATCCGGCGCAGTTGCTCAGGCAACTGCAAGAGGCGCCGTGGTTGGGTGTGCTGGCCGTCCAGCCCAGCGTGCTGGTGTTGGATGCCCAAGCGCTGGCGGCCGGCAAACCGCTGCCTGTGACGCAGCAGGAGGCGTTGGGCAGCGCCGGGTTGTTGCTGCTGAACAAGTCGGAAAACTTCGACACGAGCGATCGTCAGCGAATCGTTGCGCAGTTGCCGGCGCGTCGCGTGTACTGGACGCAACAGGCGCGGTTGCCATTGAGCGAGTTGCCCGGCCTGGAGGCGAAGGCTGTGGCGGGTGTGGATAACTTCATCCAACCCAAAGGAATGGCGCAGATGCCGACCGTCTGGACCGATCCCGAAGTGCCGATTTGCTTGAGTCAGGAGCAGGAGGGTGGCTGGAGCATTGGCTGGCGCTGGCATCCGAGCCAGGCATTCGATTCCGCGCGCGTATGCCGATGGCTTGAAAGCCTTACGTGGCGACGTGCCAAGCTGGTTATCCACAGCAGCGACGGCTGGGTTTCAGCGAATGCCCTGGATAACTCGACGCTGGATTGGCAGCCCAGCGAATGGCGTCGGGATTCACGGATCGAGCTGATCTTCAGCGAGCCGCAGGAGATTGATTCATTGCAGAGCGCACTGGCCGACTGTCGGTTGAATTAAGGACGCCATTTTGTGTGTTCTTGCCGCCACTGACTAAGCTCAATCACTTCAGCGCGAGGCTTCGCCACGTCGACCACCGGAGGCGTGTCGTCGAACGGCATCGGGTAGGGCGCCAGTTCGATCTGCGCGCTGTGGGCGCCGAACTGGGTGATGGTGCCGTTGTGGCGGGTTTCGCCAGTCACCGTGAATTCGAAGTTATACACGCGGGCCAGGCGTCGCCGCCCGTTGGCATCCTTGATGAAGGCGATTTTTTTCAGCGCCACGTTGCCGTCCAGCAACTCGATGCCGAGCTTGACGCAGTGCAGCTTGACCCGCTCCAGCGCACGCTCGCGCAAGCCATGGTTGTGCCACAGCCACGCGCCGCCAGTGGCGAGCAGCATCAACACGAAGATATTTCCGAGGGTCAGCATCAACAGGGTGCTCCAACTAGATAGTGTCAGCTTAACTGCGTCGCCGGCCTGTCGTACAGGCTGCGTTTAGTCGCATACTGCGCGGCTTGAATTTCAATCGGTTTACGGAAAACTCACCGCATGAAACGTACGCCCCATCTGCTCGCCATTCAGTCCCACGTGGTGTTCGGCCACGCTGGCAACAGCGCCGCGGTTTTCCCGATGCAGCGGGTCGGGGTGAATGTCTGGCCGCTCAATACCGTGCAGTTCTCCAACCACACCCAATACGGGCAATGGGCGGGCGACGTGCTGGCACCGCAGCAGATTCCCGAATTGGTCGAGGGCATCGCAGCGATTGGCGAGCTGGGCAATTGCGATGCGGTGTTGTCCGGTTACCTCGGCAGTGCAGCCCAGGGCCGGGCGATCCTGACGGGCGTGGCGCGGATCAAGTCGATGAATCCCAAGGCACTGTATCTGTGCGACCCGGTGATGGGCCATCCAGAGAAGGGGTGCAGCGTGCCGGCCGAAGTCAGCGATTTTCTGCTGGAGGAAGCGGCAGCCATGGCGGACTTCATGTGCCCGAACCAACTTGAGCTGGACAGCTTCTCGGGCCGCAAGCCGCAGTCGCTGTTCGATTGCCTGGCCATGGCGAAAGCGTTGCTGGCACGCGGCCCGCAGGCGGTGCTGGTCAAGCATCTGGCCTATCCCGGCAAACCGGAGGATGTGTTCGAGATGTTGCTGGTGACAAGCGAAGGCAGCTGGCACCTGCGACGTCCAATGCTGGCGTTTCCGCGTCAGCCGGTGGGCGTTGGCGACCTGACATCCGGCCTGTTTCTGGCGCGTGTACTGCTGGGCGACAGCCTGGTGGCGGCGTTCGAATTTGCTGCGTCGGCGGTGCATGAAGTGCTGCTGGAGACCCAGGCGTGCGCCAGTTACGAGTTGGAGCTGGTGCGGGCGCAGGACCGGATTGCGCATCCGCGCGTACGGTTTGAAGCCACCGCGATCAGCCTTTAAAAGCTTCGCGGGCAAGCCTCGCTCCTACAGTTTGTATGCGATCCCTGTAGGAGCGAGGCTTGCCCGCGAATGCGATTTAACGGTCAAACGTATCAGGCGTCGCCCTTGATCTCCTGATACCGCTTTTCCAACTCCTGACGAATCTGCCGACGCTGCTGGGCCTGCATGTAGCGGCGTTTGTCTTCGCTGTTCTGCGGTTGCAGCGGCGGTACGGCGGCCGGTTTGCGGTCGTCATCCACCGCAACCATGGTGAAGAAGCAGCTGTTGGTGTGGCGCACCGAGCGCTCGCGGATGTTTTCGGTCACCACCTTGATGCCGACCTCCATGGAGGTGTTGCCGGTGTAGTTGACCGACGCCAGGAAGGTCACCAGTTCGCCGACATGGATCGGCTCGCGAAAAATCACCTGATCCACCGACAGGGTCACCACGTAGCGGCCGGCATAGCGGCTGGCGCAGGCGTAGGCCACTTCGTCCAGGTACTTGAGCAAGGTGCCGCCGTGGACATTGCCAGAGAAGTTGGCCATGTCGGGAGTCATCAGTACCGTCATCGACAGCTGGGCGTTTCCGGGTTCCATAACGTTCTCACGGTTCAAGGCAGGTTTCGGAGGAGTGCACCTCTGCGGGTGCCTGTTCGGTTTTTTCAAACCACAGTTATCGGGACGCCGGGCGGGTGATCGCCGTCACGCCGGATCGATCTGTTTCCATATATTGCACCGCCTTTCTGACGGAAGTCGCGGTGTTAACCTCCGAAAGTCGACCTTAAGGAGCCCCACGCCATGCATGCCATCAGTTTTATTCAGGATCTGGCAGTGATCATGCTGGTCGCAGGCGTGGTGACCGTACTGTTTCACCGCCTCAAACAACCGGTCGTCCTCGGCTACATCGTCGCCGGGTTCATCATCGGCCCGCACACGCCACCCTTCGGCCTGATCCACGACGAAGAAACCATCAAGACCCTCGCCGAACTCGGGGTGATTTTCCTGATGTTCTGCCTGGGCCTGGAGTTCAGCCTGCGCAAACTGTTCAAGGTCGGCGCCACGGCGTTTATCGCGGCGTTCCTGGAAATCGTGCTGATGATCTGGATCGGCTACGAAATCGGCCGCTGGTTCGACTGGAACACCATGGACTCGCTGTTCCTTGGCGCGATCCTGGCCATCTCATCGACCACCATCATCGTCAAGGCACTCAATGACCTGAAGATGAAAAACGAGCGTTTCGCGCAGCTGATTTTCGGCGTATTGATCGTCGAGGACATCCTCGGCATCGGCATCATCGCCTTGCTGTCGAGCATCGCGGTCAGTGGCACGGTCAGTTCCGGCGAAGTGTTTTCCACGGTCGGCAAGCTCTCGCTGTTCATGATCGTCGCGCTGGTAATCGGGATTCTGCTGGTGCCGCGCCTGCTGGCCTACGTGGCCAAATTCGAAAGCAACGAGATGCTGCTGATCACCGTGCTGGGCCTGTGTTTCGGCTTCTGCCTGTTGGTGGTCAAGCTTGAATACAGCATGGTGCTCGGCGCGTTCCTGATTGGCGCGATCATGGCCGAGTCGCGGCAATTGCTGAAGATCGAGCGCCTGATCGAGCCGGTTCGCGACCTGTTCAGTGCGATCTTTTTCGTCGCCATCGGGCTGATGCTCGACCCGATGATCCTGCTGCAATACGCCTGGCCAATCGCAGTCATTACCGTCGCGGTGGTACTCGGCAAGATGCTGTCCTGTGGCCTCGGAGCCTTTATCGCTGGCAATGACGGACGCACCTCACTGCGCGTGGGAATGGGGCTTTCGCAGATTGGCGAATTTTCTTTCATCATCGCGGCACTGGGGATGACCCTGCAGGTCACCAGCAACTTCCTGTACCCGGTCGCCGTGGCGGTGTCGGTGATCACTACGCTGCTGACGCCGTATCTGATCCGCGCGGCTGATCCGCTGTCGATCAAACTGGCTGGCGTGATGCCGCAGCGGTTGGGCCGCGTATTGGGGATGTATGGCGAATGGCTGCGCAGCATCCAGCCTCAGGGCGAGGGCGCGCTATTGGCGTCGATGATCCGGAGGATTCTGTTGCAGGTGGGGGTCAATCTGGCGCTGGTGATTGCGATTTTCTTCTCGGGCGCTTTTTTTGCCGAGCGGATGTCTCCCTATTTGCAGGACTGGATCAGCGACCCAAGCTGGCAGAAGGCGTTGATCTGGGGCGGGGCATTGCTGTTGTCGCTGCCGTTCCTGATCGCCGCCTATCGCAAGCTCAAGGCGCTGTCGATGTTGTTGGCGGAGATGGGCGTGAAACCGGAGATGGCCGGCCGTCACACGCAGCGAGTGCGTCGGGTGATCGCCGAGGTGATCCCGATCCTTTCGCTGTTGGTGATCTTCCTGCTGTTGGCAGCCTTGTCGGCCAGTATTCTGCCGACCAACAAGTTGCTGGTGCTGATTGTCGTGGTCGCGGCCGCCGTGGCGGCGCTGCTCTGGCGCTGGTTCATCCGCGTGCACACGCGGATGCAGGTGGCCTTGCTGGAAACCCTGGACAATCACAAGGAATCTTCGGGGCATTGACCACGCGGCGCGTCAGACGGCTCAGCTTTCCAGCCAGACGTCTCGCGCCCAGTGCCACACCGATTCCCAGGTTTCTTCGGCGATCAGCTCTTCTTCGGCTTGCCACAGCACTACAGTGCCGTCTTCTTCGACGCAGTAGTAGTCGTCACCGTCCTGGCAGATCGGGATCAGGCTGCGATCGACACCGGCGTCCCAGGCGTTGGCGGCAACGTCCGGCAGGTAGGTGTGGGATTGCGGGTCGGTGACGGTCACCGGCTCCAGGCTGCCGTAGACCACGTCGCTGACGGTCAGCAAAAATTCTCTGAAAACAAATGGGATGTCGATGAACAGTTGTTCTTCGATTTCGACCAGCAGATCTTCGTCGGGCAGCTCCAAGGGGACCGGTACCGGTTCGTTGGCTTCACGCAGTTGTTCGATGATTTCTTCCACGTCCGGGATCCTCTTGCTTGTATGGCGCGGTTTAGTTGGGGCGGTTTATACAGTAGCTCGCTATAGATGCAACCGTGAAATAGAAAACCCCGGCCGAGGCCGGGGTTTTTGTTGCGACACATTTAACGCAGGTCGGTTCAGCCGTTCTGGCGGATACCGGCAACCAGCCAAGGCTGGTTCTCACCCTGTGGACGTTCCATGTTCCAGCTTTCGCTGAACACTTCGCCCTGGTCGAAACGCGAGGTTTTCGACACGCCGCTGAAGGTCAGGGTGGCGATGGTCTTGTCGGCGCGATCATCGACGCCATCCAGTTGAACATTGAGGTTATCAATGTAGGTGGACTGGAAGCCCTCACCCAGATCGGCACGTTCGCGCTTGAGGAACTCAAGCAGCTGCGGGGTCACGAACTCGGCGATCTTGTCCATTTCGTTGGCGTCCCAGTGTTGCTGCAGGGACTGGAAGTGGTTGCGGGCCGCTTCAATGAAGTTCTTTTCATTGAACCAGGCTGGCGCGTTGATGACCGGACGAGCGGCAGCCGGAGCGGCCGAACCACCGAAGATCGAACCCATGGCGCTTGGCTTCTGCTCGAACACTTCACGCTGCATCGGTGCGCCAGCCGGAGCCAGGTGCTCCTGTTGCTTGCGACGACGAGCGGCGATGAAACGGAAGACCAGGAAGGCAATGACGGCCATGATCAGGATGTCGAAGATCTGCATGCCTTCGAAGCCGCCGCCCATGAACATGGAAGCCAGCAGGCCACCGGCCGCGATACCGGCCAGAGGGCCGAGCCAGCGCGAAGCACCGCCGGCCTTGGCGGCAGCGCCAGCGGCACCGGCCGCGCCCGCAGTGGCAGCAGCGCCACCTGCAGCAGAAGAAGGAGCCATTTGGCTGGTCTGGTGAGTCGGCGCAGCGCCGGAGCTCTTGCCGCCACCAAAGCGCTTGGCGTTGGCGTCGAGGCTCATCGTCAGGCCGATGCACAACGCCATGGCGATGCTAAGAAAACGTTTCATAAAGGGAATTCCCATTTGTGGATGGCACGCGCGCCATGTTGCACAGCTGAAGTGTTACTGGCTAGCGGCAGAGTGTTTCGGGCTTTTGCCTGACAGGTCGTGTTCAGCTTCAGTCAGGGCAATAAGGCCTGTTAACTTTGGTCCGTAGGACGAGTGGATAGGTTCTGTAGGAAGGGGCCTAGCGTCGTAGCGCAAGCATGACCACACCGGCCGTGATCAGGCCGATTCCGCCCCATTGGCGCAGGTCGAGTTTTTCACCCAGCAGGATCACGCCGAGCACCGCCACCAGCACCACACTGAGTTTGTCCACCGGAGCGACCAGCGAGGCCGGCCCCAGTTTCAATGCGCGGAAGTAGCAGATCCACGAGGCACCGGTGGCCAGTCCCGACAGCAGCAGGAACAGGTAGCTCCTGGCCGAGATCGATCCTAATGACTGATATTGGCCCGTGGCGTACAAAATCAAGGCCAGGCTGACCAACACCACCACGGTGCGCAGCAACGTGGCGAAGTCGGAGTTGACGTTTTCGATGCCGATTTTGGCAAAGATCGCGGTCATGGCGGCAAAAGCTGCCGACATCAGGGCCCAGAATGTCCAGGAAGAAAAGAAACCTGAGCCCATGGTTCGCGCCTTTATAAGATCAACCTGCCGAGGTGGATTAACCACAAACCCCTGTGGGAGCGAGCCTGCTCGCGATAGCCGCACCACGGTTTTCCGGATAAACCGCGGCGCCCTCAATCGCGAGCAGGCTCGCTCCTACAGAAAAGCCGACAACCCTTAGATCGCTTCCAGTTTGGCGTAGCCCAACATCAGCCACTTGCTGCCTTCGCTGAAGTTCACCTGCACCCGGGCCTGCGCGCCGGCACCTTCGAAGTTCAGGATCACGCCGTCGCCAAACACCGAATGCCGTACGGTTTGACCGAGGCTGAACCCGGTGTCGGGAATCTCGCTGCCGCCAAACAGGCTGCTGGAACTCTGCTGCTGACCACCGCCAAACGGGCGACTGACACTGTTGGACAGGCGCACTTCCTGGATCAGGCCTTTCGGCACTTCACGTACGAAACGCGAGACCTTGTTGTAGGTTTCGCTGCCATACAGGCGTCGGGTTTCAGCATAGGTCATCACCAGGTTCTGCATCGCCCGGGTAATGCCGACGTAGGCCAAACGACGTTCTTCCTCAAGACGCCCCGGCTCTTCCAGGCTCATTTTGTGCGGGAACAGGCCTTCTTCCATGCCCACCAGGAACACGTAAGGGAATTCCAGGCCTTTGGCGCTGTGCAACGTCATCAGCTGAATGCTGTCTTCGTGCTCATCGGCCTGAGTATCGCCAGCCTCCAGCGACGCGTGACCGAGGAACGCCGCCAGTGGGGTCAGGTCTTCGTCTTCTTCAGCGTTTTCGAAGTTGCGTGCGGCGCTGACCAGTTCCTCAAGGTTTTCTACCCGAGCCTGGCCTTTTTCGCCTTTTTCCGCTTCGTGATAGGCAATCAGACCGGACTGCTCGATGACGGTCTGGGTCATCAGGTGCAGCGGCATTTCCATGCACTTGGCGGCGAGGTTCTCGATCAGCTCGATAAACGCGCCAAGCGCACCCGCTGCGCGACCGGTCAGGCCTTTATTGGCAACCAGCAGGCGCATGGCTTCCCACATCGACACATCACTGTGGCGCGCATGGTCGCGAATCGCTTCAACGGTTTTTTCGCCGATGCCGCGTGCCGGAACGTTGATCACCCGCTCCAGCGCTGCATCGTTGCCACGACCTTCCAGCAAACGCAGGTAAGCCATGGCGTTCTTGATTTCAGCCCGCTCGAAGAAGCGCTGACCGCCATAGATGCGGTACGGGATGCGCTCGCGTAGCAAGGCTTCTTCCAAAACGCGGGATTGGGCGTTGGAGCGGTACAAAATCGCGATATCGCTGCGAGCCAAGCCGGTTTTCAGCGCGCTTTCGATGGTTTCCACCACGTAGCGTGCTTCATCGTGTTCGTTGAACGCCGCGTACAGATTGATCGCTTCGCCTTCGCCGCCGTCGGTCCACAGCTCTTTGCCCATGCGCCCGGTGTTGTTGGCGATCAGGGCGTTGGCTGCCTTGAGGATACCGGCAGTGGAGCGGTAGTTCTGCTCCAGACGAATGGTCTCGGCGTCCGGGAAATCGTCGGAGTACTGATAGATGTTCTCGATTTTCGCGCCGCGCCAGCCGTAGATCGACTGATCGTCGTCGCCCACCACCATCAGGCTGTCGCCGCCCTTGGCCAACAGTCGCAGCCAGGCGTACTGCACGGCGTTGGTGTCCTGGAACTCGTCCACCAGAATGTGCCGGAAGCGCTTCTGATAGTGCGCCAGCAAACCCGGGTGATCGCGCCACAGGTCGAGGGCACGCAGCAGCAATTCGGAGAAATCGATCACGCCAGCGCGCAGGCACGCGGCCTCGTAGGCCTCATAAATGCTGCGCATGGTGGCCAGGAACAGGTCGCCGCTGGCTTGAATGTGTTGCGGACGCAGACCTTCGTCTTTCTGCCCGTTGATGAACCACTGGGCCTGACGGGCCGGCCAGCGTTGCTCGTCCAGACCCAATTCGCGAATAACGCGTTTGACCAGGCGTTGCTGGTCGTCGCTGTCGAGAATCTGGAAGGTCTGGCTCAGGCCGGCTTCCTGCCAGTGCGCCCGCAGCAAGCGGTGCGCCAGGCCGTGGAAAGTGCCGACCCACATGCCGGCCGGGTTAATACCCATCAACTGCTCGATGCGATGACGCATCTCGGCAGCGGCCTTGTTGGTGAAGGTCACCGACAGGATTGAGTGGGGCGAGGCGTTTTCGACCTGGATCAACCAGGCGATACGGTGCACCAGCACTCGGGTTTTACCGGAACCAGCACCGGCCAGGACCAACTGACGACCCACGGAGGCAGCTACGGCCTGGCGTTGGGCATCGTTGAGGGAGTTCAGCAGAAGGGAGAGATCATCGCGCATCGGGGCATTCTAGGGGGCGGCGCCACACCGGGCAAACCCCGCTTTGCTTTAGCCGATGAAAGATACGCGCGGGACGACCGGTCGGTCACTGGCTGCAGGCGTTGGCGGGGCTCGCTTCCAGCGTTTCCAGGGGGTAAAAGGGCTCCGGGCTTTTGCAGAAATTATGATCTGGAGCAGTTTGGTAAGGGCATTGGCTTGTGTATGCTCCGTCCACGTTTCGGGCTCATGCTCATCATTATAAGAACAAGAACATTGCCTATGACCCTCAGCTCCGACCTGTCGGGCCCCACTGTGGAGCCCCGGGTTATCCGCAAACAGTACGCCATGGAAATGGCGGTCGAGCGCACGCGCCTGCTTTATCAAGGCTCGTTGCTGCCGACGCTGTTCATGCTGATCAATGGCCTGGTGTGTGCGGGATTGCTCTGGAGTCCGCAGCGCTACTTCCTGGTCAGCGTCTGGCTGGTGTGGCTGTTGTCGCTGGTGGCGCTGCGGGTGATTCAGGTCGCCGCTTTCGACTCCGCCATTCCCAACCGCCAGGCCCATCCGGTCTGGCGTCGCATGTTTTTGCTCGGTTCGGCCATGACCGGCCTGACCCTGGCCGGCGCTGGCATCGCCCTGGTGCCCGCCGACAATTTCATCCAGCAAGCCTGGGTGTTCGGCCTGATCGGCGCGGCAGCCCTCTCGGCCAGCGTCGCTTATGCCGTCAGCCTGCCAGCCTTCCTGTCCTTCACCTTGCCGTGCCTGTTACCGGCCATCGCTTACCTGTTCTGGGGCGGTGACGAGCAGGAGCAGGGCTGGGGCTGGTTCGGCCTGATTTTGCTGGGGGCGTTGAGCGTGGTCGCCTGGCAGGTCAATCGGCTGATTGATCGCGGGTTGTTGCGCCGCTTCCAGAATCAGGCATTGATCGAGCACTTGCAGCAGGCCCAGAGCCGTAGCGACCAGTTGAACCAAGATCTTGCCAAAGAAATCGATCAGCGCCGTCGTGCCGAAGACGAGTTGCGAGAAATTCAGATTGGGCTGGAAAGCCGCGTCGCCCAGCGCAGCCTGGAGCTGGATGCTGCCAACCAGGCCCTGAGCAAAAGCGAGGCGCGCCTGGCGCTGGCGTTGAAGGCCAGTGAACTGGGGCTGTGGGACTGGAACCTGCAAACCGACGAAGTCCATCACACCCATATTCAGGAGTTGTTCGGCCTGGAGCCGGAATTCGTGACGGCCATGCTGCGTCACCTCAAGCCGCGCCTGCATCCCGAGGACTTGCCGTCGCTGAGGCGCGCACTGGTCGAGCACCTGAAGGGCCGCAGCGAGGACTATCAGATCGAATACCGCGTGCGCCATGGCGATGGTCATTGGGTCTGGATCGAGGACCGCGGTCGAGCGGTGGAGCGCAGTGACGGCGGTCGGGTGATCCGCATGGTCGGCACCCGCCGCGACATCAGCGCCAGCAAGATGCTGGAAGCACAGCAGCAACTGGCGGCGACGGTGTTCGAGGCCGCCAGCGAAGGCATCATGATTTTCGATCCGAATTACGCACTCATCGCGGTAAACCAGGCGTTCAGCCGCTTAACGGGCTACGACATCGATGACATGCTCGGGCGCAACGTCGTGGAGCTGCCGTGCAGTCGCGATGCCCGTCGCCACTACGGGGCGATTCATCAGGCGCTGGAGCAACACGGCAGTTGGCAGGGCGAGCTGGTGGAAACGCGCAAGAACGGCGAGCTGTATCCGCAATGGCTGCAATTGAACGCCGTGCGCGATACGCGGGGAAATGTCAGCCATATCGTCGGCTTCTTCGCCGATCTCTCGGCGCGGCGCGAATCCGAAGAGCGCATGCGCTACCTGACTCACTACGATGAACTGACTGGCCTGGCCAACCGTTCGTTGTTCCGCGAAAGGTTGCGTGAAGCCCATCAGCGCGTGCGCCAGGGCGGGCGCAGTCTGGCGTTGTTGCACATCAATCTTGATCGCTTCAAGTTGCTCAACGACAGCCTTGGCCATGAAATCGCCGATCAGCTGTTGCAGAAAATGGCCCGGCGGCTGGTCAACGCACTGCCGGAAGCAGACACCATCGCCCGATTGTCCGGCGATGAGTTCGCCGTGCTGTTCGACGCTTACGGCAACCTTTCGAGCCTGGCGCGGGTGGCGACTCGCCTGTCGGCCAAGCTGCGTTTGCCGGTGACCGTCGAGGGGCATGAGCTGGTGGTCAGCGCGTCCATGGGCATCAGCATGCTGCCGGACAACGCACGGGAAATCTCCGCGCTGGTGAGTCAGTCGAACATGGCCATGCAACACGCCAAACACTTGGGCGGCAACAATTTCCAGTTCTACACCGACAGTCTGCAAGCCAGCACGCTTGAGCGCTTGCAGCTGGAAAACCAGCTGCGTAAAGCCATCGAAGAAAAACAACTGAAAGTGTTTTACCAACCCAAGCTTTGCCTCGCCACAGGCCGGCTGAATGCCGCCGAGGCATTGGTGCGCTGGGATCACCCGACCATGGGCCGCGTGCCGCCGTCGGACTTCATCGGCCTGGCCGAGGAAACCGGGCTGATCGGCCCGATCGGCGAGTTCGTGTTGCGTCAGGCCTGCTGGCAAGCCTGCGAATGGCAGCGTCAGGGGCTGGAACCGATTCGGGTATCGGTCAATTTGTCGGTGCATCAGTTGCGCCAGGGCAAGCTGGTCAGTCTGGTGCGTCAGGTATTGGAAGAAACCGGGCTGGCGCCGCACTACCTCGAACTGGAGCTTACCGAAAGCCAGTTGCTGGACAGCGTTGAGCACATCATCGCGACGTTCCAGCAGCTGCGTGATCTTGGGGTGAAGCTGGCCATCGACGATTTCGGCACCGGCTATTCGTCCCTGAGCTACCTCAAGCGCATTCCGGTGGATTACGTGAAGATTGATCAGGCATTCATTCGCGGCCTGGGGGAGGGGAGCGTGGATGCGGCGATCACCCGGGCGATCATTGCGATGGCCCACGGGTTGTCGTTGAAGGTGGTGGCTGAAGGCGTGGAGCGGTCGGAGCAGCTTGAGTTTTTGCAGGCTGAGCGCTGCGATGAAGTGCAGGGGTATTTGATCAGTCGCCCGATAGAAGCGGGTGGGTTGGCGGACCTTCTGCGAGCGCAATCCGCCGACTGAAGGTGTGTCGCACAATCACACCTTCCCGCCACTAAAATGACGGGAAGGTGTTTATAGGCTTAGTTTGTAATCAGAACTTTATCGATGTGGTGAATTTTTTCACCTTTATAAAAGATGCTCACGCCGGAAACATTAGAGTCCCCCAGTGCTTTATATTCGACAACTTTGTCTGTTTCAACTTGCAGCGAAATTTCGTTGGAGTTTTCAAGAATCAACTCCAGTCGCAGATCAAAGGATTTATCCTGAAGATCGGTCATTACCAGCTTGGGGGTAATGCCTGTGTGTGCAACGGTTACGGTGCCGAAAGCGCGGAAAGAAGCTGCGCCAGGCATACGGTCAATTTGTGCGGTCCAGTCTTTGGTTTTAATGCTCATAGTGTGTAACTCCTTTAATTAAGTTTGATTGCTTCCTGCACGATCAAGGTAACTAGGTGAAGTTGTTTTTGGAAGAGGGTTGTTATTTGCATTTGTAAGTTTGAGTGTTTTGTTTTTTGCACTTGTAGCAACTAAGACCCTGCTGCTTTGAGTGAGTCGATCAGGGAGGGTTGTTAGCCTAAGGGTGTGCTTCGGTTGCGCTGCGGCTCTGATAATGAGTGCTACATGAAGCGCGCACGCCTGAAAACGAGGGATTCGGTTGCGCATTGAGCAGGCAAAAAGCCAATTCATGTAGTATAACTACAAGCTTGCTACATCCCCGGCGCCTGCCAATAACAAAGAGTCCAGCCCCTTGAATCTGCTGCAACACATCGCCCAGTCACGCCACCTGTTACGCAAGTCGGAGCTCAAGGTCGCCGACCACGTGCTGCTTGACCCGGCGGCGGTGATGCACAGCTCCATGGCCGACCTGGCCCACAGCGTGGGCATCAGCGAGCCGACCATCGTGCGGTTCTGTCGCGCCATCGGTTGTTCCGGGTTTCAGGATCTGAAACTGAAGCTGGCGCAAAGCCTGGCGGCCGGTGCGAGCTTCGGCCAGTTCGCGATCCATGAAGACGATTCGGTCGCCGATTACAGCCTGAAAATTTTCGACACCACACTGCACACCCTGATGGAGGTTCGCGAGAAGCTCGACCCGGTGGAGTTGCAGCGCGCGGTATCGCTGATGTCCCAGGCCCAGCGTGTCGAGTTTTATGGCTTTGGCGCGTCAGGTGCGGTGGCGGCGGATGCCCAGCACAAATTCTTCCGGTTGCTGCTGACGGCGGCCGCTTATTCCGACCCGCACATGCAGGCGATGTCGGCGGTCACCTTGAAGCCGACTGACGTGGCGATCTGCATTTCCCAGTCCGGGCGTTCCAAGGATCTGTTGATTACCGCGAATCTGGTGCGTGAAAGCGGTGCCTCGCTTATCACCTTGTGTCCGAGCCAGACACCGTTGGCCGAGCTGTCGACCGTCAACCTGGCCATCGACGTGCACGAAGACACCGAAATCTATACACCGCTGACCTCGCGCATCGCTCATTTGGTGGTGATCGACGTGTTGGCGATGGGCGTAGCCATGGCGCGCGGGCCGAGCCTGGTCAACCACCTCAAGAGCGTCAAGCGCAGCCTGCGCAGCTTGCGGTTGTCGCCCAAGTCGGTGAAAGCCCTCGACGACTGATTCGTCTTGAGGGCGTCTTCGCGGGCAAGCCTCGCTCCTACAAACAATGCAAACCTGTAGGAGCGAGGCTTGCCCGCGAAGGCGTTTTCAAATCCGATAACTTTCATCTGCCTGTAACGCGCAAGCCGCCAAACCGTCATCCCTCGCGCCCATCCTGTAACTCCCGTAATCGCCTTGGGAGACTCGAAATGGCCCAGCCCTACGAAGAACGCAACAGCGCCGTCAAAACCCGTCGTCAGCAAGAAGACCAGCGCCGCATGGAATTTCGTCGCGCTATCGAAGATCGCTGCGAACGCCGCCAGTTGCTGGCCGAGATTGGTGATTTTCCCGAGCTGGAACTCAACTACTGGCAGGCAGCTCCCGCAACTTCCCGTCGAAACGCTCAACCAGGGCGCTGATCTGCACCCGTTCGCTGCGGATAAACGCAAGGAATGCGTGGGCCACCGGCGACAGCCGTTTGGCCTTGGCCTGCACCAGGCACCAGCTGCGAAACAGTGGCAGTTCTTCGACCGGTAACTCGATCAGTCCGCCGGTCGCCAACTCCAGGTTCAGGGCGTGGCGCGTCAACAGCGCGACGCCCAGACCCGCCAGCACGCATTCACGCTGGGCTTCGGCCGATGCGACCTCTTGGGTCTGGTTGAAATGCACGCGCTTCTCTTTGAAATACTCTTCGCACGCCAGCCGCGTACCCGAGCCGGGCTCGCGCAGTAGCAGCGTGTAGGGTTCGAGGTCCTGCAAGCGCAACGGGCCCATATGGCACAGCGGATGATCCGGCGGCGCCACGGCCACGATCGGATTGTTGAGGAACGGCAGAAACTCCAGCCCCATGTCCTGCGGCACCATGGACATGATCACCAGGTCGTCGCGGTTGTCGGAGAGACGGCGGATCACTTGCCCACGGTTGACCACGGTCAGTTGCAGGTTCACTTCCGGATGCTGACGTTTGAACGCGGCAAACAGGTGCGGCACGAAATACTTGGCGCTGGATTCCACCGCCAGTTTCAGTTGCCCCTGCAGTGATCCCTGCATGTCCGATAGCTGCATGTCGAGGTTTTCCAGGCGCCCGAAAATATCCCGGCTGGCCCGCTGAAGCGCTTCAGCCGCTTCGGTCATGTAGAGTTTTTTGCCGACGTAATCGAACAAAGGCTGACCAATCAGCTCCTCAAGTTGACGAATCTGCAGGCTCACGGCAGGTTGTGTGAGCGACATTTCGTCCGCCGCACGGCTGTAAGACCGTAAATCACAGACCTCATTGAAGATCTGCAATTGACGCAACGTCATACGCATCAATGACTTACGCATTATCTGAAAGCTCCTGCCGCAGGCTGATGCATCAACTATAAGTCTTTACTTATGCCTGACCCAATAATTAATCATTTTTGTTAATCCCTTGCGGGGGCTAGTGTGGGCCTGCGACTGAATTGAAACATTTGGTCACGCGTCGACCTGGTCTAGCAGGTCGTGGGTACCACCGGCTCAAGGGAAACTCCAAGTGATAACAAAGATCCTGATCGCCAACCGTGGTGAGATTGCCGTACGAATCGTGCGAGCCTGCGCCGAGATGGGCATTCGCTCGGTTGCGATCTATTCCGACGCCGACCGCCATGCCTTGCATGTGAAGCGTGCGGATGAAGCCCACAGCATCGGTGCCGAGCCACTGGCCGGTTACCTGAATGCGCGCAAGCTGGTGAATCTGGCAGTAGAAACCGGTTGTGATGCGTTGCATCCCGGCTACGGTTTCCTCTCGGAAAACGCTGAGCTGGCAGATATCTGCGCAGAACGCGGCATCAAGTTCATCGGCCCATCGGCCGAAGTGATTCGCCGCATGGGCGACAAGACTGAAGCCCGTCGCAGCATGATCAAGGCTGGCGTACCCGTCACCCCGGGTACCGAGGGCAACGTCGCGGACATCGCCGAAGCCTTGGTCGAAGGCGACCGCATCGGATATCCGGTGATGCTCAAGGCGACTTCCGGTGGTGGTGGCCGTGGTATCCGTCGCTGCGACAGCCGAGAAGAACTTGAACAAGCATTCCCACGGGTCATTTCCGAAGCCACCAAGGCCTTTGGTTCGGCGGAAGTGTTCCTGGAAAAATGCATCGTCAACCCGAAACACATCGAAGCGCAGATCCTCGGCGACAGCTTTGGCAATGTGGTGCACCTGTTCGAGCGTGACTGCTCGATCCAGCGCCGCAACCAGAAGCTCATCGAAATCGCCCCGAGCCCGCAACTGACCCCGGAACAGCGCGCCTACATCGGCGACCTGTCGGTGCGCGCAGCCAAGGCAGTGGGTTACGAGAACGCCGGCACCGTGGAGTTCCTGCTCGCCGAGGGCGAGGTGTACTTCATGGAGATGAACACCCGGGTGCAGGTTGAACACACCATCACCGAAGAAATCACCGGCATCGACATCGTGCGTGAGCAGATCCGCATCGCGTCCGGCCTGCCGCTTTCGGTGAAACAGGAAGACATCCAGCACCGCGGTTTCGCGCTGCAATTCCGGATCAACGCCGAAGACCCGAAAAACAACTTCCTGCCGAGCTTCGGCAAGATCACCCGTTACTACGCACCCGGCGGTCCTGGCGTGCGTACCGATACGGCGATCTACACCGGCTACACCATTCCGCCGTTCTACGACTCCATGTGTCTGAAACTGGTGGTGTGGGCGCTGACCTGGGAAGAGGCGATGGACCGTGGCTTGCGCGCCCTCGACGACATGCGTCTGCAAGGGGTCAAGACCACCGCCGCGTACTACCAGGAAATCCTGCGTAACCCGGAATTCCGTAGCGGCCAGTTCAATACCAGCTTCGTTGAAAGCCACCCTGAACTGACCAATTACTCGATCAAGCGCAAACCCGAAGAGCTGGCCCTGGCCATCGCCGCCGCCATCGCCGCCCACGCAGGCCTGTGAGGAATAGAACAATGAGCAAGCAAATCCACGTTACCGACACAATCCTGCGCGACGCCCACCAATCGCTGCTCGCCACCCGCATGCGCACCGAAGACATGCTGCCGATCTGCGACAAGCTCGACAAAGTCGGCTACTGGTCGCTGGAGTGCTGGGGCGGCGCGACGTTCGACGCCTGCGTACGCTTCCTCAAAGAAGACCCGTGGGAGCGTCTGCGCCAATTGCGCGCGGCGTTGCCTAACACGCGGCTGCAAATGCTGCTGCGCGGCCAGAACCTGCTGGGCTACCGCCATTACAGCGACGACGTGGTCAAAGCCTTCGTCGCCAAGGCAGCGGTCAACGGCATCGACGTGTTCCGCATCTTCGACGCCATGAACGACGTGCGTAACCTGCGCGTGGCCATCGAAGCGGTGAAAGCGGCGGGCAAACACGCCCAAGGCACCATCGCCTACACCACCAGCCCGGTGCACACCATCGAGGCATTCGTGAACCAGGCCAAGCAAATGGAAGCCATGGGTTGCGATTCGGTGGCAATCAAGGACATGGCCGGCCTGCTGACCCCATATGCCACAGGCGAACTGGTCAAGGCACTGAAAGCCGAGCAGTCGCTGCCTGTGTTCATTCACTCCCACGACACCGCTGGCCTGGCTGCGATGTGCCAGATGAAGGCCATCGAAAACGGTGCCGACCACATCGACACCGCGATCTCCAGCTTCGCCTGGGGCACCAGCCACCCTGGCACCGAGTCGATGGTCGCCGCCCTTAAAGGCAGCGAATTCGACACCGGCCTGAACCTGGAATTGCTGCAAGAGATCGGTCTGTACTTCTACGCCGTGCGCAAGAAGTACCACCAGTTCGAAAGCGAATTCACCGCCGTCGACACCCGCGTGCAAGTCAACCAGGTACCGGGCGGCATGATCTCCAACCTGGCCAACCAGCTCAAAGAGCAGGGCGCGCTGAACCGCATGAGCGAAGTGCTGGCCGAAATCCCGCGCGTTCGTGAAGACCTCGGTTTCCCGCCGCTGGTAACCCCGACCTCGCAGATCGTTGGCACCCAGGCGTTCTTCAACGTGCTGGCCGGTGAGCGCTACAAAACCATCACCAACGAAGTGAAGCTCTACCTGCAAGGCGGCTACGGCAAGGCGCCAGGCACCGTAAACGAAAAACTGCGCCGCCAGGCCATCGGCAGCGAAGAAGTGATCGACGTTCGTCCGGCTGACCTGCTCAAGCCGGAAATGACCAAGCTGCGTGCCGAAATCGGCGCCGTGGCCAAGTCTGAAGAAGACGTTCTGACCTACGCGATGTTCCCGGACATCGGCCGCAAATTCCTCGAGGAACGCGCTGCCGGCACCCTCACTCCAGAAGTGCTGTTGCCGATCCCGGAAGCGGGCGGCGTAGCCTCTGCCGGCGGCGAAGGCGTGCCGACCGAGTTCGTCATCGACGTCCACGGCGAAACCTACCGCGTCGACATCACCGGTGTCGGCGTCAAGGCTGAAGGCAAGCGTCACTTCTACCTGTCCATCGACGGCATGCCGGAAGAAGTGGTGTTCGAACCACTCAACGAATTCGTCAGCGGCGGCAGCAGCAAGCGCAAGCAAGCCACTGCGCCGGGCCACGTCAGCACCACCATGCCGGGCAACATCGTCGACGTGCTGGTCAAGGAAGGCGACGTTGTGAAAGCCGGCCAGGCCGTACTGATCACCGAAGCGATGAAGATGGAAACCGAAGTGCAGGCGGCCATCGCCGGCAAAGTCACCGCCATCCACGTGGCCAAGGGCGACCGGGTCAACCCGGGCGAAATCCTGATCGAGATCGAAGGCTGAGTTAACAGCCTCGATACAACGCTTTAAACCTCGGGGGGGCATGTGCTCCCCTTTTTTTTTTGCCCGGGATTTATGGGGTTTAGAAGGTCATTCGCCATTGGCCCGTGACGCCATGATTTCGGCTGTCGGTGCCGATCTCTCCGGTGACTCCAACGCCCAGCGTATGCCGCGCCGAAAGCGACAGGTCGAGCCCGGCATCGAGCATCACGCTGTTACGATCCAGCGGCGCACCTTCCACGGTGAAACGCGTGCCTCCGGTCGCCAGTTTTTGCCGGGTGTGGCTTAAGACCTCTCCATAGGTATGTTTCCAGCCAGCGCTCAAATGTGGGGTCAACTTGATTCCGTTGTTCAGCGTGTTGAGCTTCGCCACGCGCAGACCGAAGGTGCTGTTGACGTTGTTCCGTGTTTGTCCCAAGACTTTCAGGGTCGCGTCCCCACCTTTTTCCGTATAGCCGTCGCGTTGATAGCGCTGATAGCCGAGGCTGGCGAACGGCTCGATGGTATAGACGTCGCGACCCACGTTGTAACCCACTTCCGCAAAGGCTTGCTGCGTATTGGCGTCGTATCGACCTTTGGGGTTGTCGCTGAATCCGTTGAAGGCTACTCGACGTTTGGTGCTGCCATCGTGGCTGTTATGGGAGAGCCCCATACGAAGCGACATCGGTCCATTCCGGCGCAGTGCATAGGCCCCCAAATGCCAGCTATCGAGGCGACCATCGAGTGTGCGGCTATCCAGGCGAGTGTCGGATTTGCCGCCGATCACACCCAGGCGCCATTCCTCATCAACTCTCCAATCAGCGCCCATTACCAGACCCTTGGTGGAATGTTGCAGAGCGTCAAAATCACGATCCACTTTTCCACCGTGCCCCAGTGCTTGCAGCCAGACTCTGCCTTCGTTTTCGCTACCGGCAGCCAGGCGAGGTGAGCTGCTTCGCCTGCCGGGTTTGCTATAGGCGTCATCCAGCTGACGCATGGCCGAAAGCATGCTGGCGCTCACCGGAGCGTCGCTGTTCAGCGTTATCTTGGCGAGATTGGCGGTGCTGTAACCAGCGAGTTGATCAAGGGCATTGGCCGCAGTATCCACGGTCGAACCGAGCAGGGCAGTAATGGCGGCATTTGCCGAGGCGGCAGGCTCCACAACACTCAGGGCAAAGTTCTCACTGTTGTTGTCGAGGGCGAAGTCATCCAGTGGCAATTCGTTGCGAGTGTATTGCAGCATCACCTCGGTTTCGGACTGGAATAGTTTTGGAGTCAGGTACGCCAGATTACTGGTGACACGATCGAATTCACCGTCCACTTTGCTGGCTCGGAGCAGGGTGTATACGTTGCTGGTTGAATAGCTGCCCGGCAGTGCAGCGACATTCAGAGAGGCGTTCCAAAGGTCCGCAACACCGTCGACCACAAGGGTTGGCATTTGACCGGCAGCGGTTACAGCGTAAGACAGCGTGGCGTTTCGCGTAAGGATCAGGTCTCCTTTGACGTGTGGCGCCCCCAGCGCCTCAGTGACCATTAACGTACCCCCTACGAACAGGTCGCGAACTTCACCGTGCCCACCGTAGGTGCCACCCTCGAGAACGTCGACATCACCCGCGATACTGCCCATGTTGAACAGCTTCGCACCGCTCAACACTTCCGCTCCCACATCAAAGTCACCTTTGCCGGTCAAAGACCAGGCACCTCGGGCAACTCGCAATCCAAGGAAGTTACGGGTCTGGCCGAGTACGCCGCCTTCGGAAGAGTCCAGGAGTATGCCGTTCACCCCGTCGCCGCCCTGTATTTCCCCTGAAAAGCTGGCGCCCTTGTTGATTATCAACAGGTCATTTCCGTCCCCTAGCGCCAGTGAGACGCCGTCGATGCTTGTGTACCGCCCTGACGCAGTAGTGCGCTTGGTTGTGTCGGCTTTTGCAAAGTCCTCGAACGTGAGCGGGACGTCGTCGTTTACCGGTTCGGAAGGTGTGTCAGGTGTCCTGTGGGCCTGATTATGCTGTTCCGTCGCAGGGATCAATTTCCCGGTCGCTAACAGGTCATTGATAACCGGTTCGGCGACGATGCGCTCTGCGACCTTTTCGGCCAGGTTTGGTATGAGTGAATCGTTGTGAGTTTCGGGAAACTCGTAGAGGTCTGCGTAAAGATCCACAGGTTCTGGAGCCGGTGGTGCGGATACCACCGGAATGGACGATTCTATCGGCTCAGGCGCAGCGGCGTTGACGGCATGCGACATAGGGCCAATGAAATTTTTGATCGCCAGAAGGTCATCTCTTTTAGGCCAAGGCGTTGCACGAGCCTTCTTGGCGGGGGCTTCGATGACGGTATCGAGCTCTGCTTGCTGAGCCATGGACAACTCGATGCTTCCGAGTGTGAGGGCGACCGCCAACGCGATTCGGTGCGGGCGATGAGGGTAAGGCTTGGGCATTGAGTACGACCTCGTTTTTCAGGAGGTCGAACTTTAGGAGGCGGGCCCAGGCGTTGAATGCCGGGCGTTTCCGGCGTTTTTGCAGGGTCTTGGACATTCGGTTGTAGCTAAAATTTAACCGTGAAGTCTAATCGCGCAGTGGACTTCATGAGCGAGCGTTTTTGCCTACAGCATTTCAGGACTGGTCTGTTTGTTACGGCCTGGAAACTCGTCTACCTACAGCTCATCACGTTGAGCCAAAGGCTGTGACGCCCTCGATGTATTGCTCTGGAGGTACTTGTAGGAGCCCGGCTTGCCGGCGATGGCGTCCTTGAGATCGCTATCGCCGGCAAGCCGGCTCCTACAAGGGTTGCGCAGGTTCGAAAGCTGCAATCCTTTCCTAACTACGACTCAAATACGCCTTCCCATAATGCCGCTCCATCCGCGCCTGAATCAGCTCCAACCCAATCGACATCACCCAGTAAATCACCGCCGCCGTCGTCAGCATCTCGATGTAGCGATAGCTCGAGCGCCCATACGACTGCGCCAGAAACATCACCTCCCAAACACCCATCACCGAGATCAGTGACGAGTCTTTGAGCATCGAGATGAATTGGTTGGTGGTCGGCGGGATGATGGTGCGCATGGCTTGCGGCAGGGTGACGCGCCAGAAGATCACGGTTTCGCGCATGCCCAGTGCCAGCGAGGCTTCACGCTGGCCGTGGGGGACGCCGAGGATGCCGGCGCGGAAAATTTCGCTGAGGTAGGCGCCGTAGTTCAGCGACAGGGCGATGATGCCGGCGACGACGGCGCCCGGCACGATGCCGAGTTGCGGCAGGCCGAGGTAGATCAGCAGGATCTGGATCAGCAGCGGAGTGCCGCGAAAGAACGAGGCGTAGAAACTTGCAATGCCGAAGGCCACTGCGCTTTTCGACAACCGTGCGAGGGCGGTGATGAAGCCCAGCAGCGACGACGCGACGATTGAGCACAGGCACAAAAACAGGGTCAGCGCCGCACCTTGCAGAAAGCCGTTTGGTGCCAGGTGCAGGCCGATCAGGTTGGGCAGTTTGTCGAGGATGATCGAGAACTTCAGGTCGAAGCTCAGGAAGAAACTGGCGAACAGTCCCAGCATTGCCGCCCAGGTCAGGTACAACCGCGTGCGAAAACCGAAGATCCGTTGCAGCCGGGACTCAGCCACCGGTTGTGGCGGCTGAGGTGGGTTGGGAAAGGAAGTCATTTGCTGATGTCGGCGCCGATCCATTTTTGCGAGAGTTTGCTCAGGGTGCCGTCCTGTTTCAGTTGCGCGAAGACGTCACGCACCTTGGCGTCCCACTGTGCATCGCCTTTTTCGATGGCCACCGAGTTTGGCTCCGAGTACAGCGGTTCGCCGGCAAGCTTGAAGCGTTTGTCTTCGGTCAGGCGCGGCTGCGCGGTGACCAGGTTGGTGAGGACCGCATCCAGTCGCACGCCAGCGCCCAGCCCCAGGTCCTGGAACGCCACGTTGTCGGTGTCGTACGGGGCGATCTGCACGTTTTCAAACGGGTACTGCAACTGCGTGTCTTCGGCGCCTTCGATCACCAGGTTTTTGTTCAGGTAGCTTTCGTAGCTGGAAGCACTGGTGAGGCCGACTTTCTTGCCGCTCAGGTCCTTGGCGTTGTGGATGCTGTCGTCCTTGGCGTTGACCACGATCACCGCGGGTGAGGCGTAGTACTCGACCGGGAAATCAAAGACTTCGGCGCGGGCCTTGCTCGGGGTCATGGAGCAGATGCAAATGTCGTAGCGCCCGCTCCAGCGGCCGGCGGCGATCACGTCCCAGGACGGTGTTTCGAGGCGCAGTTTGACCCCGAGTTTATTGGCCACGGCTTTGGCCACATCAACGTCGAAACCGTCGAGCTGGTTCTGGTCATTGAGGAACGAGAAGGGCGGATAGCTTTCCATCAGCACGCCGACCAGTTCTTTCTTTTGCTCGATGCGGTCCAGCGTGGCGCCGCCGAAGGCTTGGGTGGAGGCAGCCAGAATCGTCAGGCCCAGGGCCAGTAGTGGTTGAAGTTTCACAGTCGACCCCTGATAAAAAAATGGTTGTTATTAACCGGATGGTGCGTATTAAATAGTTATAAGAACTACTCTGGTAGTGAGTTATTTTCATAAGCATATGAGTAAAAAGCATATGAGCGCAGCAAGCACAGTGATTCTGGATGGCGGCATGGGTCGTGAGTTGCAGCGCCGCGGTGCGCCGTTCAGACAGCCGGAATGGTCGGCGCTGGCCTTGAGCGAAGCGCCGCAGGCCGTCGAGGCGGTGCACGCGGCTTATATCGAAAGCGGCGCGAACGTGATCACCAGCAACAGCTATGCGGTGGTGCCTTTTCACATTGGCGAAGAACGTTTTGCGGCTGAGGGTCGAGCCCTCGCGGCGCTGGCCGGGGAGTTGGCCAGGCGTGCGGTGGACGCTGCGGGCAAACCGGTGCGTGTGGCGGGTTCATTGCCGCCGTTGTTCGGTTCCTATCGGCCGGATTTGTTCGACGCGACTCGGGTGACGGAATTGCTCGCGCCGCTGGTCGAGGGGCTGGCCCCGCATGTCGACCTGTGGCTGGCCGAAACCCAAAGCTCGATCGTGGAAGCGCGAGCGATTCACGCCGGTCTGCCGAAGGACGGCAAGCCGTTCTGGCTGTCGTTTACCCTGAAGGATGAGGACACGGACGAAGTCCCGCGTTTGCGTTCCGGCGAACCTGTGGCCGAAGCCGCTGCAGTGGCTGCGCAGCTGGGTGTCGAGACGTTGCTGTTCAACTGCAGCCAGCCGGAAGTGATCGGTGCGGCGATTGATGCGGCGCGGGAAACGTTCGAGCGTCTGGGAGTGAAGATTCACATCGGCGCGTACGCCAATGCCTTCCCGCCGCAACCGAAAGAGGCAACGGCCAATGACGGTCTGGACCCGTTGCGCGACGATCTGGACCCGCCGGGCTACCTGCATTGGGCGGCGGACTGGAAAGAGCGCGGTGCCAGCCATTTGGGTGGGTGCTGCGGGATTGGGCCGGAGCATATTGCGGTGCTTGCCCAGAAATTGGTGTGATGCCATTCGCGGGCAAGCCTCGCTCCTACAGGTTCGTATGATCCCGTAGGAGCGAGGCTTGCCCGCGAAGGCGTCCGTCCAGGCGCCGCTGATTTACCCGCGACACTCAGCCAGAGTTTTCACTTGCCCCGAACCCGTCTGATTCTCATCACTCAACCACCGCTCAAACCCCGCCCCAACCACCGGCCATTCCGAATCCAGAATCGAATACCAGGCCGTATCCCGGTTCTGCCCCTTGACCACCATGTGCTGGCGGAACACCCCTTCAAAACTGAACCCCAAGCGCTCAGCCGCGTACTTGGAGCGAGCGTTGCCGTTGTTGCATTTCCACTCCAGACGCCTGTAGCCCAGCGCGAACGACTCTTTCGCCAGCAGATACACCGCCTCGGTACTTTTCGGCGAACGCTGCATCGGCGCACCGAAGGTGACGTGGCCGATTTCAATACGGCCCTGAGACGGAACGATCGACATCAAGCTGAGAATGCCTTGCACATCGCCGCTGGCACGGTCGATCACGCTGAAGAAATACGGGTCGCTGTTGGCCGCGTGATTGTTCAGCCAGTCGTTGAAAACGCTGCGCTCCGGGAAAGGACCGTAAGGCAAATAATCCCAAAGTTTCGGGTCGGCACCGGGGCCTTGCAGGGCTTTGAACAAACCGTCGCCATGGCGTGCCGGGTCGAGTTTTTCCAGGCGGATGAAGCGCCCTTCGATGGTTTGCACCGTTGGCGCCGGGACGCCTTTCCAGTCTGCGAGTGAAGTCGTCATGTCGTTCTCCTTGAACCTTAAAGGGCTTTGCGGAACTGGATGAAACCAGGGCGCTCGGCGATGCGCTCGTAGAGCTGGATCGCGGTGGCGTTGGTTTCGTGGGTCAACCAGTGGACCTTGCAGCAGCCGTCCGCTTTGGCGGTCGCGTAGACAAATTCGATCAGTTTTCGGCCGACGCCGGTGCCGCGGGTTTCGGGTGTTACCAACAGGTCTTGAAGGTAGCAGGAGTTTTCGATGCTCCAGTTCGACCGATGGTAGATGAAGTTCACCATGCCGACCGCTTTGCCATCGCTCCACGCCAATGCCGAATGAGTCGGTTCATTCGAGTCGAGCAGGCGTTGCCATGTGCTGTCCGTGACCGCCTCAGGCAGTTCGGTGTTGTAGAAGCGCAGGTAGGCTTGCCACAACGGCAGCCACGCAGCGTGATCAGCAGCGGTGACCTGGCGGATTTCAATCTGACTCATGTTCAATCCTTAGCGCATCAAGTGGGCGAGGGCCTGGTCGTGCACGTCGGGGCTGGCGGCGAGCCCCTCGCGCACACCGGCGATGTCTGCGGTGCTGCGGTTCTGGCTGAGTTTGCGTTTGCCTTCCAGGCGCTGGATCGGTAGGGCAAACCCGACGATGGCCTTGAGCATGCCGTCGATGTAGTCGGCGGGTGCTTCAGCGACTGTCCATGGTTGGGCGCGACCGGCTTCATGGCGATCGGTCAACGCACTGACCAGATTGAGCAGGCGGTCGGCGTCGGTGAAAACCTCTGCGGTGCCGTAAGCGTGTACGGCGACGTAGTTCCAGGTCGGTACGACTTTGCCGTGCTCGGCTTTGCTCGGATAAAAGCCCGGGCTGATGTACGCGTCGGCACCGGCGAAAATGACCAGCGCTTCGGCACCGTTTTGCAGTGCCTTCCAGTGCGGGTTGGCCCGGGCGAAATGACCGTACAGGGTGCCATTCGGACCTTGGTCAGGGCTGAACAACAACGGCAGGTGACTGGCTTGCAAGCCTTGCTCGTCGTGGGTAATCACCACGGCAAGACGCGTGTCGAGTATCTGCTGCTGCAGTTCATGCAAATCTTTGATGGCAAAGCCGCTGGGGTTGTACATGGAAAAATTCCTTGGCGAATGCGTCCATCCTAGGCAGGCTATTGGTCTGTTGTAAGAGCCATTAACGACCAATTTCATAGGTCCATTGCCATGAGCGAAGCGCCGCTTTCCCTATCGTTCAACCCCGCCGGTATCGAACTTGATCGCCGTCAGGGGCTTAGTCGTCAGCTCTATCAGGCCTTGCGCCTGCGGGTGCTCGACGGGCGATTGGCCAGTGGCACTCGATTGCCGGCCAGCCGGGACTTGGCGGCGGCGTTGGCGATTTCCCGCAACAGCGTGGTTCGCGCCTACGATCAGCTCTACGCAGAAGGCTTCATCGAGGGACGTGTCGGGGACGGGACTTACGTCGCGCAATTGCCTCAAGCGGCGTTGCCCACGAAAAAACTATCCACAAAAGTATCCACAGGGTTGTCAACAGGGTTACCCACAGCCTTATCCACAAATTGGCTGGATTTACCTGTGGTTTCATCCAGTAAAGTTATCCACAGCGGAGCGCTGGGGCGCGTTGAAAAGAACCATTTGGCCACGCCGCCCAGCGGTCCGCCTCGGGCTTTTCGGGTGGGCGTTCCGGCGTTCGACCTGTTTCCCTTCGAGGTGTGGGCCAAGCTGAATGCGGCTTTCTGGCGTAAACCGGATTTGCAGCAGCTGTGTTATGGCGATCCGGCAGGCGATGCGCGCTTGCGCGGCCTGATCGCCGCTTATTTGCGCAGTTCGCGGGGGATGCAGTGCACGGCTGAGCAAATAGTGATCACCAGCGGCGCACAGCAGGGGATTAGCCTTTGTGCACAGCTGCTGGTGGAGCCGGGCGACGGGGTGGCGATTGAAAATCCGGGGTATCGGGCGGCAGGTCATGCGTTCGCCGTGGCCGGGGCGAAATTGCATGGGGTGGCGGTGGACGGCGAGGGCATCGACTGCACCGAACTGGCCCGGCTCAGCGATTGTCGGCTGGCCTATGTCACGCCTTCGCATCAATACCCGACCGGCGTGGTAATGAGCCTGGCGCGGCGACTTGAATTACTCGCTTGGGCGGAGCGCAACCAAGGCTGGATCGTCGAGGACGACTACGACGGCGAATACCGTTACAGCGGCGCACCCCTGGCGCCGTTGGCGGCACTCGATCGGCAGGGCCGGGTCTTGTACGTCGGGACCTTTGGCAAAGTTGCATTCCCGGCGTTGCGCCTGGGTTATCTGGTGTTGCCGCCGGCTCTGGTGCAGGCGTTTTCTCAACGTCGAGCGGTGGACGTCCGGCATTCCGAAGTCAGCACCCAGGCGGTGATGGCCGAGTTCATGGCCGCCGGGCATTTCCAGCGGCACATCCGCCGCATGCGCCGTGCCGCCCTGAGTCGACGCAATACGTTGCTGGCGGGCTGGCCGCAGAACATCCCCGGCATCGGCAGCCTGCCGAGTGTCGCGGCAGGGCTGCATCTGACGGTGGCGGTCGACTCACAGGCGCGCGAGTACGAATTGATAGAAAAAGCCGCCAGCGTCGATGTCGAGATCAATGCGCTGAGCAGCTATTGGTTGCCGGACTCGCAGAAACCGGTGGACCAGCGTGCCGGGCTGGTCCTGGGTTTCGCGGCCGTGCCCGAGGCGGCCATCAGCACCGCACTCGGGCGGCTGGAAAAGGTCTGGCGCCGTTAGCGGTTACGGTTCACCACGACGCAAGACTTACGATTTTGAGGCCGACGGCAGCACCTTCGCGAAAAACAGTGCAGTCGCCAGTTGTGGGCTGATTTCGCTGCGATAAATCGCAATTGCGTGGAGATCGTCATTCGCACTGCGCGCTTCGGATGCGCCGCCCAGCAGCCGTTGCTGCACGGTTTTCAGATGCGCCGCCGTGAACGTCTGGACAGGCGACGCGGGCTGCGCATAGTGAAAGTGTGCGTACCACAGAACATTTTTGCTGGTGTGGTCACGGACCTCATATTCCTCGAGGTAGTCTTTTTTACGGCTTTTGAGCAAGCGTCGGCCGGGGTTCCTGACGATGTCGACCTGACCTTCGCTTTGCAGCCACTGGACCCGCTCAGCCGTCGGCGGCTGTAGTTTTGTCATGCTGATTCGCGTTGTGCGTCCCTGACTGTAGAGGCGGGTTGCTCCGTCACTCAGCTGCTTGATCAGTGTCACGGCAGACCCCGGACCGTCATCGGTGGCGTTGCTGGAAATCAGTGCTTCGTCGATTGCCTTGGCGGCCTCCTGCAGTCGATGGGCCTGCTGATGGAACATCTCCTCGATTTCCACGGGAATTCGCCGCGCTCCTTTCGAATGGGCGTCCGTTCGGCGGATGAACGCCTCCAGCCCGTCCAGCATTGCCTGACCTTGAACAATGCTTGTACCCAAATCGAGTTGGACGACGGCAGGGGAAACCGGTTTCGCGGCCACTCGTTCAACCCAGACACCCGGGGTTTTCTCATGAAAGGTCGAGATGACTTTGCCTGTCAGTGTCGAGGTTACGTCGACCAGTTCTGATCCGTCCGCCACGGCATCGGCGCGTAGTTGGCCGACCACCGTGCCGTTGTAACGGGTCTTGATGATGCGTTTGACAGGAGCGGTCGGCAGACGGGAAGGGCCAGGTTGCGGTTCGAGCGCTTGGCGCTCGCGCAGCAGGCTCGCCAGGTGCTTCACAGTGCGCTGTTGAAACGCGTCGATACGTTGGCGCATCAGGTCGAGCGAGGGTTGCAGGAACTGACCGGGGAACTCGCCGGGCAGATCGATGATGCGCTGATCGGTGACCGTGAGTTGCTCCACCAGATCACTGAGCCCCTCTATTCGCTCCGGCAAGCGCAACACGTCTTCGTCAGCGGCCAGATCCAGTGAAGCCTGGATGGCGAGCGCTGCGTTTTCGACAACGCTCTCCAGCGCCGGGCGTGCTTCATGCGTGAGCGCAACCGAGGGTGCGAGGCACAACTCCTGGGCCAGCGTGATCTGGAACAGTTTGAGGTCCTGTAAATCGAACGTCGGTATGTTGGCCTTGACGTCGCGGATCACTTCCACGGCTTCTTTGCCGAGCAGGTTCAGTTGCTCGAAGCGCGATTGCGCGAATTCGATTTTGTTGATGTAGCCCTCGGTCAGATCGCTCATGTGTTGAAAGGTCTGTCGGGCGGCCTGCGTGTTTTCCGTTGGTTGTGTGTCGAGAAGATTGAGGGAGAGACGCATTTGATTGTCGAAAACAGGACGCTGGTGGTCGAACCATTTCTCCAGCAGCGATAGTTGGAAATCCAGGCGGCTGATCATCGCTTTTCGGAAATTGGGAATGGCTTCGCGAGCATTGAACGCTTTCATCTGTTCAATGTTGGCGCTGATGAATGACATCTGCGCATCGAGCATTTCAAGGTACAAGCGGCGATGGGTGTCGGTGGCGCTCGCTGCCTTCGCGTTTTTTTCAGCTTCCTTGAGTTCTGTTTCCCGGCTTTTGACCTGGCTTTCGAACGCTGTCATTTGCTGTTTCAGTTCAGCCAGACGCACTTTGTTTTGCTGTTCCAGCCGCTGCCTCTCCCTGCCCCCGCCCCGCAGCCTCAGCCGTGTATCGATAAACCATTCGCCCCTGGCGTTCTTGATCAGCAACGGCCCGGTGCGCGGGGGGGACTGGCGTGAGTCAATGATTTGCACGTCGTTATTGTCGTTGAGGGTGACTTCGAACCATCGCTGGCCGACCTTCGCATACCATTTTCCGTTTAGTGAACTGAGGTGCTGGTGAGGGCCGGCCACGCTGGAGGCGACGGCCATTCCCTTGGGTTCGGCAATGGCCAGTTCATCCAGCAAGGTGCCCAACGCTAGAGGCGGCAGTGTGGCGACGGCGTGCAAAGACGTCTCATGGTCGTGAGGCAGTTGATTAAGGTCGGGCAGGCGAGTGACCGTGATTTTCTGCGCAGGCTTGATGGGCGGTGTGACCGGTGGTGGCTCGAGTTTCTCGGCTAATCGCGAGACCGGTTTATGGCGAGCGGCAGCCCGATGAGCCAGTACCATGCCGAGCATCAACAGCAAATCGGTCACGGCAGACCAGGCAAGTTGGCTGTCTTCGCTTTCTGCGGCATCGGTGATTTCCTGCAAGTCGTCCATGATCTGCCAGATCCACGCGGCAACCCCGGCAGTGCGCCCGAGGAAGGGCAAGGCGACGTTGAACAGCATCCATGCACCGTGCTTGAGCGTTTCCCAGCGAGCTTGTGCATTGGACACTGATTGACGGTCAGCCAACGTCATCATGGCGTTGGCATTGGCTTTGAACAGCGGCGCCAGTGAATCATCATCAAGGGCTGCCGCACTGAGCGACACCGCGCCCATCTTGCCCAGCGCCGAGGTGGGATCGACCAGCAATTGGGTCAGGGTCCAGACCGAAGGCAACTCACCGGAAAACACGTACTGGGAATAGTTGAAGCGCACGTCGTCGGCCAGCCATGCCAGGACCGATTGGCGAAGGGGTTTTTCGTGCTTGATCGCGTACAGCAGATTGGCTTCGTTCGGGTACTGCGTCAGCGAGGGCACGAGCAATGGCCGGTAGAGCAGGCACGGTCCTTGATCAGTGGAGCGCGGGCCGATGACGAACATATTGGCGACTTCGTCGCCCTTGCTGTCGGCGCTTTCACTGCTGATAAAAGCCAACGGGCGAATGACAATCTCCTGCCCATTCACCCGGCGGTCGGCCGCGCTTTGCTGCAGGGCTGCGTTGACGTATTGGTAGCCTCGTTCATCAATGCCGGCTTCGCCGCGCATCTTGTGTTGCAGCGCCTGCAAGGGCAACTGGGTGCGCAGATGACGCGTGTAGAGCGTTTGTCGGCGCAACGATTCTCGCGAGTCATCCAGCAACTTGCGCTTGATCAGTGCCGGGTAGACCGCGCCGATATCGACCTGGGTGACGAGGTTTTCCAGGTAGGCGGGTGTCATCCAGGCGGGCACAGGGTCGCCGTTTTTGTACTGCACCGTCTTGTTGCCCAACGGAACGGCTATCAGGTTTTGCAGTGCCAATTCGATCAGCGACAACGTAACGGTCTGCGTCTTGCCGGGGACCACGAAAGTGCCCAGCACGATGAGGCTGGTGATGCTGATTTGAATGTCTTTCAGATTCAGGTCCGCTGCCGTTGGATGATCCTTGATCATCTGCTCTCGCAGGGTTTGCAGGGTAAATTCCGGCAGTGAAGCGATGCCTTCGTCGAAGGTTTTTCCAGCGTCCTGCTCTCGCAACTGCGCCAGGTCCATCAGGTGTCGGCTGTAACGGGTCAGGTCCGCTGACGATGCGTTGCTCAGCCAGCCTGTCAGTAACCCCTGAACCTGGTTGAAGCGCGACGAAGGCAGGGCTTCAAACTCAGTGAAGCTCTTCGCCGCCGCGCTGATTTGCGGTGAAAGCCTGGTTGGCGTAGTGCTCTGGAATGTATTGAAGGCACCGATGGCTTCGGCTTCGAGTGCGATCAGCGCACACGCTTGATGATGGAAGAAGTTGCCCTCGGGTTCATACAGTCGCCATTGCAGGGTCTGCCCGGTGCTCGACGCCCCAGGGTTTGCAAACAATGTTTCGCCCAGCGCCGCAACAGAGTCGTAACGCCTGAACCCTTCGGTAATCGAGTGGGTCAGCACCAGGGTTCGACTGTCCAACGTACCCACAAACACGGCGATATCCAGAACCCGCAGATGTTTGCTCTGCGCGCTTTCAACGTGTTCGGTATCGATCAGGCAGGCCTTGGTCAAGTACTTGTCCTGTGAGCGCCGTGCTGCCCGATCCGGCTGAGTGAACACGGCAAGGGCCATTGCTTTTTGATCGGCATCCCAGTCGGTGGTCGCATCGAGGTTCCAGATGTCTTGCAGCGCCTGCGAGAGCTGATGCCAGCGTGGGGTCGAAGGGCTTGTCTGCTGATTCCAGTAATCCAGTTGCTGTTGCTGGTAGGCGATGAACAGCTGCGGTGCGAGCGTATTGATCAGTGAACCGATGGCCGTGATGTTCACGGGCAGTTGAGCCGGCGGTACAACGCCCGGTTGCAGGGTCAGGAAATGCTCGCCATCGATGAGCATCACCGTCGAACCCGACAACCCGAGCCGCACCAATACGTCGGTGAGCGATTCATACAGATTATTGCCCGGCGCGACCTCGCTGCCGGTATCGACCCAGGTCGGAGTGACGACCGTGGCGAGCGTCGGATCTATCTTCAACTGCGGGTAAAGCGCGTTGAGTGCAGGCGCCAATGCAGTCGCTGCAACCTCTCTGATCGAGGGGCCGGTGACCAGTTGGGTCAGTACATTTTCTGCACTCGGGGAAGGGGTATCGGACATGGTCGTCTCCTGATTGAGTACGCTGCGGTTGAATGCGCAGCGCTGGATCAGGGGACGGTATCGGGCGAGCTCAGGTGTCTGGCGGTACATAAATATCGCAGGCAAAAAAAGACCCGCATCACGGCGGGTCTTCGCTTTTCAGGGAGGGCTTCAGGTCCCCGACTTGATTTTGGTCCAGGCCCGCGTGCGCGCACGTTCGGCATCACGCGGCAGCGGTTGCAGGGTGTAAAGCGTGGCCATGGCCGTTTCGGTCGGGTACAGGTTCGGGTTGTTGCGGATCGCCGGGTCGACCAGTTCCGTAGCGTCCTTGTTCGGGTTCGGGTAGCCGACGAAGTCACTGACCGGCGCGATCACCTGCGGTTGCAGCAGGTAGTTGATGAAGGTGTAGGCGTCCTCGGTGTTCTTCGCGCCCTTCGGAATCGCGAGCATGTCGAACCAGATCGGCGCACCTTCTTTCGGCAGGCGCATGTCGACGGTCACCCCGTTCTTTGCTTCCTTGGCGCGGTTGGCCGCCTGGGAGAAGCTGCCGGAATAACCGACCGCGACGCAAATGTCACCGTTGGCGATGTCGGCCATGTATTTGGAGGAGTGGAAATACGTGACGTACGGCCGGATCTTCATCAACAGCGCTTCAGCCTTTTCGTAGTCCGCCGGCTTCTTGCTGTTGGGGTCCAGGCCGAGGTGTTGCAGGGCCAGGGGCAGGATTTCCGACGGCGAATCGAGCAGGGCGACGCCGCACTGCTTGAGCTTGCTGATGTTCTCTTCCTTGAAGATCAGGTCCCAGCTATCAACCGGCGCGTCGGCGCCCAGCGCGGCTTTGACCTTGTCCGGGTTGAAGCCGATCAGGATGGTCCCGTACATGTACGGCACGGCGAATTTGTTGCCGGGGTCGTTGGCTTCGATCAGCTTCATCAGCTTGGGATCGAGGTGGTTCCAGTTCGGCAGTTTGCTGCGGTCCAGCGGCTGGAAAACACCGGCCTCGATCTGCTTGGCGAGGAACACGTTGGACGGCACCACCGCGTCGTAGCCGGAGTTGCCTGTCAGCAGCTTGGCTTCCAGCGCTTCGTTGGTGTCGAAAATGTCGTAGATCAGCTTGGTCTGGGTGTTCTGCGCCTTGAAGTCTTCCAGCGCTTTGGGGGTGATGTAGTCGAACCAGTTGTAGACGCGCAACGTGCGCTCTTCAGCGTGAGCGGCCCCGCTGAGCACCGTGGCGCAGAGCGCGGGCACGATGAAACGCTTGAGTGTGTTCATTGTTGTTATTTCCCTTGGGCGCTTTCAAAACCTTCAAGAACGTTCACGGCATTGATGCCGATTTCTTCGACCGCGTAACCGCCTTCCATCACGAACAGGGTTGGCACGCCCAGCTTGGCGATGCGCTCGCCCATCGCCAGGTAATCCGGGCTGTCGAGCTTGAACTGGGAGATTGGATCGTCCTTGAACGTATCGACGCCCAGAGACACGACGACGATCTCGGCACCGTACTTTTCGATCTCTTTGCAGGCTTGTTCCAGCGCTGCGCTCCAGACATCCCAACCGCTGCCGGCGGGCAACGGGTAGTTGAAGTTGAAGCCTTCGCCCGCGCCTTCTCCGAGCTCGTCTTCATAACCGAGGAAGAACGGAAACTCGGCTTCTGGATGGCCGTGGATCGAAGTGAACAGCACATCGCTGCGCTCATAGAAAATCGATTGGGTGCCGTTGCCGTGGTGGTAATCGACGTCGAGGATCGCGACTTTCTTGTGGCCCTGATCGAGGAACGCCTGAGCGGCGATGGCGGCGTTGTTGAGGTAGCAATAACCGCCCATCAAGTCGCTGGCGGCATGGTGTCCCGGTGGACGGCACAACGCGAAGGCACTGCGCGCGCCACGCTGGATTTCCGCCTGGGCGGTGAGCGCCACTTGGGCTGCGCTGTACGCGGCCTGCCAGGTGCCGGCGGTGATCGGGGCGCCGCCGTCGAAGCTGTAATAACCCAGTTCGCCGTGCAGGCTGGTGGGTTTGATGCGGCGCAAGGTACGGGCCGGCCAGGTGTAAGGCAGCAAGTCGCCGTCGGTGTTGAACTCGGTCCAGCGTGCCCAGGCGCCTTTGAAGAAGTCGAGGTAGTCGCGGCTGTGGATGCGTGCAATCGGGTCGAGGCCGAAGTCCTTCGGCGCTTCTACCGGGCCGAGGTGCTGGTTTTGCACCCGTGACAGCACATGGTCGGCGCGCGAGGGCATTTCGAAGCAGGGCTTGAGTTGCCCGTCTATCAATTCACAACGGCCGTGGTGCAGGTGGTGATCGTCCGAGTAGATCGTCAGCATTTCTTGTTCTCCGCAGGCTGATTCGGTTGAACACAGTCTTGCGGCGGATGGCGATTCGGAGAACGGCAGGAAAGGCCAAAAGGGGATCGATGTGGCCAAAATAGTTGACCGAAATTCGCCCCTTGTTGGCATAACGACGGTCCTGTAGGAGCCAGCTTGCTGGCGATCCGGTTAACGCGGTGTATCAGGCACACCGCGTTACCGTTCTTCGCCAGCAAGCTGGCTCCTACAAGGTCTTGGCTATGGGCGGAACTGGCTGGGCGCCACGCCGCTCCAGCGCACAAAGGCATGGCGGAAGCTCGCGGTCTCGCTGAAGCCCAGCACTTCGGCGATCCGGTAGATCGGCATCTGGTCTTCGCAGAGCAGTTGCTTGGCCTGCTCGAATCGCAGCTCATCCAGCAATTCCTGATAACTGCACCCCAGGTCCTTGAGGTGCCGACGCAATGTCCGCGCCGAGCAATTCATCTGCTCGGCCAACCCTTCGAGCCCCGGTGCGGCATTCAATTGCGCACTGAGCAACTGGCGAATCCGCCCCAGCCACGCCTGACGCCCGGTGAACTCGAGGTTCTGCTTGCGGCAGCGTTCGGCCATGGCCTGATGGGTGATGACATCCGCGAGCGGCAGGGGTTGGTCGAGCCAGCGCTTGTCGAAAGCAAAGGCGTTGTCCCGCGCTTCGAAGTGCAGCGGGCAGTTGAAGTGTGCGGCGTAGGTCGCTTGATAGTCCGGCGCGGCATGTTCGAAACGCGCGGCGATCAACGGCAGCGGGTGGCCGAGCAGGTCGTTGCAGGTGACTTTCAATGACACCAGGCAGAACTCGGCATTGAACACCGCCATCGCCGGGCTCTCCCGGTAGTCGGCGGCGACGAACCAGATGCGTTCGCCGTCGTCCTCCAGGCTCAGCTCGAAAAGTGTTCCCAACAGCGCCGGAAAACGTATCGCCAGGCGCAAAGCGTCACCGAAGGTGGCACTGGTGAGCAGCGCATAACCGAGCATCCCGTAGCAGGAAACGTGCATGCGCCGACCCAGCTCCAGGCCGATGTCACGCTTGAGCGCGACCGCGTTGGCGCAGACCTGCATTTCCTGGTTGGTGGTGATGCGCGTGTCGGCACGGTTCAAGTCCGCTGCGCTGATACCGCTCCCCGCGAGCAAGGCGTCGCTGGACAGGCCTTCGGCCTTGAAGGCGTTGAGCACCAGGGAGACAGCATTGAGGGTGGTGAGGTGGGAGTGCAGCATGAGCGGCTTCCAGCCTTGGGATGGCTGGAACGCAGCAAGTTATGTGCCCAATGAAGATCCTGTGGGAGCGAGCCTGCTCGCGATGGCGTCGGCACGTCCAGCAGCAATGTGTCTGACATACCGCTATCGCGAGCAGGCTCGCTCCCACAGGTGTCGGGTGGTATCAGCTAAGTTCGCCGCAGAGGTCGAGTTCGACCAGTCGCCGCACTTCAGCGGTGTCCAGACCTGCACCCAGCAACCCATGCAGCTTGCCGAACGCTGCCTCGCGAGTCATGCCGCCACCGGACAATACACCGACACCACGCAACCGGCTGCCGGCCTCGTAAACGTCCAGCTCAACGCCACCTTCATGGCACTGCGTCACTGCAACGACCACCACGCCGTTGTCCCGTGCCTGCGAAAGCGCGGCGAGAAACTCGGGGTTGTCGCTCGGCCCGGTGCCGCTGCCGTAGCACTCAAGCACCAGGCCCTGGATGCCGCTGTTCAGCACGCCATCCAGTTGTTCGGCGCCAATGCCGGGGAACAGCGGCAACACAGCGACTTTCGCCAGTTGCTTGCTCTGGTTGTAGTTCAACGTTGCTGGCAGTGACGGGGCCTTCGCTCCGCCGCCTTGACGCTCCAGGCGCTTGAACGGATGCCGACCGAAACTGCGTACCTTGGCGCAGCGGGTTGGCGCCAGCAGCTCGCCGTGGAAGTACAGATGCACACCCGGCGCCAGACCTTGGCCCAAAGCAACCAGAGCACCACCGAGGTTTTCCCAGGCATCGCTGTCGGTCACGCCGGCCGGCAACATCGAACCGGTGAAGCACACCCGCGCATTCAGGCCGAGCAATTGAAAGCTCATGGCCGCCGCGCTGTAGGCGAGGGTGTCGGTGCCGTGCAGGATCAACACGCTGTCGCAGCCCTGAACGTCGACGGCATCGACCACTGCTTCACGCAGTTGCTGCCAATAGGTCGGGGACATGTTGGCGCTGTCGATCAGCGGCGACATCTCGCGAAAGCGCCACTGCGGCACCACCAGCTCAGGCTGGCTGTGCAGGTATTCACGCATCCGCGCTTCGAAACCGGAGGCCGGAGCCAGGCCGTGTTCGCTGGCTTGCATGCCGATGGTGCCGCCGGTGTAGAGCACCATGACGTGCTGGGCGGCAGGGTAGGTCGAGGAATTCATGGAGATGCTCCGAGAACGATGAGTTCCTCTGTGGGAGTGAGCCTGCTCGCGATAGCGGTCTATCAGCCAGCATTAATGTCGCCTGACACGCCCTCATCGCGAGCGGGCTCACTCCTACAGGGTTTTTCGCACTTTAACCGATCAGCGTTGCGCTGCGGGTACGCCTTGCGCTTCAGCTTCAGCCTTGGTGGCAGCAGCTGGCGGGTTGGCTGGCCAGGCGTTCAGGTCCAGGTCCAGGTCCGGGAACTTGCTCGAATCGAACACCGGTGTCTTGATGCCGGCAGCGCGCTGGTCATCGTAGTCACGCAGGATGCGCATGCCGACCTTGAACAGCAGGAACAGCGCGATCAGGTTCACGAATGCGAGCAGAGTCATGGTGATGTCGGCAAACGCGAACACCGTGCCGAGGTTCTCGATCGCACCCCAGAAAATCAACACCAGTACCAGCGCACGGTAGCCGATCAGCGCCTTGCGGTTTTCACCGATCAGGAAGCGCAGGTTGCTCTCGCCCAGGTAGTAGTTGTAGAGAATCGAGGTGAACACGAACAGCGCCAGTGCCACGGAGATGAACATCCGGCCCCAGTCACCGACCACGGCGGCCAGAGAGTTCTGGGTCAGGGCAATGCCGTCGCCTTCGAAGCCCGGGGTGTAGAAACCCGAGAGCAGGATCAGCAGCGCGGTGCAGGTGCAGATTACAAAGGTATCGAGGAACACGCTGAACGCCTGAACCACACCTTGAGAAACCGGGTGCTCAACCGACGCCACGGCCGCTACGTTTGGCGCACTGCCCAGGCCTGCTTCGTTGGCGAACACGCCACGCTTCACGCCCATGACGATGGCGCTGCCGATCAGGCCGCCGAAGGCCTGGTCCAGACCGAACGCGCTTTTGACGATGGTCATCAGCATCGCCGGTACGTGGTCGAATTGCAGCACGATCACGTAGATGGTCACGCCGATGTACACCAGGGTTTTCACCGGCACCAACAGGTCAGCGACCTTGGCAATGCGCTTGATCCCGCCGATGAACACCAGGCCCAGCAGCACCGCCAGGGCCAGACCGGTCCAGGTGGTGTCGAAGCCGAACGCGTTGTTCAGCGAGTGAGTCACGGCGTGGGATTGCAGGCCGTTGAAGGCAAACCCGAAGGTGATCAGCAGCAGGAACGCCATGATCATGCCCAACCAGCGTTTCTGCAGGCCGTGCTGGATGTAATAGGACGGGCCGCCACGGTAAGTGCCGTCCGCATCGGCGCGTTTGTAGAGCTGGCCGAGGGAGCATTCGAAGAAGCTGCTGGACATGCCGACCAGCGCGGTCACCCACATCCAGAACACCGCACCTGGCCCGCCGAGGGTCACGGCAATGCCGACACCGGCGATGTTGCCCGCACCGACGCGGCCGGCGAGGCTGAGCATCAGGGCCTGGAAGGAGCTGAGTTGACCGGCGCTGCTTTTGAGGCTGTCGCGGAACACCGCGAACATGTGGAAGAAGTGACGCAATTGAACGAAACGCGAGCGGATCGTGAAGTAGCTACCGAGCCCGACAATGAGCACGATCAGTACTTTCCCTGAGAGGAAGTCGTTAATGACTTCGAGCATGGATTATTCCTCGCTGTTTTTTGTGTAGGCAAATGCTGGGCGGTCAGAAACATCGCGTTACACCGCTGTGCGCACGGCACAACAGGCGAGGCGAAGGTTCGTCCCGATTTCATATTGCGGGTTTGTTATTAGTTCGGGTTTCGCATGGGTTTGGGCCTCGTTACCGACGACCGCTCACGCGAAGAGGGGCGGCACTATACCGATGACAGTGCCGTCCGTCTGCACGATTGTGGTGCATTCGGTGAAGCGAAGCCTTTGAAACACCCGACGTTACCGGCGCCGGGCTCTTGTAGGAGCAAGCTTGCTCGCGATGCAGACGCTGCGGTCTTTCAGGTAAACCGCGTTGTCGTTCATCGCGGGCAAGCCCGCTCCCACAGGTTCTGGGTTGTTGCAAAAGAGTTAAAAAAAAGGGCCTGGGGAGTAAATCCCCAAGCCCTCAAAAGGTGAGAGGTGTCTAGTCCCTCGACCTGGTGAGCGGTGCTACAAGTAACGCGTCGGTTCAGGCTTTAAGCGGAACCAGACGCGGAGCAATCATGTTTTCCGGGCGCAGGATGTCGGCGAGCATTTCTTCGTCGAGCAAGCCTTCTTCGCGCACCAGTTCCAGCACGCCACGGCCGCTTTCAAGGGCGATACGGGCGATGCGGGTGGCGTTTTTGTAGCCGATGTACGGGTTCAGTGCGGTGACCAGACCGATCGAGTGTTCGACCAGTTCACGGCAGCGCGCTTCGTTGGCGGTGATGCCGACGATGCAGTGCTCGCGCAGCATGTCCATGGCGCGTTGCAGCAGGCGGATCGAGTCGAGGATCTTGAAAGCGATCAGCGGCTCCATCACGTTCAGTTGCAGTTGGCCGCCTTCGGCTGCCATGGTCAGCGCCAGATCGTTACCGATGACCTGGAACGCAACCTGGTTCACGGCTTCCGGGATCACCGGGTTGACCTTGCCTGGCATGATCGAGCTGCCTGGCTGACGCGCCGGCAGGTTGATCTCGTTGATGCCGGTGCGTGGGCCGCTGGACAGCAGGCGCAGGTCGTTGCAGATCTTCGACAGCTTGACCGCGGTACGCTTGAGCATGCCGGAGAACAGCACGAAGGCGCCCATGTCGGAGGTGGCTTCGATCAGGTCGGCAGCTGGAACCAGCGGTTGACCGCTGATCAGGGCCAGACGCTGTACGGCCAGAGCCTGATAGCGCGGGTCGGCGTTGATGCCGGTGCCGATCGCGGTGCCGCCCAGGTTCACTTCGGTCAGCAGTTCCGGGGCCAGCGTCTTCAGACGGGCCAGGTCTTCGCCCATCGTGGTGGCGAAAGCACGGAACTCTTGACCCAGGGTCATCGGCACGGCGTCTTGCAGCTGGGTACGACCCATCTTCAGGACGTGGTTGAATTCTTGACCCTTGGCCGCGAACGCCTGAATCAGGCTGTCGAGGCTGGCCAGCAGAGCGTCGTGACCCAGCAGCAGACCCAGGCGGATCGCGGTCGGGTAGGCGTCGTTGGTCGACTGCGCCATGTTCACGTCGTCGTTCGGGTGCAGGTACTGGTATTCGCCTTTCTGGTGACCCATGGCCTCCAGCGCGATGTTGGCGATGACTTCGTTGGCATTCATGTTGGTCGAAGTGCCAGCGCCGCCTTGAATCATGTCCACCACGAACTCTTCGTGGAAGTCGCCGCGGATCAAACGTGCACAGGCTTCGCTGATGGCAGCGTGCTTGGCTTCGCTCAGGTGACCCAACTCACGGTTGGCGTCAGCAGCGGCCTGTTTAACCATGGCCAGGCCGACAACCAGTTTCGGGTAGTGCGAAATCGGAACGCCCGAAAGGCGGAAGTTATTCACCGCTCGCAGGGTCTGGATGCCGTAATACGCTTGAGCCGGTACTTCGAGAGCGCCAAGCAGGTCATTTTCTGTGCGGAATGATGCAGCGGAGGACATGATAGAAATCATCTCAATATGGACCCGGTCTGTGCCGGAACACCGCAAATGCTAGGCTTGTAGAGAATTTTCGGCCAATGCTGTTAAACACTGGCCTATGCATATTCGGCATAATGCCCGTGTGACGCCGTGTCTGTGGCGAACGTGTGACCTAATTTGGTGCGTGTCCGGGAGGACTTGATGAATCTGGAAAGCAAATGGCTTGAGGACTTTAGTGCTCTGGCCGCCACCCGCAGCTTCTCCCAGGCTGCCGAACGCCGCTTCGTGACGCAGCCGGCGTTCAGCCGACGGATCCGCAGCCTTGAGGCCGCGCTGGGGCTGCAACTGGTCAATCGTTCGCGCACGCCGATCGAGCTGACGGCGGCGGGGCAGTTGTTCCTCGTCACCGCGCGGACCGTGGTCGAACAGCTCGGCGAAGTGCTGCGTCATCTTCATCACCTGGAGGGCGGGCAGGGTGAAGTGATGCAGGTCGCGGCGGCTCACTCCTTGGCTTTGGGTTTCTTTCCGCGTTGGATCGCGCAATTGCGCAATGAAGGGCTGAACATCGCCACGCGGTTGGTGGCGACCAACGTTGGCGACGCGGTGCATGCCTTGCGCGAAGGCGGTTGCGACTTGATGTTGGCCTTCTACGACCCGGACGCCGCGATGCAGATGGACCCGGAAATTTTCCCGTCGCTGCACCTGGGACACACGGAAATGTTGCCGGTGTGCGCAGCAGATGCCGACGGCAAGCCGCTGTTCGATCTGGAAGGCGAAGCCAGCGTTCCGTTGCTCGCCTACAGCGCCGGCGCCTTTCTCGGGCGTTCGGTGAACGGCTTGCTGCGCCAGCGTGCGTTGCGGTTTACCACGGTGTATGAAACCGCCATGGCCGACAGCCTGAAAAGCATGGCGCTGGAAGGCCTGGGCATCGCCTGGGTGCCGCAACTGAGTGTGCGTGCCGAACTGGCCCGCGGTGAGCTGGTGGTCTGCGGCGGCCCGCAATGGCATGTGCCGCTGGAAATTCGTTTGTATCGCTGTGCGTTGGTGCGCAAGGCCAACGTGCGGTTGTTGTGGCGCAAACTCGAAGGCGGCGCCGCCCAGACCCCCACCGGACTGTAAGAGCCGGCTTGCCGGCGATCCAGGCAACGCGGTGTGTCAGTAAAAACCGCGTCGCATTGATCGCCAGCAAGCTGGCTCCTACAAGGGATTGGGGATTGACCTTCGAGTCAATAAAACCGGGGTTTTGCGCTGTATGACAGATGGTCGCATCGGGGGCTGTTTATCTGCTTCATTGAGGTATACTGCGCGGCCTTCGGCCGGTTCGTCCGGCCATTTTTCGTACAATCAAGCCACGCATTTTGCGTGGCTTGTTGTTTTTTGACGCGCCTGCGGGCGCCCAGAGAGAAGAGGCACGACGATGAGTGCACTGGTTGGCGTGATCATGGGCTCCAAGTCCGATTGGTCCACCCTTAGCCACACCGCCGATATGCTGGAAAAGCTCGGCATCCCTTACGAGGTGAAAGTGGTCTCTGCCCACCGCACCCCGGACCTGCTGTTCCAGTACGCCGAAGAGGCCGAGGCGCGTGGCATCGAGGTGATCATCGCCGGTGCCGGTGGCGCGGCCCACTTGCCAGGCATGTGTGCGGCCAAGACCCACCTGCCGGTGCTGGGCGTGCCGGTGCAGTCGGCGATGCTCTCGGGCGTCGATTCGCTGCTGTCTATCGTGCAAATGCCAGCAGGCATTCCGGTTGCCACTTTGGCCATCGGCAAGGCCGGCGCGATCAACGCCGCGCTGCTGTCGGCGAGCATCCTCGGCGCCAAGCACCCGCAGTTCCACGAAGTGCTGAAGACTTTCCGCGCTGAGCAGACAGACAGCGTCCTGGACAATCCAGACCCACGCATCGCCTGAGGTTGTTGACGATGAAGATCGGTGTAATCGGTGGCGGCCAGTTGGGTCGCATGTTGGCGCTGGCGGGCACTCCGCTGGGCATGAACTTCGCTTTCCTGGACCCCGCGCCGGATGCTTGCGCAGCCGCGTTGGGCGAACACCTGCGGGCCGATTACGGCGATCAGGATCACCTGCGCCAACTGGCCGATGAAGTCGATCTGGTGACCTTCGAGTTCGAGAGCGTCCCGGCTGAAACCGTGGCGTTCCTGTCGCAATTCGTTCCGGTCTACCCGAGCGCCGAAGCCCTGCGCATCGCCCGTGACCGCTGGTTCGAGAAGAGCATGTTCAAGGACCTGGGGATTCCGACCCCGGCGTTCGCCGACATCCAGTCGCAAGCCGATCTGGACGCCGCCGTGGCCTCCATCGGTCTGCCGGCCGTGCTGAAAACCCGCACCCTGGGTTACGACGGCAAGGGCCAGAAAGTCCTGCGCACCGCTGAAGACGTGGTGGGCACCTTCGCTGAACTGGGCAGCGTTGCCTGCCTGCTGGAAGGCTTCGTGCCGTTCACCGGCGAAGTGTCGCTGATTGCCGTGCGCGCCCGCGATGGCGAAACGAAGTTCTACCCGCTGGTTCACAACACCCACGACAGCGGCATCCTCAAGCTGTCCGTGGCCAGCACCGACCACCCGCTGCAAGCCTTGGCCGAAGACTACTCCAGCCGTGTGCTCAAGCAGTTGAACTACGTTGGCGTGATGGCGTTCGAGTTCTTTGAAGTCGACGGTGGCCTCAAGGCCAACGAGATCGCCCCACGCGTGCACAACTCCGGGCACTGGACCACTGAAGGCGCCGAGTGCAGCCAGTTCGAAAACCACCTGCGCGCCGTAGCCGGCCTGCCGTTGGGTTCGACCGCCAAGGTCGGCGAGAGCGCGATGCTCAACTTCATCGGTAAAGTGCCGGACACCGAAAAGGTCCTGGCCATCGCCGATTGCCATCTGCATCACTACGGCAAGGCGTTCAAGGTCGGCCGCAAGGTCGGTCACGCCAACCTGCGTTGCGCGGACCGCGAGACGCTGGCGGCACAGATCCTCAAGGTCGAAGCCCTCATCGCCGAATAAATAGTTTCATGTGGCAGCGGCGGAACCATTCAGGGGCCGCCGTTCTCTCATGGCAGGATGCGAAAGTCTGACTAGGCTTCTGCATAGCCACTTACTCAGAGGGAAATGCCATGGGAATTATCGGAACCATCTTTATCGGCTTGATCGTTGGCCTGCTGGCGCGGTTCCTGAAACCGGGCGATGACAGCATGGGCTGGATCATGACCATCCTGCTCGGTATCGGCGGTTCGCTGGCGGCCACTTACGGCGGTCAGGCCCTGGGCATCTACCAGGCCGGCCAAGGCGCGGGCTTCATCGGTGCGCTGGTCGGCGCCGTGGTGTTGCTGGTGATCTACGGCTTGATCAAAAAGAACTGATTCAGGCGACAAAGTCCTCTCGGCTGCGCAGTCCGAGAGGACTAGAATGCTCGGCGACTTATCGTCCTTCCTTTACCGAGCACCTCCATGCGCCGTCTTCTGTTGACTGTCCTTTTACTGGGTTCGGGCCTTGCCCATGCCGGCGAACTGCCGGAAACCGACTGGCTCGAACTGATGCCCAAGTCGGACCAGAAAGCCCTCGAGGCCATGCCCGAAATCGATCACAACTCCCCCGAAGCCAATGGCACCTTTACCGAAAAGGGTGGCATGAAGCAGAGCAAGGGCTTGCCGGCAGTGATGTACTCGACCAAGACCGTGGCGTCGATGAACGACAAGAACATCCGCATCGGTGGTTATCCGGTGCCGCTGGAGTCCGACGCCAAGGGCCGCAGCACGTTGTTCTTCCTCGTGCCGTATCCGGGCGCCTGCATCCACGTGCCGCCACCGCCGCCTAACCAGTTGGTGCTGGTGCGTTATCCGAAAGGGTTGAAGCTCAATGATATCTACACGCCGCTGTGGGTGACCGGCACGTTGAAGATCGAGAAGGTCAACAACGACCTGGCTGATGCGGCGTATGCGCTCGATGCGGCGCAAGTGCGGGTGGTGAAGGAATCGGATCTGTAGGCGGTCAAAACTGTGGGAGCGAGCCTGCTCGCGAAAGCGGTGTGTCAGTTAACATCAATGGTGTCTGACACGACGCATTCGCGAGCAGGCTCGCTCCCACATTTGGTTTTGCGGTGTTGCTTATAGCGGTGCGCTGGCGATGCTTACGCCGAGGGTATGACTCGCACCCGGCGCCAGCGTCACCACATCATCCATCACATTCGCCGTCTCGATGCACAGCATCCGTTGCCAGCCATCATCGGCCATGTCGCTGAACGCCGCTGCGCGATCAATCCACGGGTTCCAGATCACCGCCGAGCGCGAACCGCTGCTGGTCAGCTCGATGCGCCGTTCCCAGGCCGGGTCGACAATGCTCAGCTTCGCCGGGGTATTGAGGTAAATGCGATCGGTCTCGCCGGCAAAACGCAGGTCGCCGGTCTGAGTCTTGGTTTTCCAGTCTTCCAGCGTCTCGATGTACTTCAAGCCATCCAGCCCATCAACATGCACATTGCGCACATCGCTGACCGCGAAATAGCTGTGCAGCGCCTGGCTGATCGTGACTTTTTCCGAGCCCTGGTTGTGGCTGGTCAGGCTGATGTGCAGTTGCTCATCCAGACGAATGCTCAACTTCAAATCCACCTGATGCGGCCAGCCGGGGAAGCCGCCATCGGGGTAGGGCAGGACGAACTCCACCTTCAGGCTTTCACCTTCGGTTTCGATGCCGCCCAGTTCCCAGTCCATCGCCCGTACAAAACCGTGGGCACTCGGCGGTTCGTTGCCGACGCGCATCGCCTGAACGCTCTGCGGGTTGCGCGCAAGGTTGCCGAACCACGGCCAGCACACCGGCACGCCGGCGCGGATGTTCTTGCCGGTCTTGAACACGGCCTCGTCGTTGAGCCAGATCAGCGGCGGTTGGCCGGCCATTTGATAACTGAGGATGTGCGCACCTTGCTGGGCGACCAGCAATTCGGCCTGACCGTGGCGGATGCGCCAGCAGTTCAGTTCATCCAGCTTCACGGCTTCAACGTTGGGCGTGCTCATGGGGCAATTCTCGATCAGGAACAATGACTGCAATGGACCGCAAAACGCTCGCCGTGTTTAACGTGCGCGTGGCGGAACCGAACGAGTGCGACCGCTGCCGTCGATGGCCACGAACACAAACACGGCTTCAGTCACTTTACGCCACTCGCTGGACAGTGGATCGTCGCTCCAGACCTCGACCATCATTTGAATCGAGCTGCGGCCGATTTCCAGCGCCTGGGTATAGAAGGAGAGCTGAGCGCCCACCGCCACTGGCACCAGGAACGCCATACGGTCGATCGCCACGGTCGCCACGCGTCCGCCCGCGACTTTGCTGGCCATTGCGGTGCCGGCCAAATCCATCTGCGCCACCAGCCAGCCGCCGAAAATATCGCCGAAACCGTTGGTTTCACGCGGAAGCGCGGTGATTTGCAGGGCCAGGTCGCCTTGCGGGATTGGATCTTCTTGTTCGAGCTCTATCATTCCGGGGGTGCCTCTGACCCGTGACTCTTCATTGGTACTTCAGGTGAATAGCCGTCTCAGAAAAAACGATTCAGCCCCGAACATACTACGTTCGTCACGTTTTTCGTAAGGCGCCTAAAGGGAAACTCTGCGAAATCGACTGGTAGGCCAGCAGCGTCTTCGCACAGCAACCCTTTCAAACTGTTGCAAGATCCCGAGTATATCGGTCGGTAGACTCCGAGACGACCGTCCGGTTCTCATTTTGACCGTCAAATACGCACCTCTATGTGCTTTTTCGAACAATTTGCTATCGTGCCGGACCTGCCCAAGCCTCCGCCAGCGTTGTTGAGGTTGCAGATCCGACTATAAGAGAAGCCTTGCCATGACCACAGCGCCCTCGAGCATCGCGCAGCCGACCCAGCCCGCACGTCCGTTGACCCGCAATGACTACAAGACTTTATCGCTGTCCGCCCTTGGCGGCGCGCTGGAGTTCTACGACTTCATCATCTTCGTGTTTTTCGCCACGGTGGTCGGCAAGCTGTTCTTCCCGGCCGACATGCCCGAGTGGCTGCGCCTGATGCAGACCTTCGGCATCTTCGCCGCCGGTTACCTCGCGCGTCCGCTGGGCGGCATTGTGATGGCGCACTTCGGCGACCTGCTGGGTCGCAAGAAGATGTTCACCCTGAGTATTTTCATGATGGCGGTGCCGACCCTGATCATGGGTTTGCTGCCAACGTACGCGCAAATCGGCATGTGGGCGCCGATCCTGTTGCTGCTGATGCGCGTGATTCAGGGCGCAGCGATTGGCGGTGAAGTGCCCGGCGCGTGGGTCTTCGTTTCCGAACACGTGCCACAACGGCATATCGGCTACGCCTGCGGCACCCTGACGAGCGGTCTGACGGCGGGGATCCTTCTGGGGTCGCTGGTCGCCACCGCGATCAACAGCATTTACACCCCGGTGGAAGTGTCCGATTACGCCTGGCGGATCCCATTCCTGCTCGGTGGCGTGTTTGGCCTGTTCTCGGTTTACCTGCGCCGCTGGCTGCACGAAACTCCCGTTTTCGCTGAGCTGCAACTGCGCAAGGCCCTGGCCGAGGAAGTGCCGCTGCGTGCGGTATTGCGCGACCATCGCGGCGCGATCGCGATTTCCATGCTGCTGACCTGGTTGCTGTCCGCCGGCATCATCGTGGTCATCCTGATGACCCCGACCGTGCTGCAGACGGTTTACCACTTCGCACCGACCACCGCGCTGCAGGCCAACAGCCTGGCGATTGTGTTCCTGAGCCTGGGTTGTGTGGCTTCCGGCGCGTTGGCCGACCGCTTCGGCGCGGGCCGGGTGTTCGTATTCGGCAGTGCCGCGCTGCTGATCAGTTCGTGGACCTTCTATCACAGCCTGTTCAACCACCCGGACTGGCTGTTCCCGATGTATTCCCTGACCGGTCTGTTGGTCGGCACCATTGGTGCGGTGCCGTACGTGATGGTCAAAGCCTTTCCAGCAGTGGTGCGCTTTAGCGGGCTGTCGTTCTCCTACAACCTGGCTTATGCGATTTTTGGTGGCCTGACGCCGATGGTGGTGACGTTGCTGCTGAAGGAGAGCCCGATGGGGCCTGCGTATTACGTGGCGATCATTTGTGGCGTCGGGATTGTGGTCGGCGGTTATCTCTGGAAGAAGGGGCGCTAGTACAGGCCTCATCGCCAGCAAGCTGGCTCCTACAGTCGATCGTTGTCGTTACACAACCACTGTAGGAGCTGGCTTGCCGGCGATGAACGATAACGCGGAATCACTTTGAAACACGGAATACTGGCCTTTCATCCAATTGTCATATTTCAGCCATAGAGTGTTCACACGGCCTGCTGATACTTGGCCCCGACTAACACACTCTATCTGCTAGGAGTAAGGCATGAAACTGAAGCGTTTGATGGCGGCAATGACTTTTGTCGCTGCTGGCGTTGCGACTGCCAACGCGTTCGCCGCTGTTGACCCTGCTATCCCGAGCTACACCAAGACCACTGGTGTGTCGGGCAACCTGTCCAGCGTCGGCTCCGATACCCTGGCCAACCTCATGACCCTGTGGGCTGAGAACTACAAAAAAGAATACCCGAACGTAAACATCCAGATTCAGGCCGCTGGCTCCGCCACTGCGCCACCTGCGCTGACTGAAGGCACCTCCAACCTGGGCCCGATGAGCCGCAAGATGAAGGACACCGAACTGGCTGCCTTCGAGCAGAAGTACGGCTACAAGCCAACCGCTATCCCGGTTGCCGTGGACGCCCTGGCTGTCTTCGTTCACAAAGACAACCCGATCCAGCACCTGACCATGGAACAAGTCGACGCGATCTTCTCGTCCACTCGTCTGTGCGGCGCTAAAACTGACGTGAAAACCTGGGGTGACCTGGGTGTGACCGGCGACCTGGCCAACAAGCCGGTTCAACTGTTCGGTCGTAACTCGGTATCCGGCACCTACGGCTACTTCAAAGAAGAAGCCCTGTGCAAAGGCGACTACAAGCCAAACGTCAACGAACAACCAGGCTCGGCTTCGGTCGTGCAGTCGATCAGCTCCTCGCTGAACGGCATCGGTTACTCGGGCATCGGCTACAAGACCGCTAGCGTGAAGACTGTGGCCCTGGCCAAGAAAGGCAGCCAGGACTTCATCGAAGACACCGAAGAAAACGCCCTGAACGGCAAATACCCGCTGTCGCGTTTCCTCTACGTTTACGTCAACAAAGCCCCGAACAAGCCTCTGGCCCCGCTGGAAGCCGAGTTCGTGAAACTGGTTCTGTCCAAACAGGGCCAGGAAGTTGTAGTGAAAGACGGCTACATCCCACTGCCGGCCAAAGTTGCTGCAAAAGCACTGGCTGACCTGGGTCTGCAAGAAGGCGGCGCTGAAGTCGCAAAAAAGTAAAACCCTAGGTCCGGGTTGATCCCGGACCTGTAGGAGCAAAGCTTGCTCGCGAACGCGGTGGGTCAGTCGACATTGATACTGAATGTGACGACCCATTCGCGGGCAAGCCTCGCTCCTACAAGGCTCAGGGTTGCCATTTCCGGCAGCCCGGCCTCCCCAAATTTTTGATCCACTGCCAGTTCCCGCTGGCGGCGGATTTGTTGCGTCACTGCATTGTCATCTTTCTGTCATACAGGATCGCTAGGGTGTGCGCATGAATGATCTGGCCAATTCCACCATGACTACAAATCCCCCCAAGCGAATTGATTTCAATACGCCTGAGTTGCAACGCAAGCGCCGCATCCGCGCGCTCAAAGATCGCCTGACCCGCTGGTACGTCCTCGTTGGCGGCCTTGCCGTTCTCGGCGCGATCACGCTGATCTTCTTCTTCCTTGCCTACGTCGTCCTGCCCCTGTTCCAGGGTGCCGACCTGACCGCCAAGGAATCCATCACGCCCGCCTGGATGCAGGACGCCGGCAAGCCGCTGATGATCTCCCTGGAAGAGCAGAACCAGGTCGCCATGCGGGTTTCCGACAAAGGGCAGGCACTGTTTTTCGACATCGACAGTGGCGCCGAACTCAAGCGCGTCGATCTGCCGGTTCCGGCCGGCGCTACCGTGACCTCCATCGGCGAAGACCAACCGGGCCATCCATTGGTGGCGGTGGGCTTCTCCAATGGCCAGGCGCTGGTGTTCCGTCACACCTATAAAGTCAGCTACCCGGACGGCAAGAAGACCATCTCGCCGGCCGTCGAATATCCGTACGGCGAAACCCCGATTGCGCTGAACGAGGCGGGCGGTGCGCTGGAACACGTCAGCCTCAACGCCACCGATTCGACCCTGATGCTGGTCGGTTCCACCGGTTCGCAACTCAATGTTCTGTCGCTGACCAGCGAAGAGAACATGATGACCGGCGAAATCACCAACGAGCAGAAACGCATCGATCTGCCGCAGATGACCGAGCCGGTGAAGAACATCTTCGTCGACCCGCGTCAGCAGTGGCTGTATGTGATTAACGGTCGTGCGCAAGCCGACGTGTTCAGCCTGCGCGACAAGAGCCTCAACGGTCGCTACAAGCTGCTCGAAAACGGCGAAGCCGAGATCACCGCCAGCACCCAACTGGTGGGCGGTATCTCGCTGATCCTCGGCGACTCCAAAGGTGGCCTGGCCCAGTGGTTCATGGCTCGCGACCCGGATGGCGAACTGCGCCTGAAGCAGATCCGCACCTTCCAGATGGGCACCACGCCAATCGTTGAAATCACTGCCGAAGAGCGTCGCAAAGGCTTCATCGCCCTCGACGCATCCGGCAAGCTCGGCGTATTCCACAGCACCGCGCACCGCACCTTGCTGGTGGACCAGGTCGTGGAAGGCCAGGGCCTGTTCGGTCTGTCGCCACGGGCCAACCGCGTGATCGTGGAAGCCGGCGGCAAGATTCAACCGCTGCTGCTCGACAACCCGCACCCGGAAGTGTCGTGGAGCGCGCTGTGGAGCAAGGTCTGGTACGAGAACTACGACGAGCCTAAATACGTCTGGCAATCGACCGCCGCCAACACCGATTTCGAACCGAAGCTGAGCTTGTCTCCGCTGACCTTCGGCACCCTGAAAGCCGCGTTCTACGCCATGCTGCTGGCCGCGCCACTGGCCGTCGCCGCGGCGATCTACACCGCGTACTTCATGGCCCCGGGCATGCGCCGCAAGGTCAAGCCGGTGATCGAGCTGATGGAAGCGATGCCGACGGTGATCCTCGGTTTCTTCGCCGGTCTGTTCCTCGCACCGTATGTAGAAGGGCATTTGCCGGGCATCTTCAGCCTGCTGATGCTCTTGCCGATCGGCATTCTGGTGGCCGGCTTCGTCTTCAGCCGCCTGCCTGAGTCCATCCGCCTGAAAGTGCCGGACGGTTGGGAAAGCGCGATTCTGATCCCGGTGATCCTGTTCGTGGGCTGGCTCTCGCTGTACATGAGCCCGTTCATGGAGAACTGGTTCTTCGGCGGCGACATGCGCATGTGGATCTCCCATGACCTGGGCATCACCTACGACCAGCGCAACGCACTGGTGGTCGGGCTGGCCATGGGCTTCGCGGTGATCCCGAACATCTACTCCATCGCCGAAGACGCCGTGTTCAGCGTGCCGCGTGGCCTGACCCTCGGTTCCCTGGCCCTCGGTGCCACGCCGTGGCAGACCATGACTCGCGTGGTAATCCTCACCGCCAGCCCGGGCATCTTCTCGGCGCTGATGATCGGCATGGGTCGCGCGGTCGGTGAAACCATGATCGTGCTGATGGCCACCGGTAACACCCCGGTCATGGAAATGAACCTGTTCGAAGGTCTGCGCACCCTGGCGGCCAACGTCGCAGTGGAAATGCCCGAATCGGAAGTCGGCGGCAGCCACTACCGCGTGCTGTTCCTCTCGGCGCTGGTGCTGCTGTTGTTCACCTTCGTCATGAACACCCTCGCAGAACTGATTCGTCAGCGTCTGCGCAAGAAATACTCGTCGCTTTAAGAAAGGTAGAAGTCTGTGAAACAGAACTCCCTGAATGGATGGTTCAAGAGCGGCGCCCCCGGCGTCTGGATCAGCGGTGGCGCGGTGTCCATCGCGGTCATCATGACCATTGGCCTGCTGGCGGTGATTGCCGTGCGCGGTCTGGGTCACTTCTGGCCGGCTGATTTGATTCACGCCAGCTACGACGTGCCGGGCCAGGCCAATCACCTGGTCATCGGCGAAGTGGTGCAGAAAGAAGAAGTGCCGCGCGCGCGCCTGAAAAGCGCCGGGCTGCCGGTACCTGACGAAGGCCCGGAGTTCATGACCCGCGAGCTGATCAAGGTCGGCAACCGTGACTTGAATGGCAACGACTTCACCTGGATCGTCGGTGAGTGGCTGACCAACCAGAAAACCCCGCCTGAGCTGATGGCCATCGAGCGTCGCGAGTGGGGCAATTTCTACGGCTACCTGGTCAACGTCAAACAGGACGGCAAGGTCATCGCCGAAGGCGAAGCCGCGTGGCCTGAGTTGCAGGCCCGTGTGGCCCGCGTCAACCAGCTCGCCTCTCAGCTCAAGACCCTGGAAAAAGTCGACATCGGCGCGATCAACTCAGGCCTCGAACGCATCCGTCTGCACGGTCGCAAACTGGAACTGGCCGGCAAGCTCGATGCCACCGCGCAAGCGGACATGGAGTCCGAGCGCGCCGAGCTGAACGCACGTTATCAGGACATCGAAGCACGCCTGAACGACCTGCACGCCCAGTTCAATCGCGACAGCCTGACGGCCCGCGATGCCAACGGCAAAGAGATTGAAATCGGCATCGGCAAAGTGGTTCACGCCTATCAGCCGAACGCCATGGGTACGATGACCAAGATCGGTTTCTACTTCAGCAAGGTCTGGGAATTCCTCAGCGACGACCCGCGTGAAGCGAACACCGAAGGCGGGATTTTCCCGGCCATCTTCGGCACCGTGATGATGACCCTGATCATGGCAATGATCGTGACCCCGTTCGGCGTACTGGCGGCGGTTTACCTGCGTGAATACGCCAAGCAGAACACGCTGACGCGGATTATCCGCATTGCCGTGAACAACCTGGCGGGCGTTCCGGCGATCGTTTATGGCGTGTTCGGTCTGGGCTTCTTCGTTTACGTGCTGGGCGGCTCGGTCGACCGGTTGTTCTTCCCTGAAGCGCTGCCGGCACCGACCTTCGGTACGCCGGGTCTGCTCTGGGCTTCGTTGACCCTGGCGCTGCTGGCGGTGCCGGTGGTGATCGTGGCCACCGAAGAAGGCCTGGCGCGGATTCCTCGCACCGTGCGTGAAGGCTCGTTGGCCCTCGGCGCGACCAAGGCGGAAACCTTGTGGAAGATCGTGCTGCCGATGGCCAGCCCGGCGATGATGACCGGCATGATCCTCGCCGTGGCTCGCGCCGCCGGTGAAGTGGCGCCGCTGATGCTGGTGGGTGTGGTGAAACTGGCGCCGTCGCTGCCGCTGGATGGCAACTACCCGTACCTGCACCTTGACCAGAAGATCATGCACTTGGGCTTCCATATTTATGACGTCGGCTTCCAGAGCCCGAACGTCGAAGCCGCACGACCGCTGGTGTACGCCACCGCGTTGCTGCTGGTGCTGGTGATCGCGACATTGAACCTGTCGGCCGTTTATATCCGTAACCACCTGCGCGAGAAATACAAAGCGCTGGATAGCTAATCAACTGTAGGAGCCGGCTTGCTGGCGATGGCATCACCGCGGTGAGACTGCGGGACCGAGTTGCCTGCATCGCCAGCAAGCCGGCTCCTACAAAAGAATTGTGTAACCGCAGGCCCGGCCTGCGGCCCCGAACCGAATTTGTCAGCACAGGGAGCTTCCCATGCAGCACGAAACACATACCCACGGCATCAATATGTCTGCCCTGGGCCGCGACAAACAGAGCCTGAGCCTTGCGCAGGAAACCGTGGCCATTGAAGTGCCGGGCCTGAGCCTGTTCTACGGCGACAAACAAGCGCTGTACGACGTCAGCATGAACATCCCGAAACAGCGCGTGACCGCCTTCATCGGCCCGTCCGGCTGCGGCAAGTCCACGCTGCTGCGCACCTTCAACCGCATGAACGATCTGGTTGACGGCTGCCGCGTAGAAGGTGAAATCAACCTCTACGGCAACAACATCTACCGCAAGGGCGAAGACGTGGCCGAGCTGCGTCGTCGCGTCGGCATGGTGTTCCAGAAGCCGAACCCGTTCCCGAAAACCATTTACGAAAACGTGGTTTACGGCCTGCGCATCCAGGGCATCAACAAAAAGCGCGTCCTCGACGAAGCCGTCGAGTGGGCGTTGAAAGGCGCGGCGCTGTGGGACGAAGTCAAAGACCGTCTGCATGAGTCGGCACTCGGCCTGTCCGGTGGTCAGCAACAACGTCTGGTGATCGCGCGCACCATCGCCGTGGAGCCGGAAGTGCTGCTGCTCGACGAACCGTGCTCGGCACTCGACCCGATCTCGACGCTGAAAGTCGAAGAGCTGATCTACGAACTGAAATCGAAATTCACCATCGTCATCGTGACCCACAACATGCAACAAGCCGCGCGGGTTTCCGACTACACGGCGTTCATGTACATGGGCAAACTGGTGGAATTCGGCGACACCGACACCTTGTTCACCAATCCGGCGAAGAAGCAGACCGAAGACTACATCACTGGTCGCTACGGCTAGGAAGCTGTTGTTGCTCACTGAACTGACGCTGCGGTCCACCGCACCTTACCGGACGCTCCAAGGACGCCAACATGATTAGCAAAGAAGGCCTTACCCATCACATCTCCCAGCAGTTCAACGCTGAGCTCGAGGAAGTGCGCAGCCACCTCCTGGCCATGGGCGGGCTGGTCGAGAAACAGGTCAACGACGCGGTCACCGCGCTGATCGAGGCCGACTCCGGCCTGGCCCAGCAAGTGCGCGAGATCGACGACCAGATCAACCAGATGGAGCGCAACATCGACGAAGAATGCCTGCGCATTCTGGCCCGTCGTCAGCCGGCCGCGTCCGACTTGCGTCTGATCATCAGCATCTCCAAGTCGGTGATCGACCTTGAGCGCATCGGCGACGAAGCAACCAAGATCGCCCGTCGCGCCATCCAGTTGTGTGAAGAAGGCGAAGCCCCGCGCGGCTATGTCGAGGTGCGCCACATCGGCGACCAGGTGCGCAACATGGTTCGCGATGCACTGGACGCGTTTGCCCGTTTCGACGCCGACCTGGCGTTGTCGGTGGCGCAGTACGACAAGATCATCGACCGCGAATACAAGACCGCCCTGCGTGAACTCGCCACCTACATGATGGAAGACCCACGCTCTATCTCGCGGGTCTTGAGCATCATCTGGGTGCTGCGTTCGCTGGAGCGCATCGGCGACCACGCGCGCAATATTTCCGAGCTGGTGATTTATCTGGTGCGCGGCACCGACGTGCGTCACTTGGGCCTCAAGCGCATGAAAGAAGAAGTTGAAGGCACAAGTGGTGAAACCGCTAATGTTCCGGGCAAAGTTGACGATAAGTAAGATTGCCCAAGTAAAGCGCCCGGCCTTTTGGCCGGGCGTTTTTGTTTACGGGTTTGTGAATTTGAATGCAGCACCCGCGAACGAAAAGTCCCGGCGTGACTGAAGGTTTATGGCGATGCGCCATCAGTAAAGCGGTATGCTTGCCGGGATTTTTTAAAGGGGTGATGGATGAGTAAGGTCAGTGTATTGGTCGTGGATGATGCGTCGTTCATTCGTGACCTGGTGAAGAAGTGCCTGCGCAACTACTTCCCGGGGATCCGGATCGAAGACGCGGTCAACGGCAAGAAGGCTCAGGCCTTGCTGGCGCGGGAAGCGTTCGACCTGGTCCTGTGCGACTGGGAAATGCCGGAAATGTCCGGCCTGGAACTGCTGACCTGGTGCCGCGAGCAGGACAACCTCAAGACCATGCCCTTCGTCATGGTGACCAGCCGTGGCGACAAAGAGAACGTCGTCCAGGCAATTCAGGCCGGTGTATCCGGCTACGTCAGCAAGCCGTTCACCAACGAACAACTGCTGACCAAGGTCAAGCAGGCGCTGAACAAGGTCGGCAAGCTCGACACCTTGATGAACAGCGCGCCGACCAAAATGAACTCGGCGTTCGGCAATGATTCCTTGAGCGCGTTGACCGGCGGCAAGCCTGCCATGGCCAGCGTTGCACCTGCTGCTGCACCGATTGCCCGACCTGCCGCCGCTGCACCAGCGCCAGCACCCGCGGCGGCTGCCCCGTCCCGTGGCCTGCTCAACAGCCCGCCGGTAAAAGCACCGGCGGCGTCTGCAGCACCTACCGGTGGTCGTGGCCAAGGCCAATTGCGCCTGCCCAATGGCATTCAGCAATGCGTGATCAAGGCGTTGAGCCTCAAGGAAGCGCTGCTGGTGGTCAAACGCAGCGAAGCCCTGCCGCAAGTGCTCGACAGCGCCGTGCTCGATCTGGAGCAGGGCGACAACGCTGAAGTCGCCCGCCTGAACGGTTACCTGCACGCCATCGTCGCCCACGAGCAGAAACCCGACAGCGAATGGCTGCAACTGACGTTCCGCTTTGTCGACCAGGATGCGCAGAAGCTGGATTACATCTCCCGTTTGATAGCACGTGGTACGGCGCAGAAGCATTTCGTTCCAGGCGCATAACCTTCGTCGCCTGACAGTCCGCCATCGCTAGCAGGCTAGCTCCCACATTGGAATGCATTTCCCTGTGGGAGCTAGCCTGCTAGCGATGGGGCCATCACATACACCGCACATCTGCGCAACAGCCCATTTTGAAACATCTGCCGACTACCCGGGTCCATTGCAGCTGCTAGGCTCATCCCCAGGCCTTACTCGACAGAATCCTGCCCATGCTCGCGCGCCTGCTGTTTTGCTGTGGTCTGTTCATGGCGTCCTCTACGGCCATGGCCATGACCATCTACAAATCCACCGATGCCAATGGCGTGGTCTCCTACAGCGACCGCCCCACGAAAGGCGCCAAGGTGTTCACTTTTCGTGATCGCATGGTCGAGCACCTTGAGCGTCAGGTGTACCTCGTCATCACCAAGAAAAAAGGCGTGGACAGCGTGTACGTGCGCAACGACCTGTATGCGCCGGTACAGATCGAGTTGAGCTTTGCCGGGCTGCAGAACGTCAGCGGTGCGCCGAGCCGACCGATTCGCCGGGTCATGCCGGCGCGCAGCAGCATTCGTCTGGCGCTGCTCACGGCGACGCGGGCCGAAAGGCCGCTCGCGTACACCCCCAGATTTGAATACTTCCTGGGTGATCCCTCAGGGGCCGCCATGGCCTATCGATACCCGTTCCCCTGGCGCGGTGGACCGTTTCGGCTGAGTCAGGGCGCCAATGGCCAATACAGCCACTTCGGCCCCAAGAACCGCTACGCCATGGATATCGCGATGCCTGAGGGCACGCCGATCATTGCTGCGCGGGGCGGGGTAGTGGTGAAAACCGAGAATGCCCAGACCGGGCGCGGCAACGATCCGTCAGGCAATTTCGTGCGGGTGCTGCACGATGACGGGACGATGGGCGTGTACCTGCACCTCAAGCGAGGTTCAGTGAGTGTTCGCGAGGGGCAGCGGGTGTCGGTGGGCAGTCCGCTGGCGCTGTCGGGCAACACCGGCAACAGCAGCGGGCCGCACCTGCATTTCGTGGTGCAGCGCAATACGGGGATGGGGCTGGTGTCGATTCCGTACCAGTTCAATCAACCGGTGGGGGCATTGCCCAACTTTGCGTTGGGCAAACAGTGATGCGGTGTCTGGGCTGACGCCTTCCTTGTAGGAGCCGGCTTGCTGGCGATGGCAGCGCCGCGGTGTCATGTGAAACCGCGTTATCGTTCATCGCCAGCAAGCCGGCTCCTACAGGGGTAGGGCTCAATCCAGCATCAACACCTTGGCCAAAATAATCTTCGGCCCTTTCATCTTCTTGATGATGATTCGCAAACCTTCGACTTCCAGCACCTCTTCCTCTTCCGGCACCCGTTTCAGGGATTCATAAACCAGCCCGGCGAGGGTTTCGGCTTCGACGTGGTCCAGGTCAATGCCCAGCAGACGTTCGACCTTGAACAGTGGCGTATCGCCGCGAACCAGCAACTTGCCCGGCTGGTACGCGAGGATCCCGCGTTCGGCCTTGCGGTGTTCGTCCTGAATGTCGCCGACCAGCACTTCCAGCACGTCTTCCATGGTCAGGTAGCCGATGACGTTGCCATCGGCCTCTTCGACCAGTGCGAAGTGCGAGCCGCCTTTGCGGAACTGTTCCAGCAATTGCGACAGCGGCATATGGCGCGACACGCGTTCCAGCGGTCGGGTCAGCTCAGCCAGGTTGAACGACTCGGGAATGTGGTCCAGCGCGGCCAGTTCCAGCAGCAGGTCCTTGATGTGCAGCAGGCCGACGAACTCCTGGCGATCGCTGTCGTACACCGGATAGCGGCTGAACTTGTGGCGACGGAACATCGCCAGGATTTCCTTGAGCGGCGCGTTGAACTCCAGCGTCACCAGGTCTTCGCGGGAGTTGGCCCAGTCGACCACTTCCAGCTCGCCCATTTCCACCGCCGAGGCCAATACACGCATGCCTTGGTCGCTCGGGTCCTGGCCACGGCTGGAGTGCAGGATCAGTTTCAGTTCTTCACGGCTGTAATGGTGCTCGTGATGGGGGCCGGGTTCACCCTGGCCAGCGATGCGCAGGATGGTGTTGGCGCTGGCGTTGAGCAGGTAAATCGCCGGGTACATCGCCCAATAGAACAAGTACAGCGGCACGGCGGTCCACAGCGACAGCAATTCGGGTTTGCGGATGGCCCAGGATTTCGGCGCCAGTTCACCCACCACGATGTGCAGGTACGAGATGACAAAGAAGGCGGCGAAGAACGACACGGCCTTGATCACTTCGGCCGACTGCACGCCGACGGCTTCCAGCAGCGGTTCGAGGATGTGCGCGAACGCCGGTTCACCAACCCAGCCAAGGCCCAGGGAGGCGAGTGTGATACCCAATTGGCACGCTGACAGGTAGGCATCGAGCTGACTGTGAACGGTGCGCAGGATGTGCCCGCGCCAGCCGTTTTTATCAGCGATGGCCTCGACCCGGGTCGAGCGCAGTTTGACCATGGCAAATTCCGCCGCAACGAAAAATCCGTTGAGCAACACCAGGATCAGAGCAAAAAGAATCATGCCGAAGTCGGCAAAGAGTGTTGCGAGGGTCAAGCCAGGGGAAGGGTCCATGATGGAGTTTTGCGGGTTCCGTGTATTCGAAAAGGGGGTCAATGCGGTGCCTGAAAGGCAGGCACAAGTCAGCCAATGTAGCGGCTGACCGGGTGCTTGCCTAGTGGCGAATGCTGGCCGGTATCAGTCGGCCGTGCTGATGACCCGGGATTTGGTGACCTGGGCCGGCGCGAAATGGCAGGTAAACGTACTGCCGTGGCCCGGCACGCTGCTGATTTCCATTCGTGCGCGGTGGCGCAGCAGCACATGTTTGACGATTGCCAACCCAAGCCCGGTGCCGCCGGTGTTGGAGTTGCGGCTGGAATCGACGCGGTAGAACCGTTCGGTCAGGCGCGGCAGGTGTTTGCTGTCGATACCGATGCCGGAGTCCTGCACGCTCAGGTGCGCGCCTTGCTCGTCGCCCCACCAGCGTATGCGGATATTGCCTTCGGCCGGGGTGTATTTCACCGCGTTGAACACCAGGTTGGAAAACGCACTGCGCAATTCGGCTTCGCTGCCCTTGAGCAGAATCGTCGGATCGGCTTCCAGGGTGATGCGCTGGTTTTTCTGCCCGGACAGTTGCTGAGCGTCGCCCTTGATCGATTGCAGCAAGCCATCGATGGCCACGGGCTGGTTGTCCGACGGGTAATCGGTGGCTTCCAGCTTGGCCAGCAGCAGCAAGTCGTTGAGCAACGTCTGCATGCGCCCGCCTTGCTGCTGCATTTGCTGCAGGGCACGGGTCCAGCGCGGGTTCACGTCATCGACGTTGTCGAGCAGGGTTTCCAGATACCCGCAGATCACCGTCAGCGGCGTGCGCAGTTCGTGGGAAACGTTGGCGATAAAGTCTTTGCGCATCTGTTCCAGCTGATGGATGCGTGTCACGTCGCGCACCAGCATCAAGTGTTCGTTGTTGCCGTAACGGGTGATGTACAGCTGAATGCGCAGTCGATCATTGATCGGCGAAGGGATTTCCAGCGGCTCGGCGTAGCTGTCCTGCTCGAAGTATTCCTTGAAGCGCGGATGGCGCACCAGGTTGGTCACCGGCTGGCCACTGTCCTGCGGCGTCTTGAGACCGAGCAGGGTTTCCGCGGCGCGGTTCCACCATTCGAGGTTGCCGTCGGTGTCGAGCATGATCACCGCGTCTTTCAGCGCGGCGGTGGATTCCTGGACCCGGTCGATCACCGCTTGCAGGCGTCCGCGCACGCGTTGGTCGCGGCGTTGCAGGTGATAGATGCTGTCGAACACTTCGCCCCACAGGCCATAGCCATCGGGCGGCGCTTCATCGGGTTTGTGCAGGCGCAGCCACTCGTGCAGACGCAGCAATTGCTTGAGGGTCCAGGCCAGGTAAAGGCCCAGGCCCGCAGCGAGGCTCCAGCCGTAGTAGCCGGTAATCAGGCCGATCACCAGGCAGGCGGTGACCAGTAGCAGCATGTGGCGAATCAGGGTGCCATGCCAGTTTTGGTTCACTTGAACGCGCGTCCTTGTCAGCTTGTCGGGCGGGAAAGGGCTGAATCAGGCTTTGGTGGAAAACCGGTAGCCGGTGCCGCGCACGGTTTGTACCAGATTTTCGTAGGCATCACCGAGGGCTTTGCGCAGGCGACGGATGTGCACGTCGACGGTGCGCTCCTCGACATACACATTGCCGCCCCACACCTGATCCAGCAACTGACCACGGGTGTAGGCGCGTTCCTGGTGGGTCATGAAGAATTGCAGCAAGCGGTATTCGGTCGGGCCCATCTCGGCGGGTTTGCCGTCGATGGTCACGCGGTGGCTGATCGGGTCCAGCAGCAGGCCGCCGACTTCAATCGGTGCCTCGCCATCGGTAGGGCCGGCGCGGCGCAGCACGGCTTTGAGGCGCGCAACCAGCTCACGAGGGGAAAACGGTTTGGTGATGTAGTCGTCGGCGCCGACTTCCAGGCCCTGGATCTTGTTGTCCTCTTCGCCCTTGGCGGTGAGCATGATGATCGGGATGTCCCCGGTCAGCTCATCGCGCTTGAGGCGGCGGGCCAACTCGATGCCGGAGGTGCCGGGCAGCATCCAGTCGAGCAGGATCAGGTCCGGTTTGCGGTCGACGATGATCGCGTGGGCCTGTTGCGAGTTTTCGGCCTCCAGGCAGTCATAGCCGGCCATTTCCAACGCAACGGCGATCATTTCGCGAATGGGCGCTTCGTCGTCGACGATCAGAATGCTCCTGCCAACCATGCCTTTAATCCTCTTGTCATTTAACTGTCTTGCGCCGCATTAGATAACGGAATTATTGCAGTCGTGTGACAGTATTTTAGTCGCCCGGCGATTGTCGCGAACCTGAACTAAGCTCTAAGTCCGAATCCTGACAACCACAAAAGGAAGGTTTCCATGAAGAAATACTCGCATTCCTTCAAGGCTTTGATGCTGACCGCAGCCCTGGCGTTGCCGGCAATGGCCTTCGCGGCTGAGCCTGTGATGATGAAAGACGGTGTGATGGCGGACCACAAGGGCATGACCCTGTACACGTTCGACAAGGACACCACCGCTGGCAAGTCGGTGTGCACTGGTGAATGTGCAGAGTACTGGCCACCGTTCAAGGCGGAAGCGGGCGCCAAGGCCGAAGGTGACTGGACAATCGTCACGCGTGACGATGGCACGATGCAGTGGGCCTACAAGGGCAAACCGCTGTACTACTTCAAGAAGGACGCGAAACCGGGTGACAAAACGGGCGACAAAGTGAAGGACGTCTGGCACGTGCTCCAAGGGCCGAAGATGTAAGGCCGATCCGAAACGGCGGCCTCGTTTCCGTAGGAGCGAGGCTTGCCCGCGAAGGCGTCAGCCGCCTCACCGCACCGCGTAATCCAAAACAATCCCCACAAAAATCGCCAACCCCGCCCAATGGTTGTGCAAGAACGCCTTGAAGCAGCGCATCCGGTCCTTGCCACGGGTGTACCAGAATTCCCACGCAAAACAGCCCGCCGCCGCCAGCAGTCCCAGGTGAAACCAGCCACCCAGCTCGAATTTCGACCCGGCCAGCAACAGGCAACCCAACGCCAACCCTTGCAAGGTCAGGATGATCACCCGGTCCGCCTCGCCAAACAGAATCGCCGTGGATTTCACACCGATCTTCAAGTCGTCGTCGCGATCAGTCATCGCGTAATAGGTGTCATAACCCACCGTCCACAGCAGGTTGGCGATCCACAGCAGCCACGCCGCCGCCGGCAGTTCGCCGGTTTCGGCGGTGAACGCCATCGGCATCCCCCAGGAAAACGCCGCGCCCAGCACCACTTGCGGGTAATAGGTGTAGCGCTTCATGAACGGGTAAGTGAAGGCCAGCGCCAAACCGCCGAACGACAACCACACCGTTGGCGCATTGGTGCACAACACCAGCAGGAAGCTCACGCCCATCAGCAATGCAAAGAACACCAGCGCTTCTTTGGAGCTGATTTTTCCGCTCGGCAGCGGGCGCTGTTCGGTGCGTTTCACATGGCCATCGACCTTGCGGTCCGCCCAGTCGTTGATCACGCAACCGCCGGCGCGGGTCAGCACCACGCCGAGCACGAAGATCACCACGTTGGCCAGCGACGGCGAACCTTTGCCGGCAATCCACAACGCCCACAGCGTCGGCCACAGCAGCAGGTAAATGCCGATGGGTTTGTCCATGCGCGTCAACTGAATGAAATCCCAGGCCCGAGGGTTCAAGCGGTTCAGGGACTTGAGCAGGCTCTGGTACATCAGCAGTTCTCCGGATGGGCGCGGGTGGCGTGCCACAAGGTCGGCAGGAAAATCTCGGCCACCAGCACGCTCAAGGCGCCACGGTCGAAGCGCGAGCGACGGCCCCACAATTCAGGTGCCCGGCACTCCACCGGCAGCCACTCCTGAGGATAGTGACAAACCTCGATGGCGCGACGCTGAAACGCCTGATCGCAAAACAGCAACTCGCCCAGCGAGCGGCTGCCCAACTCGTCCATGTGCAACCCGTCGCCCTGCAACGCGCTGCGTGCCGCCACGCTGCGGGCGAACACCCAAGCTTCACCGTGGCCGCGCAGATACACCTCGCGCACCCAGCCTTCACTGTCTTCGGCCAGGTCCAGTGCCGCGCATTCGTCCGCGCGCAGCGGTTGCCAGCCTTCGAAAAGCGGCGTGACGCTGAAGCTGTCGTTCGACAGACGGGTCAGCCGTCGGGTCAGCGAACCTTCGTCGAACAACCAGTCGAGGGTAGACGTGTCGGGGAGCGGCGAAAGTCGGCTTTGGGGAAGCCAGAAAGGAGGTTTTGAGTGCGGCACAGTGAGTCATTATTGGCAGCAAATGAGGCGGCGAGCTTACCATGTCGGTCGGTGAATTTGATTGATCCGGCGCCCCATTGCGTCGAACAGGCTTGCATCTGCCGGGCCCGATCAGTACAAAACGCCCTGAGCCGGACGGCAGCGCTGCAACCATCGACCGTTCGCGCCGGCAATAAGCCTGAATCCTGAGGATGTACCTGAATGAAAAAGTGGCAATGTGTGGTCTGCGGCCTGATCTACAACGAAGCCGACGGCTGGCCGGATGACGGCATTGCGCCGGGCACCCTGTGGCAAGACGTGCCGGAAGACTGGCTGTGCCCGGACTGCGGCGTCGGCAAGATGGATTTCGAAATGATCGAAATCAACTAAGACATTTAGAGGAGTAAGGAATGAACGCACCTGTCGTGATCGTCGGCACCGGGCTGGCTGGCTACAACCTCGCCCGGGAGTTTCGCAAACTCGATAGCGAAACCCCGCTGCTGCTGATTACCGCCGATGACGGGCGCTCCTACTCCAAGCCGATGCTCTCCACGGGCTTCGGCAAGAACAAAGACGCCGACGGCCTGAGCATGGCCGAACCCGGCGCCATGGCCGAACAGCTGAAGGCCGAAGTGCGCACCCACACGCGTATCAGCGGTATCGATCCTGGCCACAAACGCCTGTGGATCGGCGAAGAATCAGTGATCTACCGCGACCTGATCCTGGCCTGGGGCGCCGAAACCGTGCGTGTGCCCATCGAAGGCGATGCGGCGGACGCCGTGTTCCCGATCAACGACCTCGAAGACTACGCGCGCTTTCGTGCGGCAGCGGCCGGCAAACGCCGGGTGCTGTTGCTCGGTGCCGGCCTGATCGGCTGTGAATTCGCCAACGACCTGATCCTTGGCGGTTACGAGGTGCAACTGGTTGCACCGTGCGAACAGGTCATGCCGACCTTGCTGCACCCGGCGGCAGCCGCTGCGGTCCAGGCCGGGCTGGAAAGCCTCGGCGCGCGTTTCCACCTCGGGCCGGTGCTCAACCGCTTGCAGCGTGTTGAAGAGGGTTTGGAAGCGCATCTGTCTGACGGTCAGGTCATCCCGTGCGACGTGGTGGTCTCCGCCATCGGCCTGCGTCCGCGCATCGACCTGGCCGCCGCCGCCGGTGTGCAGGTCAATCGCGGCGTGGTGGTCGATCGCCACCTGAAAACTTCTCACGCCAACATCTACGCCCTGGGCGACTGCGCCGAAGTCGACGGGCTGAATTTGCTGTACGTGATGCCCCTCATGAGCTGTGCGAGAGCGCTGGCACAAACCCTCGCCGGCAACCCGACAGCCGTGAGCTACGGCGCGATGCCGATCACCGTCAAAACGCCGGTTTGCCCGTTGGTGGTTTCGCCGCCGCCACGGGGTTTGGAGGGCGTCTGGACCGTCGAAGGGCAGGGCGCTGACATCAAGGTTTTATGCCGCGATGCCGCCGGAAAACTGCTCGGTTATGCCCTGACAGGCGCGGCGGTGATGGAAAAACTCGCACTGAACAAAGAACTTCCACCGCTGCTGGCGTAAATACCGGTCGTTCTGTCGGAATCACCCCGCTTTTGCCCCTACAAACGTCGCGCCGAGACTGGCGCGGCTCTTCCGTGCGTGCCATTCTCACTCCCGTCTGCCGCAGAGTAGAGCACCTGCGGCGCTTTGGGCGCTGTTCCAACGAGAACAGCACGGACATAACAACAAAAAACCGTCAAAGGGGCTTCACTAATGCGTAAACCAGAACTCGCCGCCGCCATCGCGGAAAAAGCAGATCTCACCAAAGAACAGGCCAACCGCGTTCTCAACGCCGTTCTCGAAGAAATCACCGGCGCCCTGCACCGCAAGGACAGCGTGACGCTGGTCGGCTTCGGCACCTTCCTGCAACGCCACCGCGGCGCCCGCACCGGCAAAAACCCGCAAACCGGTGAGCCAGTAAAAATCAAGGCCAGCAACACCGTTGCGTTCAAGCCAGGCAAATCGTTGAAAGACAGCGTTAATCCGTAACACGCACCGACGCCCGCATAGCGGGTGAGCGGAACAAAAAATGGGCACGCCAACCAGGTTGGGTGCCCATTTTTTATGGCTGACGAGGTGCCCTTTGTAGGAGCCGGCTTGCTGGCGATAGCGCCCGATCAACCAACATCAACGTCGCCTGACACACCGCCATCGCCAGCAAGCTGGCTCCTACAGATCTGCGTGCCGGGCGAATCCCCCGGCTTCCCGCGCGGCGAGGCCGCGACATAAAAATGGGCATGCCAACTGAATGTCGGACGACAACACTCACTGTAGGAGCCGGCTTGCCGGCGATAGCGTCCTATCAACCAACATCAATGTCGCCTGACACACCGCCATCGCCAGCAAGCCGGCTCCTACAGGTATACGTGCGAGACGAATCAACCGCCCCGACTTTGTTGCTTGGCGAAAACCGCCGCCATCTCGGGCTCATCCAGATGATCCAGTGCACGCTCCACCAACAAATGCACCCCGTCAGCCATACGACTGAGCGCCAGGGCTACGGAGCGGCGTGAGCCGTCCACATCGTCGGCAAGGTCGGCGGCGATGGCGCTGATGGATAGCAAGTCTTCCGAGGCATTGGCGAGGAGGGCTTCGGTGTTGATGCCGGGGCAGACGCTGAAGAGCTGGCCGTTGCGTTTCGGTGGTTTGGGTTCGGTTGGCGGGAAGTGATGGTCGAGGGCGCGTTCGGCGGCTTCGTTGAGTTTGTTTGAGTCGGGGCTTTCGTATGGGGAAACCGGATCGGTTTCCGGTGGGTTTGGTGTGACCTTGAACATGGTTACTTTCCTTTAGTAGGGCCGTGACCATTTCGCGACTAAACGAAAAGGAGGCGGCTGTGCGCAAGTTAGTCGACCGGTAAAGTCACCAAAACCCGGCGCGCCCAAGGGCGCCATGCGCACAGCCACCATCAAGTGCAGGCAAACACCTGACTGGATGACACTTGTGCAACCGTAGATGACTAGCCGGGCGACTAAACCCGATCACTGATGAGCAGTGACACGAACCAAGTTACCGACCGCCCCCAAGGCGCACAAGCCGGCGGATTCTGGCGTAGCCGTAGGCAACGACGCAAGGTGTTGTAGCTTGCAGGACGTAACCTTGAGGCGTTTTAAACAAGCGCTATTGAGCGGTGTTTAACCATCGGAAATGTTGGCATTCCTTACCAGCTTCCATAGGGGATTCCGAACTTTTCGATATAGGCTTTTGACTCTTCTGAAAGCGGCCGATGTTTTCCATTGGACGTTCCCCCGTAGGGGCCTTTGGGACTGATCGTGCCTTGGACTCGAGTGACTTCGGTCGATTTAAGACAAGGCCCACCTAACCACACCTTGGCGATTCCTCCTGGCGCCAAGCCGATAGTCAAAAACTTTCGGTAATCGGTTTTCCATTTGCCTACCGCGCCGCAATAAGCTCTTTCACCCTTGAGCATGGTGTTCCGCGCAGATTCGGGGATTTCGATGTAGGCCCCGTAGGTCTGCGGTTCTGCCATGGACTGCCAGCGCACATAGACCAAACGAGGCAGGTCAGCCCCGGTAACATACCGGCCTTTTCCTCCAGGATCTTCTCGCCATCCCGCTGGCTTACCTCTGAACTCGGACGGTACGCCTTTGCTCATGGCTCGTGGATACCCCATAGCCGGTATACCGCTGCCCGCGCGAAGGAACACGCGCTCATTGATATCAACGACACCGGCCGTTTCGATCCAGACTTCCATATAGTCAGGCGAAAAAAAATCTAGGCTCCATGCGTCATAAGGTAATGATCTGCTCTCGACAGAGGTACATCCTCCCAACAACACAAATAGCAACGCAAAGCCGGACTTAAGCAAGGGTGAGCACCTATGCATTGGGATGCACCACGCGTTTATAGTTTTCGGCGGGGCGATCGATAAACACGATGTTCAGGTCACTATTGTTCCAGCCTTTGGCTGCGTTCCATTTCGCAGACAGATGGATATAGCGGCGGTACAGCAGCTCCTCTTCGTCGAGGCTCAGGCTCGTGCGGCGAGTTTCGCCTAACGCATAAGCCATCAATTTTTCGGCAATCGGTTTCAGCTCTGTTGGTAATGCGTACGTCTGATCCTCTTCGTCAATGACCTTGAACGGGACGTCGTGCCTGGCCCCCAACTCGTGCATGATTCGCAGGTAAACCAACGCCAAATCGTTGCGCACAATCCGCTCGCTGTGGACCGCCGCATAGACATTCTTCGAATTGGATCTGTCGCCTTTTGCGTTGCTGATCATCTCCACCGCCCAAGTTTTCACCTCCAATGTCAGCCCATACAGATTGAGTTGATCCTGAAGGCGACCTAGCTCTTGCTGAGCCCAACGATAGGCGGTTGACGCTGTGGAAGGCACGTAAAGTTCCATGTCGCGGCTGCAGCGCGGCTTGCTAAGCAAAACTCGTTCAATGACGTTGGGTATATACCCTCCACCCAAGTCGGAGTGGACGCCGGGCAGCTCGATATCAGCAGCGCCGGCGCTGTTGAGTGAAAAGTTATGGCGGCGCTCGTCCCGCGACACTAAATGCACGACCTTTTTTGCCACATCGGGTGCCAAGTACAAATTGACCCCGGGGTTATTGGCGTCGTGGACGCTAAAGTCGCCGTCAGCCACGCTGCCTACTGCAGCAGCGGTGTCGAAAATGCCGATAAAGTTGATGGAGGCATCGATGTTGGCGCGCCAGGAAAACTCCTCGGTAAACAACGTAGCATTGGCGGGTAGCTGCGCCGCCAATGGACTCTTCTCTCCTTTCTGTACTTCATTGGCAAAATGCCGTGCAGCTGCGGCACCGCGACTGAAACCGAAGATATCGAACTCGACACGTTCAACCTTTCGATCAGGATTGGATCGCTTGAACTGTTCAACCCTTTCGAGAATAAGCGTTGGACTCTGCGCAACCCGCGCTGATACACCGTGTTCACCCACGCCGGTTGCTAGTGAAAAAAGTGAATCCTGTTCGCCACTGCTAGTACCGATGCCATCCAGATAAACGGGGATGTACCCGATGGTTTCTTCAACAGCCAATAACCGCTTACTGTCATCGGTGTACAGCTCATACAACTTCGCCACATTACTCGTGTCATTCCCATAGCTGTTATCCGGTGTATTCCCCTTGCCGTCATAACCCCTCGCCTGACAAAACTGCAGAATATCCTCAGCCTCCTCCAGCAGATTCACATCCCGCGCATAACACCCGGCAACCATTTCACTGTTGGACCGATTATTCCCAGTCCCATCAAAAAACACCCCAATACGTAAAGTAATTCCTTCTTCTTCAACCTCTTCCTCCTCCTCCTCCAGCTCATCCGACTCATTCTCTTCCGACGACGGGGGCTCAGGCACAACCGCCGCCAACAACCCCGCGACCGTCCCCGGCAACAACGCATGCGCCGCCATCCCCGTTCCCGGCGAACCACCGACCTCAACCTCGCTACTGCTGAACACTCCACCCGCATCGATCACGACGTGGTAACCACCGGCCTTCAACGTAATGCTGGCGCCCGCGTCCAGCACCAGATGGGCGCCAGCCTTGATATGAACGTGCTCACCGGCCTCAACCACCCACGCTTCGCCAATCTGGTTGTGGCTACTCCCGGCAATTTGCAGATAGTCATTGGCCTTGAGCTGAACCTTTCTATCCGCCGTAACCGTGCGATGTTCCTCCGCGCCGAGCACCGCGATGCTGTTGCCCTTGATCGCTTCCCGACGCTCATTTCCCACGTCCAGTCGGCTGTCGTTCCCGACCTTCTGCTCCATGTCCCGCTGCGCTCGCAGGTAGATCAACTCCAGCCCGGCGCGGTCTTCGATCGACAGTTCGTTATAGCCACCGGTATGCGGCGAGCTGTGGCTGCGCAGCACGGTTCTGGTTTTGTTTTCGGGCAAGGGGTAGGGCGCCGGTGTGACCTTGTTGATCAGGCAACCGGTTATGAGTGGGTTATCTGGATTGCCTTCGAGGTAGGTGACGAGGACTTCCATGCCGATGCGCGGAATGGTCACCGCGCCGAAATGATCCCCCGCCCAACTGGACGCCACCCGCAGCCAGCAACTGCTTTGTTCGCTGTTGTGCTCAGCGCGGTCCCAATGGAATTCGACTTTGACGCGACCGTCTTCATCGCAGTAGATCTCTTCCCCGACAGGCCCGGTGACGCGGGCGGTCTGGCAGACGAGCACGGGGCGTTGTGCGGGCATCGGCGGCCGATAAAACACGTCCCAGGGAATCGCGCTGAAGCTGTTTTGGTAGCCCTGGGTAAAACTGCCCTCGGTGTCAGTGATTGACTCTTCCAGCACCTGCGGCTGTTTGCCGATATGAGTAACGCTGAGCAACAGCCACAGGTCGTTGTACGTGGCGCGTGGGTGATCCATCAGGCTGAAAAAGTGGCCGCTGCGCAGGCACGGTTGATCGCTTTTGCCCTTGGCCAATTGATAGTCGGCGCGGTGCCGCTCCAGTGCTTGCCGGGTGAGCTGTTTGCCGTGCTTTTCGGTCTCGAAAAACAGCGGGTAACGATAGTCTTCAAGCTCGGGGCTGAACTCGGCGATGAAGCGACTTTCCAGCAGCAAGCTCGGGTGTTTCGGGTCGTAGTTTCGGCGGGTGACTTTGCTGGGGCGAGTGCTGTAACGCATGGAAAACTGGCTGACGACCGGATGCTCCGCCACCATGCCGGCGCCTTGCAGGTAGGGCGTTTCGCCCAATTTCGCAAAGGCGGTCTGATCATCGCTGAACACCAGCACATGGCCATCCCGTGAGTGCTGGTGATGCCACGCAATGCCATCCTCGGCGCACAGTCGCCGGACGAACTCAAAACAACTTTCCCCATATTGGGTGCAGTATTCGCGCTCGGGACTCGTTCTGACGTGGAAGCTAAATGCATCGGCTTGAATGCCATGCCCCTTGAGTACCTGAGCGATGATTTGCGGCGCCGTCAGGCCCTGGAAAATTCGCTGATCGTGACTGAACTGCAAGTCATGCAGCGCCGGCACCAGGTGCATGCGATAGCAGGTCAGGCGCTTGCCGACTTCGCCTACGGACACCCTGGTGACATGGCCATGAATGCCCTCGCCGTTGAGGCCGAATTGTAGAAAGGCGGGTTGGTTGAGCAAGCTTTCCAGATCGAAATCCGGATGCTCGCTGACCAGGTCAACCTGAATCGAATACAAGGCGCTGATGGTTTCCGTGCCTTCGAAGGCCAGCACTTTGAAGTCGTTGCGAATCGTCGGGATAAGGAGGGTGAAGTGGGCAACGTTGGCCGATGCAAGCATGCGCTTATCCTTTTGCTACGTAGTCGCTCGTCCTTAAGCTGAAAGAAAAATCGGCGAAACCGAGCCATACGTGCCCGGATTAAGTCGCCAAAATGCCGGGCACGCTAACAAGGCATGCAAAGTATTGATGTAGGAAGGATCTTGAAGAATGGTGTGATATTTCCCAGATACCCGAAGTTCCACTTTGGAACTTTGTTTTAAATTCAAAGTGGCCATCATAGTGATGGCACTTTTCTTATCGGCAGTTGTCACTCGTCGTTTTATTCATCGATGCCGTAACATTTCGGAATGCTCCTACATTTATATTTTTTAGTTTTTGGCATGCTGCGCGCCTGCCAAAGGGAGCAATCGGCAATGAATATGCGGTTTATTCAGGTGAAAGAACCGGAGGCCTCTACCTCAACGGTTTCAGGGCGTTGGGTCGAGCGCTGAATTATTAAACTGACATCAGGGATCCCCTTGCTACATATAGGGAGATCTCCTACGAGTGATAAACGCGCTTCGTCTTATTGTTTAATCGGGTGCTTGCTAGTGGCCATCATCGTGAGTACGATGCGCCCACTTTGAAAGAGCACGATCTCAATTGGATGAGACATTTCGCAGCTCTTTGATTCTGTCTCACGCCGTTGGAACTCCAATGAGCGTATGACCGTAATCCAAACTAAAGGCCATGGATGTCCTACTCAAGCAAACTTTCTGCTCATTACCTCGATCTCGCAAAAGCCTCTGTTTCCAAAGAGAATTTCGCGGGCGAGGATGTTCGCTTTTCGAGCGAATATGAGTCACTGGAAAGCGAGCTGGCCAAAGCCTCGTCCATGCACGAAAGCGGTCAGATCGACTGGCTGAAAATCCGTGAAAACAGCGAAAACCTGCTGCGCACCCAGTCCAAGGATTTGCGCGTCGGCGCCTGGCTGACCTGGGCCCTGTACCAGCGCGAATCCTTCCAAGGCCTGCTCGCCGGCCTCGGTTTGCTGCACTACCTGTGCGAAAGCCACTGGGCCGAAGTCCACCCGAACAAGGCGCGTACGCGCTCCGCTGCGATCAGTTGGCTGGTGCCGCGTCTTGAGCAGGTGCTGACCGAAAACGTCGCGATCAAAGAGCAGTTGCCGATGTTCCGCCGTCTGGTGGAACACCTGGAAGGCCTCGACGCTGCGTGCACCGAGCACCTGGGTGACGACGCGCCGTTGCTGCTGCCAATCTCCCGCCGTCTGAAAAACATGGTGCAACGCGCCGCCGACAACCAGCCGGAACCAGGCGTGGTGGGTGCGGCCGTGGCTCAGGTCAAACAAGTCGCGACGCAACTGCTGACGCCCGGCGCGCCGATCGACAACGAAAAAGAAGCCCACAAAGCCCTGCGCGCGCAGCAAGAAAGCGCCCGGCCGCTGTGCGCCTGGTGGCTCAAGCAGAAAGCCACCGACCTGCGTGCCCTGCGCCTCAATCGCACGCTGTTGTGGTTGCCCATCGACGCTGTCCCCGAACGTAATGCCGAGCAGATCACCGTGCTGCGCGGTTTGCCGGCGGACAAGCTCAAGGCCTATCAGGACCGTTACGATCAAGGCAAATACGCCGACCTGTTGGTGGAACTGGAGGCGAGCCTGGCGAAGGCGCCGTTCTGGTTCGATGGCCAGCGAATAGTCTGGGAATGCCTCCAGGCACTCAACGCAGAAATGGCGATGCGCGAAGTGGAAATCCACTTCGCGCTTTTGGTTCAGCGCCTGCCCGGTATTGTCGAATTGCGCTTCCATGACGGCGCGCCGTTCGCCGATCCGGCTACTCGCGCCTGGATCAGCGCCAACGTCATGCCGCACCTGCAAAGCGCCAGTGCGCCGCGCAAAGTCGAAGTCGCCGACACCCAGCCCGCCTGGGAACTGGCCCTCGAAGAGGTCCTGCCGATTCTGCGCAAGGACGGCCTCAAGGCCGCTGTGCAAATCCTCAAGCAGGGCCTGCAAAGCGCCAACGGCGGGCGCGTGCGGTTCTTCTGGCAGTTCGCCCTCGCGCGACTGTGCTTCATGGCCAAGAAATACGAACTGGCCAAGACCCAACTCGAAACCCTCGACCAAACATTACAGGACTCAGGCCTGCACGCCTGGGAGCCCGATCTTGCGCTGGAAGTGCTGCATTTACTGCATAGCTGCTGCGAGTTGTTGCCGCAGAACCATGCCGTACGTGAACGCAAGGAAGAGATTTATCGCAGGCTGTGCCACCTCGATCTCGAAGTGGTACTCGAATAGGCCCCAGGGCCACAACCGCAAGGAGAAAAGCCATGGCCAAAGAAGGCTCGGTAGCCCCCAAGGAACGCATCAACGTCACGTTCAAACCTGCCACCGGTGGTGCCCAGGAAGAGATCGAACTGCCGTTGAAACTACTGGCAATCGGTGACTACACCCACCGCAAGGACGAACGCAAAGTCGAAGATCGCAAGCCGATCAGCATCGACAAGATGACCTTCGACGAGGTGCTGGCCAAGCAAGAGCTGCAGCTGACACTGAGCGTACCGAACCGTCTTCAGGAAGAAAGCGACACTGAAGAACTGGCCGTGAAACTGCGTGTCAACTCGATGAAGGACTTCAACCCGGCCAGCCTGGTCGAGCAAGTGCCTGAGCTGAAAAAACTGATGGAACTGCGCGACGCGCTGGTGGCCCTCAAAGGCCCGCTGGGTAACGCGCCTGCGTTCCGCAAAGCCATCGAAGGCGTTCTCGCCGACGACGAATCCCGCGGTCGCGTACTGGGTGAGCTGGGCCTGAACGCCGCAGCCCAGGACGTCTGAGTCTCCATCAGCCAAGGAAGCCAACATGAGCACGAGTGCAGCGCAGCAAAAGAGTAACGAGAACGGCGAATACAGCATTCTCGACAGCATCATCGCCGAAACCCGCCTGACCCCGGACGACGAAGCCTACGACATCGCCAAGCGCGGTGTGTCGGCCTTCATCGAAGAGCTGCTCAAGCCGCAGAACAACGGCGAGCCGGTCAAGAAAGCCATGGTTGACCGCATGATCGCCGAGATCGATGCCAAGCTCAGCCGTCAGATGGACGAGATCCTCCACCACCCGGACTTCCAGTCCCTGGAATCGTCGTGGCGTGGCCTGCAGTTGCTGGTCGACCGCACCAACTTCCGCGAAAACATCAAGATCGAAATCCTCAACGTCTCCAAAGAAGACCTGTTGGACGATTTCGAAGATTCGCCGGAAGTGATGCAGGCTGGCCTGTACAAGCACATCTACACCGCTGAATACGGCCAGTTCGGTGGTCAGCCGGTAGGCGCGATCATCGCTAACTACTTCATGTCCCCAAGCTCGCCGGACGTGAAACTGATGCAGTACGTGTCCAGCGTTGCGTGCATGTCCCACGCGCCGTTCATTGCCGCCGCCGGCCCGAAATTCTTCGGCCTGGAAAGCTTCACCGGCCTGCCGGACCTGAAGGATCTGAAGGATCACTTCGAAGGTCCGCAATTCGCCAAATGGCAGAGCTTCCGCCAGTCGGAAGACTCCCGTTACATTGGCCTGACCGTGCCGCGTTTCCTGCTGCGCAACCCGTACGACCCGGAAGAAAACCCGGTCAAATCGTTCGTGTACAAAGAAACCGTCGCCAACAGCCACGAGCACTACCTGTGGGGCAACACCGCCTACGCGTTCGGCACCAAGCTGACCGACAGCTTCGCCAAATTCCGCTGGTGCCCGAACATCATCGGCCCACAGAGCGGTGGCGCGGTTGAAGACCTGCCGTTGCACCACTTCGAAAGCATGGGCGAAATCGAAACCAAGATCCCTACCGAGGTATTGGTCAGCGACCGTCGTGAATACGAACTGGCCGAGGAAGGCTTCATCTCCCTGACCATGCGCAAAGGCTCCGACAACGCGGCGTTCTTCTCCGCAAGCTCGGTGCAGAAGCCGAAGTTCTTCGGCATCAGCGCAGAAGGCAAGGCGGCAGAGCTGAACTACAAGCTCGGCACCCAACTGCCGTACATGATGATCGTCAACCGCCTGGCTCACTACTTGAAAGTGCTGCAGCGCGAGCAACTCGGTTCGTGGAAAGAGCGCACCGACCTCGAGCTGGAACTGAACAAGTGGATCCGCCAGTACGTGGCCGACCAGGAAAACCCGAGCGCCGAAGTCCGTGGTCGTCGTCCGCTGCGTGCTGCCCAGATCATCGTCAGCGATGTCGAAGGCGAGCCTGGCTGGTACCGCGTCAGCCTGAACGTGCGTCCGCACTTCAAGTACATGGGTGCCGATTTCACCCTGTCGCTGGTTGGCAAGCTGGACAAAGAGTAAGCGGAGCTAACTCATGACTGGATACGGCAGCCTTTTCGAACGCCTGGGTGGCGACGCGGACAAACGCGTCGGCTGGAGCCGCGAGGTCTCCGCCATGGCGTCCGTGGCTGCCCATCTGGCCAAGATGCTCAGCACCCGTGCGGGCAGCGTGCAAACGCTGTCCGATTACGGGCTACCCGATCTCAATGACATGCGCCTGAGCCTGCACGACTCCCTGAGTCAGGCCCGCCTGGCCATCGAAAGCTTCATCGAAGCCTACGAACCGCGCCTGAGCAACGTGCGTGTCATCTCCCTGCCGCGTGACAACGATCAGCTTCGCCTGTCCTTCAGCATCGAAGGCCTGCTGGAAGTTGATGGTTTCAAGCGCCAGGTCAGTTTCGCCGCGCGCCTGGATGGCAGCGGTCAAGTCAAGGTCACTTAAGGAGATTCGTATGTCCGGCAAACCAGCAGCACGCGTATCCGACCCCACCGCTTGCCCGCTCCCCGGCCACGGCACCAACCCGATCGCCGCCGGTTCCGGCGACGTCTTTTTCGACGGCCTCGCGGCCGCCCGCCAAGGCGATGCCTCGGCGTGTGGTGGTGCGATGTCGGGCGGGTTGGCGACGACGGTTTTGATTAATGGGAAACCGGCTGCGACGGTGGATTCCGTCGGGACTCATGGCAACAAGGTTACGGCCGGGTCCGGGACGGTGATTATCGGGAATTCGCATTCGCCGGTGCCGTTTGTTCCGCCGTTACCTGTGATTATCCCCGGGGTATTCAATCGTGTTTTTGCTTTTAAAACGGCCACTGGAAAAGCGGTTGAGGGGCTGAACTACCGAATTACTTCCGAAAGCGGGATCGAAAAAGTGGGTACGGCGTTATCTGGAATGTCTGGATGTTTTTCATCTGGCCAGAAACCTGAAACTGTCACTATCTTAGTAACTTCGGAGTAGGGTCTTGGAAACGATTGTTGAAATTGACGGCGTGCCTTACACCTTTGTTACCGAAGACGGCGCAACTGCATTAAGGCTCGACAATAAAACTACCGCCAGCGACGATACTGATCCGGAAAATTTAAATCTTCCGGAAATCTGGTTAATAACACGCTCGAATGGTGTGCCTTTGTTTGCAGTGCGACCGGATGATGGAGATAAGCCCTTTCGTATTATAAAAGCCGAAGCGCTCTATGCAGAGGCGATCCAATGGTTTGAGCCGTTGGCTGATTTCTATCGTGAACGGGTATGGGTCAATCCCGAAAGTAGCGTGGAGGGATCTGAAGCATTTGGCGCCTATAAACAACACACTTGGCAATCGATAATAGACTTCGCCATTGTCGATCGCGAGTCGCTTATGTATTACCGAAACATGCCTGGTGATTGGAAAAAGCAAACAGACGGCGGCAGTGGATTTCTGCTTTGCCTCGTGGAAGGAGACCCTTACTGGACTGATGGGCTGGGCCAGATACCCTTTGCGGTGGATACATTCCGAATGTACTGGCAAGAAACGAATGACATCGATTCTGCAGTCAGAAAAACCGGGGTGACTGGTTTGGAATGGGCGGACGGTTCGCTCGGTGGAAAGGACGATGGAAGTGAAAACGTCTATGACAATTTCATAATTATCAGAGCATCGTTGTGGGCATCTAAAAACTTCCGTCGAGTCGTCGGTACAAAGAGTTTTGGTGGGTTGCGGGGTGCTGGCGGAGATGTGCCAGAGGTAAGTACTGTTTTTGAGCCTGCCTCAGTTGATCTTCTTAAAACTTCGATTACTGCGGATGTTCTTGCAAAATATAAAACGTGGACGCCATGACTTTAAAAGTTTTAGCGGGGCTGGTTATTTATCTATTGGTAGGTGTGGTTTATTTTTTTGTTCATGATTATGGGGTGGCTTTATATAAGTTGCATGCGGGTGGATTTACAGCAAGAGGAGTGTCTATTGGTATAACTGCCGAGTTGACTTTTTATTTTTTTATTTTTGTGAATATGGTTGTTTTTGTACTGCCAAAACTGGCTGCGAAAATTGTAGCAATAATGTTTATGGTCGCTGTTGTTCTGTTCTATTTTCTCCCCGAAAACCCGGTAAGGGCAATGGCATACAGCGGACTTACAAGCAGTATGAGCCTCTTGGCGCTGGTCGCTCGCTTAATAGTCGATCGACTGATTTCCCGACGTAACTCACCATCAGGCAGCTAACCCATGTCCTTTAACCACTACTACCAAAGCGAACTCACCGCACTTCGCCAGTTAGGTCGTCGATTCGCCGAGCGTAGCCCGGCGTTGGCGCCTTTCCTTGGCCAGGCCGGCCGAGATCCAGACGTGGAGCGGTTGCTGGAGGGCTTCGCATTCCTGACCGGTCGCCTGCGCCAGAAGCTCGACGACGAACTGCCGGAGCTCAGCCATTCCCTGATGCACCTGCTGTGGCCCAACTACATGCGGCCGCTGCCGGCGTTCAGCATTTTGCAGTTCGACCCGTTGAAACGCTCGGGGCCGGCGCTGATGGTCGAGCGCGACACGCCGATCGAGAGCGTGCCAATCGATGACGTGCGCTGCCGCTTCCGTACCTGCTACCCGACCGAGGTGTTGCCGCTGGATCTGGCCGCGCTGAATTACTCGGTGAAGGGCGACGGTTCGCTGTTGAGCCTGCGTCTGGAGATGAGCGCTGACGGTCACCTCGGTGAGCTGGAGTTGAGCCGTCTGCGTCTGCACTTCGCCGGTGAGCGCTACATTAGCCAGATGCTGTACCTGAGCCTGCTGCGCAATCTGGAAGGCATCGAGCTGATCCCGCTGGACGGCGCCGGCAAGCCCATCAACGGTGTCAACGGCACGCCGATGGCGTTCAAGATGCCCGGCGACCGTGTGCAGCCGGTGGGTTTTGCCGAAGAAGAAGCGTTGATCCCGTATCCGCTGAACACCTTCCGCGGCTACCGCTACTTGCAGGAATACTTCGCCTTCCAGGACAAATTCCTCTTCGTTGATATCAACGGTCTGGACCTGCTCAAAGCCCTGCCGGAAGACACGCTCAAGCAGATGCGCGGCCTCGAATTGCGCTTCGACATTCGCAAGAGCGGCATCATGCGCATGCGTCCGACGCTGGATAACGTGAAGCTCTACTGCACGCCCATCGTCAACCTGTTCAAGCACGACGCCTTGCCGATCCGCCTCGACGGCAAGCAGGACGAATACCTGCTGCTGCCCGCCGAATTCGATCTGCAAAATTGCGGTGTGTTCTCGGTGGAAACCGTGACCGGCTGGAAGCCCGGCGGCCTCGGTTATCAGGAGTACGTGCCGTTCGAATCCTTCGAGCACGACCCGAGTTTCGACGTGCCCAACAGTCGTCCCCATTACAGCATTCGCCAGCGTTCCTCCTTGCTGCACGACGGCCTCGACACCTACCTGAGCTTCGGCATCCGCCACACCGAAGCCCATGAAACCCTGTCGATCGAGCTGATGTGCACCAACCAGAACCTGCCGCGCAAGCTCAAGCTCGGCGACATCTGCATGGCCTGCGAAGAGACGCCGGAGTTTTTGAGCTTCCGCAACATCACCCCGGCCACGTCGAGTTTCGCGCCGCCGCTGAACCGCGACTTCCTCTGGAAGTTGATCAGCAACATGTCGCTTAACTATTTGTCCCTGGCCGACGTCAATGCGTTGAAGGTGATTCTCGAAACCTACGATTTGCCGCGCTACTACGACCAACACGCGGAAAAAGTCAGCAAGCGCCTGCTCGGCGGGCTCAAGTCGATCAAGCACCACCACGTCGACCGGTTGCACCGAGGGTTGCCGGTTCGCGGGTTGCGCACCGAGCTGACCATCGACCCGGAAGGGTATATCGGCGAGGGCGACCTGTTCGTTTTCGCTTCGGTTCTCAACGAGTTTTTCGCGCTTTACGCCAGTCTCAATTCGTACCACGAGCTGCGGGTAAAAAGTACACAAGGAGAGGTGTACCAATGGACACCACGTATGGGCCTGCAGCCGCTTCTTTAAGCGGACTGACCCGAGGAATACGCGAGTACTCGCTGTTTCAGGCCGTGCTGCTGGTGATTGACCGGCTGCGCGAGGCCCACCCGCACCTGAGCGAAGACGACCTGTACGACCAGCTGGAATTCCAGGCCAACCCGAGCCTGGGTTTCCCTGGCAGCGACGTTGATCGCGTGGAGTTTTTCCAAGAGCACGGGCACATGCGTGCGCGCCTGCGGTTCAACCTGATCGGTCTGGTCGGTTCCGGTTCGCCGCTGCCAGCGTTCTACGGCGAACAGGCGTTGGGCGACAGCGAAGACGGCAACCCGACCCGCAACTTCCTCGATCTGTTTCACCATCGCCTGCAACGGCTGATGCTGCCGATCTGGCGCAAGTACCGCTACCGCGCAAGCTTCCAGAGCGGCGCGCTCGACCCGTTCTCGGCGCAGCTGTTTGCCTTGATCGGCCTTGGCGGCGAAGAGATCCGCAAGGCCCAGGAACTGAACTGGAAACGCCTGCTGCCGTACCTCGGTTTGCTCAGCTTGCGGGCGCACTCGGCGGCGCTGATCGAAGCGGTGCTGCGTTACTACTTCAAGCACGCCGAGCTGACCATCGAGCAATGCATCGAGCGCCGCGTGGAAATTCTCGACGAGCAGCGCAACCGTCTGGGCCGCGCCAACAGCCTGCTCGGCGAAGACCTGGTGCTGGGCGAACACGTGCGCGACCGCAGCGGCAAATTCCGCATTCACATCCGCGAACTCGACTGGCAGCGCTTTCACGAATTCCTGCCAATCGGTTTCGGCTACCAGCCGTTGTGCGCGCTGGTGCGGTTCACCCTGCGTGACCCGCTCGACTACGACATTCGCCTGGTGTTGCGCCAGGAAGAAATCCGCGAACTGCGCATCGGTGAGCAGAACGCCTGTCGCCTGGGATGGACCAGTTGGCTGGGCCGCGAAAAAGCGGACGGCGTGGTGACCCTGGGCAGCAAAATTCATTAAGGACAGATGACCAATGATCAACGTAGACCTGCAACAACTTATCCAGGCGCTGGACGCCGAAACCCGTCGTGATCTGGAAAGTTCTGCCGAACGCTGCGTCGCCCGTGGCGGCAGCAAGATACTCGTCGAAGACTTGCTGCTGGGCCTGCTGGAGCGCCCGCAAGGCCTGCTCGCACGCGCGCTGCAAGACGCCGAAGTGGATGCTGGCGAGCTGAGCGCCGCGCTGCAATCGCGGGTCGAGCACAGCGCCTCGCGCAATCCGGTGTTCGCCCCGGAACTGGTGCAGTGGCTGCAAGACGCGTTGCTGGTGGCCAACCTTGAACTGGGCCAGAGCCAGGTCGAGCAAGCCGCGTTGATCCTCGCGCTGCTGCGCAACCCGATGCGCTACGCCGGCAGCCGCTACCAGTCGTTGCTGGCCAAGCTGAACATCGAGCGCCTGAAAGAATTTGCCCTGTCGCAGAAAGAGCAACCGGCCACCGGTAAGCCTGCCGTGCCGGGCGAATCGCTGCTGCAGCGCTTCACACACAACCTGACCCAGCAGGCCCGTGACGGCAAACTCGACCCGGTGCTGTGCCGCGATGGCGCGATCCGGCAGATGGTCGACATCCTCGCCCGTCGCCGCAAAAACAACCCGATTGTGGTCGGCGAAGCTGGCGTCGGTAAAACCGCGATTGTCGAAGGCCTGGCCTCGCGCATTGCCGCCGGTGAAGTGCCGCAAGTGTTGAAAGGCGTTGAGCTGCTGTCGCTGGACATGGGCCTGTTGCAGGCCGGCGCCAGCGTCAAAGGTGAATTCGAGCGTCGTCTCAAAGGCGTGATCGACGAAGTCAAAGCCTCGCCGAAACCGATCATCCTGTTCATCGACGAAGCCCACACGTTGATCGGCGCGGGCGGCAATGCCGGTGGTTCCGATGCGGCCAACCTGCTCAAACCAGCCTTGGCCCGTGGCGAGTTGCGCACCATCGCCGCCACCACGTGGGCGGAGTACAAGAAGTACTTCGAAAAAGACCCGGCCCTGGCTCGTCGTTTCCAACCGGTGCAACTGCACGAACCGACCGTCAGCGAAGCGGTGACCATCCTCCGTGGTCTGGCTCAGGTGTACGAGAAGAGCCACGGCATCTACCTGCGCGATGACGCGGTGGTGGCGGCGGCTGAGTTGTCCGCGCGCTATCTGGCGGGCCGTCAGCTGCCGGACAAAGCCGTCGATGTGCTCGACACCGCCTGCGCCCGCGTGCGCATCAGCCTCGCCGCCGCCCCTGAAAGCCTTGAACGTCTGCGTGGCGAACTGGCTGAAGGGGGCCGTCAGCGTCAGGCGCTGCGTCGTGATGCTGAAGCCGGTTTGTTGATTGATCACGAAGCGCTGGATGCTTTGGAAGATCGTCTGGCCGCCGCCGAAGACGAAATGGTCGCCCTCGAAACGCTGTGGACCGAGCAGAAAGAACTGGCCGAGCGCCTGTTGGATCTGCGCCAGCAACTGGCCAAAGCTCGCGAGGCTGCTGCCGTCGAACCGACCGTCACGTTTGAAGAAGACGCCGAAGGCACCGTGATCGAAACCCTCGAAGCGGTGAATGACGTCGCGTGCCTCGAAACCGCGCTCAACGAAACTCACAAAGCCCTGACCGATGCTCAGGTCAAAGAACGCCTGGTGAGCTTCGAAGTCTGCCCGCGTCTGGTCGCCGAAGTCATCAGCGCCTGGACCGGCGTGCCGCTGGCGCAACTGGCCCGCGAACACAACGCCAAGGTCGCCAGTTTCGCCACCGACCTGCGCACCCGCATCCGTGGTCAGGAACAAGCTGTTCACGCACTGGACCGCTCGATGCGCGCCACTGCTGCCGGCCTGAACAAACCGGACGCACCGGTGGGCGTGTTCCTGCTGGTCGGCCCGAGCGGCGTCGGCAAGACCGAAACCGCGCTGGCCCTCGCCGACTTGCTGTACGGCGGTGATCGTTTCATCACCACCATCAACATGTCCGAGTTCCAGGAGAAGCACACTGTGTCGCGCCTGATCGGTGCACCGCCGGGCTACGTCGGTTACGGCGAGGGCGGCATGCTCACCGAAGCCGTACGCCAGAAGCCGTACTCCGTTGTGCTGCTCGATGAGGTCGAAAAGGCTGACCCGGACGTGCTCAACCTGTTCTACCAAATCTTCGACAAAGGCGTGGCCAACGACGGCGAAGGGCGCGAGATCGATTTCCGCAACACCTTGATCCTCATGACCTCGAACCTGGGCAGCGACCGCATCAGCGACCTTTGCGAAAACGGCGCACGTCCGACCGCCGAAGTGCTCGAAGAAACCATTCGGCCGGTGCTCAGCAAACACTTCAAACCGGCGCTGCTGGCGCGGATGCGCGTGGTGCCTTACTACCCGGTCGGCGGCCCGGTGCTGCGCGAGCTGATCGAAATCAAACTTGGTCGTCTGGGCGAACGCCTGAACCGTCGTCAGCTGGATTTCAGCTACTCGCAAGACCTCGTCGATCACTTGGCCGAACGCTGCACCCAAAGCGACAGCGGCGCGCGTCTGATCGACCACTTGCTGGACCTGCACGTACTGCCGCTAGTGGCCGACCGCTTGCTCGACGCGATGGCCACGGGTGAAAGCCTCAAGCGCGTCCACGCGACGCTCGACGGCGGCGCCAGCGTGACCTGCGAGTTCGCCTGAGGTGGGTGTGATGTTCACTCAAGTGCCGCAGCCGCTGGTGTATGCCGAAGCGTTGCTGGCGCAGTTCGCCAGCCTGTCGCGCGCGGCGGATGGCGCTGCGCTGCTGGGTGACTTCGTGCGCGGCGTGGCGGAACTCAGCGGTTGCGAGCTGACGCAGCTGTACCTGCTGGACGCGACCCACACGTGCCTGGGGATGAACGCCGAGTGCCTCAACGGCATTCTGCAGCCGCGCGAATCGGCGAGCCTGCCGGCGGATTACAACGGTGAACAACTGCTGCAATTCGCCCTGTGCCAGAACCGCGTGGTGAGCCTCGGCGAACTGAGCGGCAGCCTGCACGAAACCAGTTTCCTGCCGCCGCAAGCCACGCCGTGGCAGTCGCTGCTGTGCGTGCCGCTGGTCAACCAGCAGAAGGCGGTCGAAGGTTTGCTGCTGTGCGCCAGTCGCCGGCACATGGACCTGCAAGGCTTTGCCGATTCCCTCGGGCAACTGGGTTCGTTTGTGCTCGGCCAACTGCATCTGCTGCAACGTCTGCGTCAGCCGGTGGGTGATGCACGGCCATTGAAGGCCAGCGTCCCGAGTGCCAGTGGTTACGGCTTGATCGGCAAGAGCAAGGCCATGCGCGAAACCTATTCGCTGATCAGCAAAGTCCTGCACAGCCCGTACACCGTGCTGCTGCGCGGCGAGACCGGCACCGGCAAGGAAGTGGTCGCACGCGCCATTCACGACTGCGGCCCGCGCCGTTCCCAGGCGTTCATCGTGCAGAACTGCGCGGCGTTCCCCGAGAACCTGCTGGAAAGCGAACTGTTCGGCTACCGCAAAGGCGCCTTCACCGGCGCGGATCGCGACCGTGCCGGGCTGTTCGACGCGGCCAATGGCGGCACCTTGTTACTCGATGAAATCGGCGACATGCCGTTGTCGCTGCAAGCCAAGTTGCTGCGCGTGTTGCAGGAGGGCGAGATCCGCCCGCTGGGCTCCAACGACACCCACAAGATCGACGTGCGCATCATCGCCGCGACGCACCGGGATTTGTCGGTGCTGGTGAGTGAAGGCAAATTCCGCGAGGACTTGTACTACCGCCTTGCGCAATTCCCCATCGAGTTGCCGGCCCTGCGTCAGCGCGAAGGCGACATCCTTGATCTCGCCCGGCACTTCGCCGACAAGGCCTGCTCGTTCTTGCAGCGCGATGCGGTGCGTTGGTCCGACGCGGCGCTGGATCACCTGTCCGGTTATGCCTTCCCCGGCAACGTGCGCGAACTCAAAGGCCTGGTCGAGCGCGCGGTGTTGCTGTGCGAGGGCGGCGAGTTGCTGGCCGAGCATTTCTCCCTGCGCATGGAAGCCGTGCCGGAAGACAACAGCCTGAACCTGCGCGAACGCCTGGAGCAGGTCGAACGCAGCCTGCTGCTCGATTGTCTGCGCAAAAACGACGGCAACCAGACCCTCGCGGCCCGCGAACTCGGGCTGCCGCGTCGCACGCTGCTGTACCGCCTCGGGCGCCTGAACATCAATCTCGGTGACTTCGATGGCTAGGCAAATGACCGTCGATTTCACCTCATTCGCTTCTGATAGCGCCGCCCGAACGGGCCGGCGCTTTGTGCTTTGTCTACCCCTGGAGACCCTCTGATGTCTGTTCGTCACTGGCAAGCCGTCCTGCTGACCCTCGTCGTTCTATGCGGCCTTGGCGGCTGCAGCGGCAATTACAAATTCAACGACAACACCTATCGCCCATTGGGTGATCCGCAGGCGGTCAATCGCGGCAAGTGACCGCAAGGAGTATCACCATGGAATTGGTTTTCGAAATGCTGAACACCAAGCAGTTCGTGCCCACGGAGCTGTGCCAGAAGACCTTCAAGCAGGCCGGCGGCGTGATTGGCCGGGGCGAGGATTGCGACTGGATCATCCCGGACCGCAAGCGTCATCTGTCCAATCACCATGTGGACATCAGCTTTCGCGAAGGGACGTTCTTCCTGACCGACACCAGCAGCAACGGTGTCCAGGATGGCGGCAGCGGCGCACGCCTGCGCAAGGGCGAACCGATGCGCATCGAGCATGGCAGCACCTACGTGCTGGGTGATTTCGAGATCCGTGCGCGGCTGGTGCGCGACCCGGCGACCTTCGACGTTGAAGTCGGTCGCCCACAAGCGGCGGGCAGCATCATCCCGGATGACGCGTTCCTTGATCTCGATCCGCTGAACGCCCTTGATCAGCAAGAGCGCGTGTACTCGGAAATCGAAGAGTTGATCACCCCGAGCACCACCATCGAGGACACCCGTCAGCGCGCCGACTATGCGCGCATCGACATGGAAAGCCTGATGGTGCCGGAGTTGATCAACGCCCCCGCCGATCCTGCACCAAGCCCTGTCGCAAAAGCGCCTGAGCGCCAGAGCGAAGGTTTCTGGGAGCACTTCGGTGCGGCGCTGGGTGTGGACCTCAAAGGCCTCGACCACGACGCCCGCGAAGCCCTGGCGCTGAACGCGGCACGTCTGCTCAAGCAAAGCGTCGGCGGTTTGCAGCAGAGCCTGCGCACCCGCAGCGAACTGAAAAACGAACTGCGTCTGGCCCAGACCACCGTGCAAGGCACGAACAAGAACCCGCTGAAATTCGCCGTCGATGCCGGTGAAGCGCTGGGCATTCTGTTGCAGCCGAACAAGCCGGGCCAATTGCCGGCCGAGCAGTCGATCTCCCGTGCGTTCCGCGATTTGCAGGCGCATCAGGTGGCCTTGCTGACCGCCAGCCGCGCCGCCGTTCGCGGCACGCTGGAACACTTCTCGCCGCAGCAACTGACCCTGCGTTTCGAGCGCGACAACAAACCGTTGCTGGCCACCTCCGGCAGCCGCTGGAGAGCGTACGGTCGTTATCACCAGGCACTGCGTCAGGACGATGACTGGAGCGAGCGCCTGCTGGCCCGCGACTTCGCTCAGGCCTACGAAGAACAGATCCGCCTGATTTCCACCCTTCACACCGACCACCAAGGATGATGCGCATGTCTCGCTGCTCGACCGCTTTTTTCAAGATGCTGACTGCGTTCGCGGTGCTGGTGCTGCTGGCCGGTTGTTCGTCGCTGTCGCCGTATTCCAAAGTGACCAAGGTCAACCTGAAGCTCACCGGCAGCGATCAGCTGAACCCGGACCTCAACGGGCGCCCGTCGCCGGTTGTCGTGCGTCTGTTCGAGCTCAAGCACCCGGTGACATTCGAGAACGCCGACTTCTTCAGCCTGTACGAGCGCGCCAAGGAATCCCTGGCCCCAGACCTGGTGGCCAGCGAAGAACTCGAACTGCGCCCGGGCGAAACCATTGAGCTGAAACTCAGTGTGGAGGAGGGCAGCCGTTACGTCGGGATCCTCGCGGCCTACCGCGACCTGCCGGAAACCAAATGGCGCTACACGGTGCAAGTCACCCCGCTGGAAGTCACCGAGGCTGACCTGACCCTCGACCAGGCCGGTATTCGCAACAGCAACGAAAAGCTCGCCAAGGCGGATGACTGATCATGAATTCCCATAAAGTCATTTGGCAGGAAGGCATGCTGCTACGTCCGCAGCACTTCCAGCACAACGATCGCTACTACGACCACCAGATGAAAACCCGCACCCAGTTGCTGGGCAGTTACACCTGGGGTTTCCTCAATCTCGACATCGATTTGCAGTTCCTCAACATGGGCAAACTGGTGATCAGCCAGGCCTCGGGGATTCTGCCGGACGGCAGCCTGTTCGAACTCGGCGGCAACACCGAGCCACTGGCGCTGGACGTGCCGCCGAACACCGGCAACACGCCGATTTACCTGGCGCTGCCGCTGGTCACCGGTAACCACATCGAGTCGCGCCGCCCGGAGCAATCCGACGTGCTGGCGCGCTACACCGCGTACGAAGCGGAAGTGGCCGACTCCAACGCCGGCGACGATTCCGCCAGCCAGGTCAGTTGCGGTCGCCCGGACTTCAAACTGTTGCTCGGCGAGCAGCAGAGCGATCAGGCTTACGTGAAGCTGAAGATCTGCGACGTGCTCGACACTACGCCCGACGGCGTGATCAGCCTCGATCCGGACTTCGTGCCGACCTACATTCAGGCGCATTCCTCCAGCTATTTGCTGTCGTGCCTGAAAGAAGTGATCAGCATGCTCGGTCACCGGGGCGACACCATCGCCGAGCGCATCCGCTCCAACGGCAAGGTCGGTGGCGCGGAAGTCGGTGACTTCATGATGCTGCAACTGATCAACCGCACCGAGCTGCTGCTGCGTCACTACCTCGGTCTGGAACAGGTTCACCCGGAAGAGTTGTACCGCACGCTGCTGACCATGCTCGGTGATCTGGCGACCTTCTCCAGCGACAGCAAACGCCCGCGTCTGGACAGCCGTTACCAGCACAGCGATCAGGGCGCGAGCTTTCGCAAACTGATGGAAGCGATTCGTCAGGTGCTGTCGATGGTGCTCGAACAGCACGCCATCGAACTGGTCCTGCAAGCACGTCAGTACGGGATCATCGTCTCGCCGTTGCACGACCACAAACTGCTGGGCTCGGCGTCGTTCGTGCTCGCGGCCAGTGCCAACTGCGATTCCGAAGAACTGCGCCACCGCTTGCCGGCGCACCTCAAGGTCGGCCCGGTGGAGCGCATCCGCCAACTGGTCAACCTGCACCTGCCGGGCATCAAGGTCAAACCGTTGCCGGTGGCCCCACGGCAGATCGCGTTCCACTCCAACAAAACCTATTTCATTCTGGAACTCAGTTCCGAAGACCTGGCACAACTGGAGCGCTCCGGCGGCTTCGCGTTCCACGTGTCCGGCGAATTCGCCGAGCTTGAATTGAAATTCTGGGCCATCAGGAACTGACCGACATGATCAAGGACATGGAACACCATCAGGACGATAAAACCGTCTTGCTCGACCGCCAGGGCCACGGCCCGGCGCAAAGTCCGCTGACCGACTTCGCCGCACCGCCGCGTTTCGAACAACTCGAAGAGCGGATGATCTACGCCGCCCGCCTGCGCCCGGCAGAGACCTTCAACATCAGCCTCAATTCGCTGGTGGCCGCCGGTTCCGATCTGTTGTCGGAAGTGGTTCGCCTCAAACACAGCGACAGCCGCGAAGACATGTACGCGCTCAACGAGCGCCTGACCGCCGGGCTGAAACTGTTTGAAGTGCGTGCGCTGCACAACGGCGCCGAAAGCAGCCAGGTGATGGCTGCGCGTTACGTGCTCTGCACCGTGGTCGACGAAGCCGTCGTGACCACGCCGTGGGGCAACGAAAGCGAGTGGTCGCAGATGAGCCTGCTCAGCAGCTTCCACAACGAAACCTTCGGTGGCGAGAAGTTCTTCCAGCTGCTGGATCGCCTGTCGAAAAACCCGGTCAAGCACCTGCCGATGCTGGAGCTGATGTACCTGTGCCTGTCCCTCGGTTTCGAAGGCAAGTACCGCGTGCAAGCGCGCGGCATGCTCGAACTCGAAGGCATCCGCGACGCCTTGTATCGGCAGATTCGTCAGCTGCGCGGCGACGTGCCGCGTGAACTGTCGCCGCATTGGGAAGGCTTGAACGACCAGCGTCGCAGCCTGGTGCGCATCGTGCCGGCGTGGATGGTGGTGCTGTTCACCGTGGTCTGCCTGGTGGTGATGTATTCGGGGTTCGCCTGGGTCTTGGGCGAGCAGCGCGACACCGTTCTGCAACCTTATCAGCCGCTGGATTCCGCCGCGGCCCAGCCGCTGTCGCAGCCGTAAACAGGGACGTGTGATGAAAAAGTTTTTCAAGAAAGTCGGCGCGTTCGTGCGCCAGACCTGGGTCTGGACCTTGCTGCTGGTGCTGTTCGTCGCGCTGCTGGTCTGGTTTGTCGGGCCGTTGTTGGCCGTCGATGACTACAAGTTCTGGGAAGGTTCGACCTCCCGCCTGCTGACCATCAGTGTGCTGTTCCTGATCTGGGGCCTGACCATGGTCTTCGTCAGCTGGCGTGCCGGTGTGCGCAAGAAAGCGGTCGAAGAGACTGAGGATGGTCAGGATCGTATCCGCCGTGAAGAGTTGATCGACGAAGAGCAGAAGGAGTTGAAGGAGCGTTTCAAGGACGCCCTGAAAACCCTGAAGACCTCGAGCCTCTATCGCGGCCGCAGCGAGCGCTGGCGCAGCGATTTGCCGTGGTACTTGCTGATCGGCCCGCAGGGCAGCGGCAAGACCAGCCTGCTGGACTTCTCGGGCCTTGAGTTTCCGATCAACAAGATCGACCGCAAACTGACCCGCGATACCCTCGGCACCCGGCATTGCGACTGGTACTTCGCCGACCACGGTGTGCTGATCGACACCGCCGGACGTTACCTGACCCAGGCGGATGCCGAAGTCGATGGCAGCGCCTGGAGCACTTTGCTCGACCTGCTGCGCAAGCGTCGTCGCAACCGTCCGTTGAACGGCGTGCTGGTGACTATTCCCGTGGAATTGCTGCTGGGCGCTAACGAGCAGGATCTGGAGACGCTGGCGCGTCAGGTGCGTGCGCGCCTGCAAGACGTGCATCAGAAACTGCACGTCGATGTGCCGATCTATCTGGTCCTCAGCAAGGCTGACCAGTTGCTCGGTTTCGACGAGTTCTTCGACCAGCTGACCCGCGAAGAAAGCGATCAGGTGCTCGGCACCAGCTTCCGCAAAGAGCAGAGCGGCACCGACGTCACCGTGCTGCGCGCCGAGTTCGAAGAGCTGCTGCGTCGCCTGAACAGCCAAGTGATCATGCGCATGCACCAGGAGCGCGACACCCAGCGCCGTGGCCGCATCCTCGACTTCCCGCATCAACTGGGGCAGATCGGCGAGCGCCTGTGCCTGTTCGTCGACATGGCGTTCACTGGCAACCGTTATCAGCGTGTCAGCCAGTTGCGCGGCTTCTACCTGACCAGCGCACCGCACCTGACCCAGGAAATGGACCAGACCACCGCCGGCATCGGCGCCAATCTGGGGATCAATTCCGGCGTATTGCCGACCCTGCGCAGCGGCCGTTCGCGGTTCATTCACCATTTGCTCAGCCGGGTGATTTTCCCTGAGGCCGATCTGGCCGGTCTGGACAAACGTGAACGCAGCCGCATCCATTGGGGCCAGCGTGCGTTGTACGTCGGTGCGTTGGCGGCGTTGGGCCTGTTCGGCCTGCTGTGGGCGAGCGGTTTCTCGGCCAACTATGAGCGCCTGGAAAACCTGCGCAACCTGGCGCAAACCTGGACGCAACAGCGCTCGGCCCTGACTGCCCGTGATGATTCGATGGCGGTACTGAAGACCCTCGACACCAGCTACGCAGCGACACAGGTGTTCCCGAAAAAGGGCGATGTGGGTTACCACGAGCGTGGCGGCCTGTATCAGGGCGAAGATGTCAACCCGGTGGTCAAGGCGGCTTACGAGCGCGAGCTCGAAAAGCAATTGCTGCCGAAGGTCGCGACCCTGCTGGAAGGGCAGATCCGCGCCAACATGAAGGACCGCGAACGCCTGCTCAACAGCCTGCGTGCGTACCTGATGCTGAACATGAAAGATCGCCGCGATGCGGTGTGGCTCAAGGACTGGGTCGCTACTGACTGGTCCCTGCGTTACGCCGGCAACACGGCGGTGCAGAACGGCCTGAACACGCACTTCGAGCGCTTGCTCAAGCTTCCGTTTATCTACCCGCTGAACGATCAACTGGTGGCTCAGGCGCGTCAGGTATTGCGCAGCGAGTCGCTGGCCAACGTGGTTTACCGGATGCTGCGCGAGCAGGCCCGAGACCTGCCGGAATACCGTTTGAGCCAACACCTGGGCCCGCAAGGTGCGCTGTTTGTCGGCACCGATTACGTGATCCCGGGCTTCTACACCCAGCAGGGTTATCAGCAGTATTTCTCGGTGCAGGGCAGTGCGCTGGTCACCGACATCCTGCGTGACAACTGGGTGCTGGGCGAAGGTTCGGGCATCAGCGGCATGGACTTGCGTCGCCTGATGGTCGAACTGGAGCAACTGTACTTCCGCGACTACGCCAACTTCTGGAGCGAAGCCGTAGGCCAGGTTGCACTGCCTCCGATCAGCGATTTCAGTGAGGGCGCCGAGCAACTGGCGGGCCTGACCTCGGCCAACTCGCCGGTGCTGCAACTGCTGGTGGAAGTGCGCGAGAACACCCGGTTCCCGGCAGAAGCCGAGGCGGTTGATCAAGCGGCTGATGCCGCTGCCGCACTGGGCGAGCAGAAAGGCAAGTTGGGCAAGCTGGGCAAACTGGCGTCTGCCGCCGCGGACAAAGCCTCGGACATGGCAGCGATCAAAAACCTGCCGGACACCGCGAAGAAATCCCTGCAACGCCGCTTCGAACCGCTGCACCGTTTGCTGGATGACAACAACGGCCCCGCCGCTGATTTGACCCCGGCGCTGACGGCGCTCAACGACCTGCAAATGCAACTGTCGAGCCTTGCGCGCGCCAGTGCGCCGGAGCAGGCCGCGTTCGAAATGGCCAAGACCCGCATGAGCGGCCAGCGTGATGCGCTGAGCAACCTGCGCAATGCCTCGAACCGTCTGCCGCGCCCGGTCAGCGTGTGGTTCAACGTGCTGGCCGAAGACACCTGGCGTCTGGTGCTCAACGATTCCTACCAGTACCTGAACCAGCGTTATCAAAGCGAGCTGTATAGCTTTTACGGCAAGGCGATCAACAAGCGCTACCCGTTCAGCGCCCACAGCACCAGTGACGTGGCGATCAGCGACTTCCGCGAGTTCTTCAAGGCGCAGGGCATTGCCGATCGGTTCTTCGATACCTACATGCGTCCGTTCGTGAGTGGCGATCCGGGCAACTACCGTCTGCGCAGCATTGACGGTCACAGCATGCCGATCTCCAAGGTCTACCTCGACCAGATGGCCGCGGCCCAAGTGATCCGCCAGAGCTTCTTCTCGATCAACCCGGCGGAACCGCAAGTGCAGTTCAAACTGGAGCCGTACACCCTCGACCCGGCCGTCAGCCGTTCCGAGTTCAAGTTCGGCGACAAGACCATCGAATACCGTCACGGCCCGATTGTGCCGGTGTCGTTCAAATGGCCGACCGACGCTGAAGACGGGCGCACCAGCCTGGTGATGGACAAGATGGCGGGCCGCCCGATCGGCATCGAGAAGAACTCCGGCCCGTGGTCGCTGTTCCGTCTGTTCGACCTGATGCAGACCGAGTACCTCAGCGGTCGTGACGTGCTGGTGCTGAAGGCGGACGTCGGTGGCCTGCGCGCCAACTACTTGCTGACCAGCCAGCGCACGCCGAACCCGTTCGACATGGGCGTGCTGCGCACCTTCCGTATGCCGGTGCAGCTCTGATGCTGGTTGCCAGTTCCTGGCGCAGCGCTGCGCGCACCGATGCCGGCAAGGTTCGGGCGCGCAACGAAGATGCTTTCCTCGACTGTCCGCAGCAGGGGCTGTGGGTGGTCGCGGACGGCATGGGCGGTCATCAGGGCGGCGACGTTGCCAGCCAGTTGATCGTCGCCAGCCTGGCGGAATTGCCGGCGCAGGATGACTTCGACGAACGACTCAAAGGCATCCGCCAGTGTCTGCACTGGCTGAACCGTCGCTTGGGTCAGGAGTTGACCGTCACCGCCGGGCGCCACGACAGCATCATGGGCAGCACCGTCGTGGCGCTGCTGGTGGAAGGCAATCGCGCGGCCTGCATCTGGGCCGGCGACAGCCGTTGCTACCTGTGGCGCGGCCAGCGTTTGTATCAGCTGTCCAAGGACCATTCGCTGCAACAGCAACTCATCGACGAGCAACAGATGAGCGTCGAAGACGCCAGCGCGCATCCCGCCGCGCATGCCTTGACCCGTGCGGTCGGGGCGGCCGAGCAACTGACGCTGGACGTGCTCGAACTCGAGGTTTACCCCGGCGATGCGTTTCTGTTGTGCAGCGATGGTTTGTACAACGGGCTGAGCAGCGATGCCTTGGGTAGCGCCCTGAGCCTGACCGCGCCGCATGTCGCACTTGAGCGTCTGTTCGACGGCGCGCTGCGTGGCTCGGCCCGGGACAACCTGACTGCCGTGGTGATCCGCCAATGAGCCAACTCATGCCGCCGCTCGACGACCTGCTGATGAGCGAAGAGCAAGCCAATAACCTGACTTACTTTGCGTTCGCCAAGTCGCATCAAGCTGAGCCCGCGTTGGCGCCGACAAGGGCCAGTGTCGGTGAACTGCCAGACGTGCTGGCAGGGCGTTACCGCATCGAGCGTCTGTTAGGTGCCGGTGGCATGGGCGCGGTTTACCGTGCACGGGACTTGCTGAGCGAACAGTTCGGCGATCCCGACCCTTACATCGCGCTGAAAATCCTCAGCGAAGAATTTGCCGAATCGCCGGATGCCAGCGCCTTGCTCTACAGCGAGTTCGCCCTGACCCGACGTCTGCGCCATAACAATGTGCTGCGCCCGCACACCTTTGAAGTGGACACCGATTGCCAGCGTGCCTTCATCACCATGGAACTCATGCGTGGGCTGACCCTGGACAAACTGCTCTGCGAGCGACCACTCGGCCTGCCGTGGAAAGAACTGCGCGACATCGCGCTGCCGCTGCTCGACGCACTGGCCTACGCCCACGCTCGCGGCGTGCTGCACGGCGACATGAAGCCGAGCAACGTGATGCTCAGCGAAGAAGGCGTGCGCCTGTTCGACTTCGGTCTGGGCCAGGCCGAGGAGGGCATCCTTCCAGGCCTGCCACACCTGAGCCGCGACCGCTTCAACGCCTGGACACCGGGCTACGCCGCACCGGAACTGCTCGAAGGCCAGCCGCTGTCCGCCAGCGCCGACGTCTACGGCGTGGCCTGCGTGCTTTACGAATTGGCGGGCGGCAAGCACCCGTTCCGCCGCTTGCCCTCGACCCAGGCCCGTGACGAACACCTGGAACGCGAGCTGCACGCCCCGAAAAATCTACCGAAACACTGCTGGCCAGCCCTGCGAACGGCGCTGGCATTCGATGCGGCCGATCGAACGATCACCGCCGCACAACTGCGTGACGCCATGGGCGCCACTTTGTCTTTGCTGCAACGTCTGCGACTTCGGGCGTAACGGATGACTACCGAACAGGGAGCAAGCAATGTTCAACCCAGCTAACGAAACGCACTTCAGCCTGACTGTCGAAGACTACGTCGGCGACCTGCAAGTGCTGTCGTTCACCGGCACCGAAGGCATCAGCCAGCTGTATCGCTTCGACCTCGAACTGGTCAGCGAAAACCCCGATCTGGACCTGGAAAAACTCCTGCACAAACAGGCATTCCTCGCGTTCGATCCACAGGGCAGCGGCATCCACGGCCAGATCTACCGCGTCGCCCAAGGTGACGCCGGCAAACGCCTGACCCGCTACAAAGTCTCCCTGGTGCCGCACCTGCAATACCTGCATCACCGCACCAACCAGCGCATCTACCAGCAGATGTCCGCGCCAAAAATCATCGCGCTGATCCTCGAAGAACACGGCATCAAGGGCAACGCCTACAACTTCCAGCTCAGCCAGCCATGCCCGGACCGCGACTACTGCGTGCAGTACGACGAAACGGACCTGCACTTCGTCCAGCGCCTGTGCGAAGAAGAAGGCATTCACTACCACTTCCAGCACAGCGAAAAAGCTCACTTGCTGGTATTCGGTGATGATCAGACCGTATTCCCCAAACTCGGCCAGCCAACCGCGTACGTGCAAGGCAGCGGCATGGTCGCCGATGAACCGGTGATCAAAGGCTTCAAACTGCGCCTGGAAACCCGCACCAGCCGCACCACCCGCCGCGACTACGATTTCGAAAAACCACGCCTGCAACTCGAAGCGGCCTACAAACCCGATGTTCAGAGTGACGAACCAGACCTCGAAGACTACGACTACCCCGGCCGCTTCCTCGACCGCGCACGCGGCAAATTCCTCAGCCAGCGCATCCTCGAACGCCACCGCGCCGACTACCAGCAAGCCGAAGGCCACGGTGATCAGACCCGCTTGATCAGCGGCCACTTTCTGGAAATGTCCGACCACCCACGCACCGAGTGGAACGACCTCTGGCTGCTCACCGAAATCGTCCACGAAGGCAAACAGCCGCAAGTCCTCGAAGAGTCCGTGACCAGCGACACCACCGACAACAAAGACGACTTCCACCAGGGCTACCGCAACCGCTTCCTCGCCACCCCATGGGACGTGTTCTACCGCCCGGCGCTGGAACATCCAAAACCCCGCGTGCTCGGCAGCCAGACCGCCAAAGTCACTGGCCCCGCCGGCGAAGAAATCCACTGCGACCAATACGGCCGCATCAAAGTGCAATTCCACTGGGACCGCGAAGGCCAGGCCGACGACAAAACCAGCTGCTGGATGCGCGTCTCCTCAAGCTGGGCCGGCGACCGCTACGGCGCCATCGTCATCCCGCGCATCGGCATGGAAGTCCTCGTCACCTTCCTCGAAGGCGACCCCGACCAACCCCTGGTGACCGGTTGCCTGTATCACAAGGAAAACCAGGTTCCCTACGACCTGCCGGCGAACAAGACGCGCAGCGTGTTCAAAACCCTCAGCTCACCGGGTGGTGGCGGGTACAACGAACTGAGGATTGAGGACAAAAAAGGCGCGGAGCAGATCTTTATCCATGCCCAACGGGATTGGGATGAAAACATCGAGCACGACCAGAAGATTCGCGTCGGCAATGAACGGCACGACACGGTGGTGAAGAACACCTACACCGAGCTGAAGGCTGAAGAGCATCGCACCACGATTGCTGATCGCAAGGTTGAGACGCGGGTGGATGATCACCTGACGGTTGGGCAGAACCAGCATGTGAAGTTGGGGACTGCGCAGCTGACTAGCGTTGGGAAAGAGATTCATCTGAAGGCTGGGGCGAAGATTGTTATTGAGGCAGGGTCGGAGCTGACCATCTTGGGTGGTGGCAGCTTTATCAAGCTGGATGGCGGTGGGGTGACGGTTGTTGGGCCGATTGTGAAGATCAATGCGGGTGGGGCGGCGGGGTCGGGGACTGGGATCGGGATTAAACCGCCGGTGCTGCCGGGGGCGGCGGATAAGGATAAGGCGGGGAGTTTGATGGATCAGGCGTTGGGGAATGCGGTGCCACCGCCTCCGGTAGAAGCCGAGAAAAAGGGCTTCCGCATTCAGATGAAACGTCCATATGACAAAAAAGGGATCGCAGGACAGCCCTATACGCTGGAAGTGGACGGCATAACCTATAAAGGCACGACTTCTGGTGATGGTTTTGTAGACCAGCCAGTTCCGCCTGATGCGAAGAAGGGAAAACTTACGTTTTATCCATTCGGTGCAGAATCGCAACCATGGGTGTGGGAGCTGGATTTAAAAGCGCAGTCGGAAGCCTCGGATGTTAAGGGACTCCAGTCGCGACTTAAAAACCTTGGTTTCTATGACGGAAAAATTGACGGTGAAAACGGACCGAAAACAAAGTACGCCACCCGATGCTTCCAACGCTCGTGTGATTTAGCAGATAAAGATTATCTTTCTTCCAGTGATGTTAAGCGTCTTGAAGAACAGCATATTGCATAAGGGAATAGGCAATGATTTACGGTAATTTCGACCTCCGTCGCAAAGATCACGACGGGAAACCCGCCCAAAATATACCCCCGCGTTGGAGCGGAATCGACAACCCTCCGATTACCGTTGCAAACGCTGAAACAGCAGCGGCAACCACCGGGAATGGCGCCGCTTTGGCAGTGCCAGAGCACGTGAGAAAGCTTCAGGAGGATCTGATTAGTTTAGGTTTCTCTGTGCTCGGCAAGCCTAGCGGGGATTTTGGGCCCAGAACCGAATGGGCCGTCCGAGAGTTTCAAATATACGCTTCGATGTCTCAAGTTGCATGTGTAAGAGATGACAAAAAAGGACAACTCCTTCTGGATCAGGCTGGATCTCCTGTGCGGGTGAATAACTTAGATGTCTATTATGACGGTTCAGCTGGAATTGTTGCCAAGGCTGGAAAGGCTCCTGTCGTCAGCGGGACTACAGTTGGACCTGTAAGTTATTACGTTGATAGTCTTAAGTCAGTAACGAATGCTGCAAAATATACTGGTCCGATAAGTGGTGTGGTAAATGAGAAGACTAGAGCTGCAATAGAATATTGGCTGGACAATGACTATAGGTGTCCGGTTGTTTTTGAGGCTTGGAAGATTACTGCAGGTGCTAGGGTTGATTTAGCTCCTAAGGGTTGCAATATTTGGGCTCACGATAGCTTTACCGAAGGGCCTCCAAGAGTTGTAGTAAGGGACTTCAGTAGTTACTTTTCTTTCCCCACTGGTCGCGCTCAGACGGAATATCACGCAGTAGGTTACTATCAAAGCGGTATCTATGGCGGGCCAAATGCGGGAAAAGCGCATAGTTGGTCATCTCAGACTGAAATGACGGTAGAAAATATAACTGGCTCACCTGTTAATCCGACGCAAGTTAATAGCCCAGCCCTATCGACTTATCGAACGATAAGGGTGGTTGCGGAAGCAGAATGTTTTGGTCGTTTTGACGTGCTAAATGCTTGGGATAATGCTCTGATTTCTGGCGGCCCCTGCCATTGGACCATGGGCAACTTTGGAGCAAACGCATACGGAAAGGGTGAGTTTGTTGGGTTCATGGCATATCTTAAAAATCGCAATCCTGAAATCTTCAAGAAAGTATTTGGTGATTTTGGCTTATATCCAGCTAAAGAATGGAGTAGCCCGAGCCTGTATGACTCGAATACTATGACCTATGCCGGCTGGGTAAAGCTTACTAATGATACTTATGCCATCTCCCAATCGACTCATGCCGACAGTGAGTTTACGGGATTAGGCGTCTCCCAGGATGAGGCTCACTATTTAAAGACATGGCATTGGTTTTATCGCTTGAGTATGGCTGCGCGCACTATTCCGGGATATAGGGCTGCTATGTGGTCCATGGCCAAGCTTCGACTGAAGGAAATATTGACTGATCCCATTGGTTTCCAAGCTGGTGGGGCAACGGTTAACAGTACTATAGGAAATATTTATACTTCCGAAAAGGCAGTAGCCATACTTCTGCGCTGGCATGTTTGGCGTCCTTCTCATGTTGTTGGTGATCCCCCAAATAACAGGCTTCGCGCTGTCCTTCAAAGTACGATAAACGGTTCCGCTGGGATAAATTGGCAGCTACCGATTGCTAGCTGGGGAGCCGCGCACGAATCGGCATTAACGGCAAAGCTGTTTACGGCTTTAGAGGCACTGAACGATACGATTACTGGAGCCATAATTTTTGGTGCCAGTGAAGCTCAAGGCTCGGTTAGAACAGGTCGGAATACGTTTATTTTGGAGAATTGAAATGAAGTACCTTTTCGTGTTTGCTTTCTTTGCTACTGCTGTTCGCGCTGCCCCTGTAGATGTTTGTTATCCCACGGAAGGGCCTAAGCATTTTTTGTCCCAATGGACCGAGGACTCACGCACAATCGATATGCTTTCACGGGTTGAGGGCGAGAAATTTTCAATCGAGGAAGGGAAAATCGTCTATAACGAAGACTTCAATGGTGATGGCGTGAAGGACTTTATTTTTCTTTCATATTCTAGTGCAGGTTCTAGTGGTGATTTTACTTACGGATTTTTAGTCCAGTGCCAAGGTTTTCTGAGGAATGTGGGAGGCGATTACTTTGCAGATGTAAAAGTTCTAGATAGTCATCCAGAAAATACTCCATATAAAGATATTAAAATCTATTCTTATGATCGAGATAAGCAAGATCAAATTATGCACAGAGATGGAAAGCCGCTGACTACTCCTCATCTTTGGCGCTTCAATCCAGAAACGAAGCTGTATGAAGGTGAGTCAAGATAAGTGAGGTTAAAGGGAGTTGGGGCGGATTTATTTTCTAGTCCGTCCCGTTCACACCTCTTAAAAATTTATTTATCAGGCTAGTTGTGACTATAAATAAATTTTTCTCCTGTTGCTGTCCCCTTTGTCGCTGGGATTTGAACTGATTGAATTAAGGAATTGAAGACAGTGAAACGCTTTTTTTGGTGCTTTGTTTGCGCGTTAGCGTGCCAAGTCACTCTGTCGCTTTCGCCTGCGCTCGCTACTCCGCAGGTTATCAAGAAGATTCCGGTCAGTTTAATGGGTGATGCATCACGTCAAAACGTGTTTGTGCTGACTGGTGATACCGATGAAGCTTATCACCGACTGCTGATCGCGCCTGAGCCTGGGGCCAGCGACGACATTCTGCTGGATACATCCAAAGCGATACCGTTAATCAAAAGCCAATACTCGGCGGCCATGAGTGAAGGCTTCAGTATCAACGTGATCAACAGTCCGGCAGGTGTGCTTACGGTTGTCGATATGCAAGGGGAGCCCGTGTCAGTCAAGCAGTCTTCCGCTGAAGCAGGGGACGCGCTTGTGCTGGTCAGTAACGAAGAAGATAACGGCGTTTACAACTTCAATCTGGTGTTCCGCTACAACAAAAACTCAAAACAGTTTGAGCTGAGTAGCCTAGTGCAGGTAACCAACAACGAGTCCTGTGATCGCTCGGTAGTCAGTGTTGAAGAAGTACCAAAAAGCATGATCGGCGAAACCTCGTTGTCGTCGTTCGATGGGCGCAAGGTGTTTGAGCAGTTGCATGACCTGCACGTTAAGCGACCCGCCGAGGGCTACAAAAAACTGATGATGTCGGATATCGCGTACCAGCTCGACCAAGCGCTGGTGCTGTATCGAAAAGGGCAGAAAGAGGCCGTTTCGACGGTGATGGCGAATTTTCTGATGGATGGGGGCGAAGGCCACTGCTATCCGCACAGTTACATCGCGCAAAAGTATGACTTCGCTCAATCGCCAAGCTGGTCTAACGACGTCGGTTTTCTATTGGGCGAGTCCGGCTATTACGAAGAATCCATTGAGTTGTTGAACGCGGTTATTGCCAGAAGCCCCGGCAGAGCAGTTGCCTATCTGAATCTCGCGGATAGTTACTGGGGCGTGAAAGATAAGGTGCGGGCGGCGCAGGCTTACAAGCAATATGCCTCGTTGATGACCAGCGCAGGCAAGGGGTCGAAGATTCCTGATCGAGTGGCTGAGCGCAGTAAAGGAGCGGTGGAGTAATGGGCGAGCAGGCTGTGGCGAATCAGAAACTGGAGCTTGGCAGTAGCGTAGGGGCCCAGCAGTGAGCACAACACTTAAGAGGCTTGCGATGGCGTTGACGGGCTTCGTTTTAGCGGCGTCGATGATCTCGGCGAATGCCCAGGAAACCTGCAACCACGACAGCTTCACCAATCCCGATTTGATCACTTGCGGTCAGCAAAGCCTCGAGAAAGTCGATGCCGTCTTGAATGAGCAATACAAGACGGCAATGGCCAGTTTGTCTCCCGCAGACAAGAAGCAACTGATCGATGTGCAAAGAAAATGGGTGCGCTTTAAAGAAGCGTATTGCGAGGATATCTATCAGTCCGCTTTACCTGGAGCGGAGGCGCCCATCGAGAAGCTTACGTGTTTGGCGCAAACAACCAATGCCCGGTTGGGTGAGCTCATTTATCTACAGACAGGGCTGCCGAATGATGGCTTTTACAAAGCTGCATCGCTGATGGCAGGGCAGGATCGCGAAAGCGGCTTGAAAGCCTCGATCAATCTGCTGGGAGGGGGTGAGTTCGACGATCCGGTTTGGAAGCAATACGCCGACGCGCAGTGCGACATGAGTTTCCGTCTGTTACGTGAGGACCTCGCCTATTGCGCTGTACGAATGCGCTTTCAGTTGCCCATGAACCGCTAAAGGAATGGGGGATCTATGAGTTGGTGTCTCAGGGCGCTCAGATGGTCTCCGACTCTTCTTTGGAAACCGGATGTAAGTGGGAGTAGGGCGAGCACATGCGATTCAAGTATCTAGCCATATCAATGCTCGGTCTGCTGTGGACGGCACCGGTATTTGCCGAAGCAACCACTTTCAACCCAACCAAAAACGTCGAAGCGACGCTCGTGCTGGAAGGGTTCATGTTAACGGTAGCTGTTAAAAGCGATGCCCATAACGAATCTCGGACAATCGCTTTTCAAGCTGAAAACGAACTGCATGTGCAGATAGACGACTTCAATTTCGACGGTGAAAAGGATTTTGCGGTCTGGCAGATCGATGACGGAATGGGCACCTACACCATTCACAGGATTTTTGTTTACCGGCCCGAAGCGCGTATTTTCAAGGAGCTGACCCCAGCTTGTGGCGACGATTTCGTCAGTCTGCGCGTGGAGCACGACAAGAGAACTCTGCTCAGCACCTACTGGGAAATGAATGAGCCAAAGCTCTGTGTTACCCATTTTTCCCCAGATTAGATTGCCTAGATTTCATCTGAATAGTTCAAGGATAGAAGACCGTGAAACGTTTCGTTTTAAGCGTTATTTGTGCGCTGACATGCCAAGCCGTTCTACCGGTTTCAATCGCGCTTGCTCAGGACGAGTGCGCCGGGATCACCACAAGCCAACAAGTTGATAAGTGCTCTGAGGTGTCGAAAATCGCTGCCGATTCACAGTTGAATACGAGTTATCACCAACTGATGGCTCGACTCGAAACTCAGTATCGAGCCGAACCCGACACGGGTACGGCGTATACGGCGAAGGTCAAAGAAGCGCAGCGCGCGTGGATAAAATTGCGTGACGCGAACTGCCCGCTGGAAGCGTTTGAGATTAAGCCAGGCACTTCTGCCTACACGACGACCGTGAACAATTGCATCGCAAGAATGAGCCGCGAGCGTTCAGTCTTTCTAGACAATATTGCGCCCGACATCGTGAGTGGTTCGGCTGTTGGGCGTGGGTCAGATGTCTCGTGTCCATCTCAGGACTTTGCTCAGTTTCTACCGGTGTTTTCCTCTAATGCTGAGACCCAGAAGCGTCTCACGGCGCTGGCGGTTAAGATGCTGGTGTTAAAACGTACAGAAGACCCTGGCCGATTCGAACCGTCCATTACTGGGGAAACAGGCTCCAGTTTGGCGTTTCCGTTGATGGCTGCGGTGGGGAAAGGCAAGAATGAAGGGGTTGAGATCGAACAAATCGACGACAGTCACGTTAACGTTGTGGATAAACGAGCGGGTAACAGCAACATCAAGATTTTTAACTTTTCTCGAAAGGCGTGCTGGGCGCTTGTGGGGGTCGAAGACTGGTCCATCAGCGAGAAGGAGCTTGTCGCATCCAGTAAACCCGGAATGAGCCGGGCCGAAAACTTCTGCTATCAACGTGCAGAGGGTTTGGGCGGTTTAGGCGCGATGGAGCAATACCGGCTGACTAAAGAACTGTTTGAAGCGGCCCTGGAAAACTATGTCTGTGCTGCGGATTCGGGTGATCCACAGGCGAGTCTGTCGGCGGCAAGTTTGAGTCTTTCGCAGATGGCGCCTCAATTGGAAACCAGCAAGGTGGAAGCTTTGTTCAAAGCGGCATCGACGACACCGAGTGGCGCGCTGGGTTATGCCACTTATTTTTGTAACGGTAATTCCACCGACTATAACGGCCCTTGCCTGCACCCCGAGCAGGCAGAAAGGGAGGTTGTTCGCGCAGTTTCCATGGGCTCCACAGATGCGATGAACTACCTGGGGTCTTCTTTTGAGAATGGCCAGTTGGGAACAAAGGATATGTCTCGGGCGTTGGCCTGTTATCAGTTGGCAGCTGATAAAGGTAGCCCGGGGGGTAGCGACGGCGTGAAGCGTTTGGTTTCGCAAGGCTCAGACATAAAGGCCAGTCACTGCCTGTAAACTTCGCCGTGCAGGTATAAACGCTGAAGAAGGGGACCTTAAGTCCCCTTCTTATTTTTGCTACGCCTTCGCCCGAAGCTCCGCCGGATTCGGCGAATCAATATGATCCAGCGCTCGCTCCACCATCAACTGCGCCCCATCGGCCATTCTGCTGAGCGCCAGGGCTACTGATCTTCGAGTGCCATCAATGTCATCAACTAGGTTGGCAGCGAAGGCGCTGATGGACTTCAGGTCTTCTGAGGCGTTGGCCAGGAGGGCTTCGGTGTCGATGTTGGAGAGAGCAAAGAGGACGGATTTATTTGTTGCGACGAGCTTGTGGGCAACGAGTTTCGACTCCTGACGATGACAGACGCAGAAGCGCCGCCGCTTGATTAAGGATGAGGGTATGAACTGGTATTGCCGACGGCTACGCCAAGTGCCTGGCAGGACAACAGGCCGGTTAACGGCGACAAGGGATCCCCAATGAATCAGTTTTTTTTCGCAGGCAGCGTGTCATTGCGGCTCTCGTCCCCGGCTTGGGCTGCGCCGGCGGATGCTTATGCCCAGCGCGATGTCATGCAGGGTGGCGGCGTCGAAGTGGTGCTGGTCTCGTCTTGCCGAACAATAACGGTGGAAGACACGGAAACCCATGTCATCCCGGTCTGTTCCGACCAGACAATCAACATCGGCGGCAAAGTACTTCGGCGTGATATTGGCAAAATTTCACAACTCACGTCCGACGGTGCAAAGACGAAGATGTTGAATAACGTGGTGGTGGCGATAGATTGCGTGAAGGGCAGCAAAGGCAGCCTTGTATCGGTAGGCGGCTACGGCGGTTGTGGCGCCTGTCCGGAGTGGCGCGGTTATTACTCGACAGCCGGACGACTGGAGCAATACAGCTTCGATAATAACCAGCGCTCTTTTGGTTCGAAGGGTTCCTGGGAAGAGCTGATCGAGGCGTATGGCGTCACGAAGAGGCAGCTGCAATCGGAAAGCCCTGCAGTGAAAAGGATCGCCTATGGCCAGCCTTAAGTGGGTGCTGATGATCGGCGGTCTGTTCATCGCCGCCAGTGCCTTTGCCAAAGATCCGCCAATAGTCGGTATCGACGGGCGCACAGTGACGTTTCGAGCGACAAAATGGACGATGCCCGGTGTGGAGTCGGCGACCGCCTGGTTCACCGCAAACGGCAAAACCTTCCCACTCTTCGGCTCCGACGTTGGCGCCGATGGGCACTCCGACTGGCTCAGTCCTGACAAGAAAACCTTGTTGCTCGATCCGGTGAGCTTCGGCATGTTGTCGGTCGAGAGTGGTGAAGAAAAACTGGTGTCGCAACAGCATTGCGATGTGATTTCGATGGAGACCGGTTGCGTGCTGGCTGAGCGTTCTGCCAGCTTTTGTGTCGGTAAATGGGTGGGCAATCAGTGGGTTTCCGCAGACGGCCAAGTGCTCAATCCCGCCCTGGAGACGCAGTCCCCAAAAGACCTGCTGAAACATGTCTCGGGCATTGAGCCGGCGCAGTCCCGAGCAGAGTCCATTGAATGGAGCCTGAGCTTTTTAAGTCCGGAATCCTACATGGCGTGTCATCCCCCGGCGCAAAATGTTCAGGCGTTCAACGACCTGGGTTTTTACCTGGCCGAGGGCGGTAACGATGAGTTTGCACTGAAGTTTTATCGAGGCGTCGAGGTGGTCGGCAAGCGCACGGTGTTGATGTTGAACATGGCGGATTCGTTATGGCGACTGAACCGAAGAGATGAAGCGCAGCAATATTACAGCGAGTACCGCGAAGCGATGAGTGCCGCCGGCAAGGCGCAGAAGATTCCGCAACGCGTAGCTGAGCGATCCGTAAATCAAGGAATGAAAAATTGAACAGGACGGAGAGACGCGTCACGTCTGATTCATCGTAAAAAGATCACCAGTATATGGCTTTGATGATTTGTTCAATCTCGTGGATCAACAGGGAAGTGAATGGAAGTGGCCAGGTTTTTTAGTTGTGTGTGCGTGGTTGTATCAATCATCGGTTTTTCGTCACAACCAGCGTTAGCCAAAGACTTGCAAACCATCGAGCAGATGCACCCTCCAGTGGTGGCTTCGGTGGGCGAGCAGAAGATCACAGTATTGTTCTTGAAGAACACGCTCAAAGGTCAGACGAAAGGCGTATACGTTCCCGATGGTGAGGTTTTCTACGCGACGATGAGTGTTACGAAGCCAAAACTCATTTATGTGGCGCCCGTCAATGGCGAACAGATAGCTTCGGTGTTCTTCTTCGAGCGCAAATTCCCTGAGCGAGCGGGAAAGTCCTTGTATGTGCTGACGAAAAACAAAGAGTCGAACAGTGGCTTCGAAGGCTATTCCTATTCGACGCTGGAGTTGGCGCTCATCAAGGACGGAGATCAGTTGTCTTTGAGGTTCTTTCGCGGTGACTTACCAGATTCTGAATTGCAGAACTGCCGCGATGGGCGAAACCTGGAAACGGGCGTAGATGTTGAATGTGCTTACAAGGATGCGGCGAGTATTAAAAAGCGTCTGGCAGAGTTGGATTTAAAGATTATTGCGGATTCGAAACTGGAACATAGCATCAGCCAGGAGCCGCGCAAAACCGGTGGTAACACGGCCAATGTTGCTTGTCCCTCGAACGAGTTTTCAGCGTTCATCGCAGCCTTTTCCGAGCGAGCGGACGTGCAAAAAGCGTTCGTTCAACAGCCGCTGCAACTTGTCACGACCGTGGCGGGAGATCCCGAGCCTGAGCTGGAAAAACGCAGCGTGAGCGGCGATCAGATCAAGTTTCCGCTCATCCCGGATCGCGTTAAACGAGAGGCTGACGGTCTTACGTTGACCGTCAAGGAAGAGCGGGGCAACAACGCCACGGCGATCCTGCAGAAGCCGGATACCGATTATGTCTTCGAGTATCAGTTTGTTCGTGGGCAATGTTGGCGGCTTGCAGAGGTCTCGGATTTTTCACTTTAGACATGCGGTAAGCGCTACTTAGAGCACGTCATTGTTTTCAAAAAAATGAGATCAGAGGGATTTGTGAAGAGGCTATTTTTAATGATGTTGTCGGTGTTGCCGCTGGCGGCCCGCAGTGAAATCACAACACAGGTTTCTTGTTTTCGTTCGCTGGAAGGCAAAAACATCAATTTCGAATTCAGAACCTATTACGACTCGGTCACCAAATGGAGCGGCGCGGGGGTTAGGTATAGCAAGTCGAAGAAGGCCATTCCTCTCGTCTATCGGAACACTGAAGAAGAAGTCATGACGGAGGGCGGGCCTTACCAGTTCACGACGACTTGGGTGGAGGTTTCTGACGGTGCGCTGACGGGGGAGTATGAAATGGTCAGTCAGGGTGCTCGGATTTATGGAATGACATATACGAACTATAAATCCGGAAAGAAGTATTCATTTGAGCAAGATATCAGTATGGATTCGCCGCCAGAGACTGGTTGTCAGTGGTGAGTCAGGGATCACCAAGAAAGGGGACTTAACGTCCCCCTTTTTCTATCCACCAGCAAGCCGGCTATCTACAGGTCAGCTGGCTCGGTTTTGTTGCTTGGCGAAAATCGCCGCCATTTCCGGTTCATCCAGATGATCCAGCGCTCGTTCAACCAGCAAATGCACCCCGTCGGCCATGCGGCTGAGCGCCAGGGCTACGGAGCGGCGTGAGCCTTCCACGCCGTCGGCCAGGTCGGCGGCGATGGCGCTGATGGACAAGAGGTCTTCCGAGGCGTTGGCGAGGAGGGTTTCAGTGTTGATGTCGGGGCAGACGCTGAAGAGGTCGCCGTTGCGACGTTTGGATTTTTGATCCGGTGGTGTGCCGAGGTGATGGTCGAGGGCGCGCTCGGCGGCTTCGTGGAGTTTTTTGGAGTCGAAGGATTCGTAGGGGGATGTGGATTCGTGTTCTGGGGGATTCGGCGTTGGCTTGATCATTGATGTAGCTCCTGGAATTAAGAGACCGACACCGTTTCGCTTTGCACTTCGAAAGAGGTGGCAGCTGTGCGTTGGTGTGCAAGACCGATCCAGGAACCGGCAGACCCGAAGGTCTCCGACGCACAGCCGCCATAACGACCCGCGAGCATAGGAAAACGCTCGACGAATAGCCATAAGCAATTGCACACCTGGGTTCGGACTTGCACGTCCGTATCACCGATTTTGCGGCGACGGACAAAGCCTATCGATGAAGCTCGATGCTGCCTAGTTCATGAACAACGCCATACATTGAAGGAAATATCCGATAGCCCCGAGCGTAGAAAGACCAAAAAACCTCAGCTTTTAAACAACAGCGTTTCGTCAATGACTTGGTAGTCATCAGCGTCAAAAACCACGGCATCTTCTTCTAACACTGCACAATAGTGGCGTTCTCGCTCGAAGCCGCTACACTGCGCCGGCCGTTCATTTTCCTTTTGAGGCTGTGCGCATGAAATTTCGTTTTCTTCTGTGGATGCTGGGTTTGTTGATGGGTAAGGCCAGTCGGACTAATCCTGCGTTTCAGCAGCAGTTGGGTGACAAGGAATTGGTGTTCCAGCTACAGACCCTGGACGGGAAAGTGGCGCGGCATTTCTTTGTGAAGGATCAGCGCATTACCAGTAAGTCGGGCGTGTATGCCGAGCCGGCGTTTGCGATTGCGTTTAAAGATGCGGCGTATGGCTTTGCCACGATGCAGGCGAAGAACAAGCAGTTGGCGTTTATGACGGGGATTCAGGACAAGTCGATTCAGATCAAGGGCAACCCGGCGCTGGTGATCTGGTTTCAGGGGTTGACCAAGTATTTGAAGCCGCGGAAGGCGAAGGCTGCCGCCAAGGTTTGAGGTGGTCAGGTAGACCGAGTTGGATTCTTCGCGGGCAAGCCTCGCTCCTACAGGAATCACGAAACCCTGTAGGAGCGAGGCTTGCCCGCGAAGCTTTTAGGCTTGGGTGAATTGCGAAGCGAGTTCGCGCAGTAGCACTTCGGCTTCGAGGACTTTGCTGACCACATCGTTGGCTTTGTCGCGAGTCAGGCCGACACGTTCCAGCAGGGCGTCGGGGATGTCTTCATCCGGGCCGGAGCCGATGCCGCGGCTACGCAGCAGGCGCACGGACAGGCACACGAGGTTCGGATATTCAGCGTAGGCGCCGTCGTAGCTTGGGTCGTGCTGGAAGCGCAGCGCGGTGGCCAGTTCGTCGGGCATGTCCCAATAGCGCATCAGCCATGAGCCGATCTGTTCGCGGCTGATGCCGAGCAGGTGTTGCTCGACGTAGCTGTGGCACAGGTGCGGGTTGACCTCCAGGTGGCGGCAGATCAGCGAGAAGTGCGGCGGGAATACGTGGGCCAGCAGCAAGTAGCCGAAGTTGTGCAGCAGGCCGGCGAGGTAGGTCAGGCCGGCTTCCGGGCGCTGGGCGCGCGGCATGGCGCGGGTCAGGCCTTCGATGACGGCGGCGGTGTAGATCGATTGCTGCCAGTACGGCGTGGTGTGTTGCGGGTGGTCTTTGGGCAGGCTGAGGGTTTTGCCCAAGGCCAGGCCCAGCGCCAGGTTGATCACCAGGTCGAAGCCCAGCACGCGGACGATGGCGTCTTCAACGGAGCGAATCTTGCCCGGCGAGGCGTAGTACGGCGACGCCGCCCAGCTCACGACTTGTGCGGCCAGGGCCGGGTCGGTTTCGACCACGCCGGTGATGTCGTCGATGGTGGCGTTGGGGTCGACGCGCAGTTTGATGATTTTCTGCGCGGTCTCGGCCAGTGGCGGAATTTCGATGGTGGCTTCCAGGCGTTGCTGGATGCGTCGCGCGGTGAACGCTTGGACGGCCTGGGTGATTTCCTCGCGGTCATCGTCGGGGCGGTCGAGGTTCGGGCGGATGCTGCTCACGTTCTCGCCGAAGTTGGCGGCGCTGGCCTTGGTCAGCATGGTCTTGAAGGCTTCGCTGGTGATTTCCAGCAGTACACCCGGCTCGCCCGAGTTGATCAGCAACTTCGGTTCGCGCAGCAGGCTTTCTTCGTACAGGCAGGGCGAGCTGGTCAGCGCCGGCAGGCCGGGCAGCAGGCTCAGGTTGTGTTTGCCGAGCATCTTTTCCAGGCGCTCGGTCGACACGGCGGCGAGGCGGCGGCCGGTCAGTTCGGCGAGGCGGTTGAGGTCGAGCAACTGGCTTTGCGGGAACAGCACCATCAGCGCGCCCACGGCGTCGTCGAGCAGCACCGCTTGCACTTTGCGCGAGGCGTTCAGGCCGTGGTGGTCGAGGACTTCTTCGTAGGCGATGCCCAGTTTGGCGAGCAGCAGCCGAATAACAGACGGAGCGTGCGGGGTTTCAGGGACGAGGGCAGCTTCAGTCATGGTCTGTATCCGTATTCAAACAATTGCAGGAGTATAACCAGCTTGTTTAAGGGCAGGGTCCAGAAACTGCGACGGTGCTCACACTTGGCCGTATTGCTGCCCGTGGCGCAGCCAGCGGTCGAGCAGCGGGCTTACGTGATCCGGCCAGCGCTCCAGCAATGCCTGGGCGGCGTCGCGCACGGCGGGCAGTAGATCGGCGTCGCGCATCAGGTCGGCGACCTTGAATTGCAGCAGACCGGTCTGGCGTGTGCCGAGCATTTCGCCGGGGCCGCGCAGTTCCAGGTCTTTCTCGGCGATGACAAAACCGTCGTTGGTTTCGCGCATGATGCCCAGGCGCTGGCGGCCGATCTGTGACAACGGCGGATGGTAGAGCAGCACGCAATGGCTGGCGGCGCTGCCCCGACCGACACGACCGCGTAATTGGTGCAGTTGCGCGAGGCCGAGGCGTTCGGGGTTTTCGATGATCATCAGGCTGGCGTTCGGCACGTCGACGCCGACTTCGATCACGGTGGTGGCGACCAGCAGTTGCAGGTTGCCGGCCTTGAATTCGGCCATCACGGCGGCTTTTTCCACGGGCTTCATTCGGCCGTGAATCAACCCGACTTTCAACTCGCCGAGGGCGGCGGTGAGGTCCTCAAAGGTGGTTTCCGCCGCTTGGCAGGTCAGCTCTTCCGACTCTTCGATCAGCGTGCACACCCAATAGGCCTGACGCCCTTCGGCGCAGGCGCCGCGCACCCGTTCGATGACTTCGACGCGCCGGGTGTCGGTGACCAACACGGTGTTGACCGGGGTCCGGCCTGGCGGCAGTTCGTCGAGGATCGAGGTGTCGAGGTCGGCGTAGGCGCTCATGGCCAGCGTGCGTGGGATCGGCGTGGCGGTCATGATCAGCTGATGCGGACACATGCGCCCGCCGACGCCTTTCTGGCGCAGCGCCAGGCGCTGTTGCACGCCGAAACGGTGTTGTTCGTCGATGATCACCAGCGCGAGGTTCTTGAACTGCACTTCGTCCTGGAACAGCGCGTGAGTGCCGACCACCATCGGCGTGCCGCTGGCGATCTGTTCCAGCGCGGCCACGCGGTTCTTGCCTTTGAGCTTGCCGGCCAGCCACGCGACTTCAATGCCCAGCGGTTCGAGCCAGCGCTTGAAGGTGATGAAATGCTGCTCGGCGAGAATCTCGGTCGGCGCCATCAACGCCACTTGGTAACCGGCTTCCAGCGCTTGCAGCGCGGCAAGGGCGGCGACCACGGTTTTGCCCGCGCCGACGTCGCCCTGAATCAAGCGCAGCATTGGTTCGTGCTGGCTGAGGTCGTAGGCGATTTCGTTGCCGACGCGTTGTTGGGCGCCGGTTGGATTGAAGCCGAGATTGGCCAGGTATTGGGCCGGCAATCGAGTGGCTTTCGGCATCGCCGGCGCGCGCAGGGAACGCATGCTTTCGCGCAGGCGCTGCTGGGACAGTTGATGAGTCAGCAGTTCTTCAAAGGCCAGACGATGCTGCGCCCAATGATGACCGAGGGCGAGTTCGTCGACATCGGCGTCGGCCGGCGGGTGATGCAGGTAACGAATCGCATCGGCCAGCGGCGCCAGTTGATAGTCCCGCGCCAGTTCGTTCGGCAACCAATCCGGCAGGCTGGTCGGGCCGAGCATCGTCAGGGTTTGCATGCAGAGCTGGCGCAAACGCTGCTGGGTCAAACCTTCGGTGAGCGGGTACACCGGCGTCAGGGTTTCATCCACCGGCGGCGGCTCGTCGCCGGTGAGGGCGCGGTATTCCGGGTGGTAGATCTCCAGCCCCGACGCACCGGGCCGCGCTTCGCCGTAGCAGCGAATCCGCGTGCCGCGCTTGAGGCCTTCTTTCTGGGCGTTGCTGAAATGGTAGAAGCGCAGGCTGAGCCCGCCAGTGCCGTCCTGCAAGCGCACGACCAGGCTGCGGCGACGGCCCATGACCACGTCGGCGCCGCTGACGGTGCCTTCGATCACGGCATCTTGCCCCGGTCGCAGGTGGCCGATCGGGACTACGCGAGTGCGGTCCTGATAACGCAGCGGCAGGTGAAACAGCACGTCCTGGAGATTCTCCAGGCCGACCTTGGCCAGTTTCTCGGCCATGGCCTCGCCGACACCCTTGAGTGCCGTGACCGACACTTGCGACAACTCGGTCATGACAGCAACTTAAGCCGCAGCCACCGGCGCGGGCGGCTTGGCCACCGAGCACAGGCGAATGGAGTCAGCGAGGATTTCAATGGCCTTCGGACGCGGGAAGCTCGCGCGCCAGGCAATGGCCACGGTGCGGAACGGCACCGGTGCGGTCAGTGGGCGCACTTCAATTACACCGGGGGCGTAGTGATGGCTGTCCACGGCCGACAGCGGCAGGATCGAAATCCCGAGCCCCGAGGCGACCATGTGGCGAATGGTTTCCAGCGAGCTGGATTCCACCGTGGTGTGCTTGGCGCCGTCGTTGCCTTTGGTCAGCGTCGGGCAGGCTTCCAGCACTTGATCGCGGAAGCAGTGGCCTTCGCCGAGCAGCAGCAGGCTCTTGTCGTTGAGCAGGGCGGCGTCGATGGATTCTTTTTGTGTCCACGGGTGCTGGGCCGGCATCAGGACGTAGAACGGCTCGTCGTAGAGCTGCAGGGTCAGGACGTCGGCTTCGTTGAACGGCAGGGCGATGATGATCGCGTCGAGTTCGCCGTTGCGCAGTTTGTCGCGCAGCACGTGGGTGAAGTTTTCTTCGATGTACAACGGCATCTGCGGGGCGACCCGGTGCAGTTGCGGAATCAGGTGCGGAAACAGGTACGGGCCGACGGTGTAGATGGCGCCGACTTTCAGCGGGGCGGTCAGCTGGTTCTTGCCGGCCTGGGCCAGTTCGCGGATGCCTTGGGCCTGTTCCAGGACTTTTTGGGCCTGGGCCACGATGCCTTCGCCGACCGGGGTCAGGCGCACGGCGCTCTTGCTGCGCTCGAAAATCAGCACACCGAGTTCGTCTTCAAGCTTTTTCACGCCCACCGACAGGGTCGGCTGGCTGACGTGGCAACGCTCGGCCGCGTGGCCAAAGTGCTGCTCTTGGGCGAGGGTAACGATGTAGCGTAATTCTGTAAGAGTCATAGCGAGCGTCCATGAAGTTGCGGGCCAAGCATACCGGCTGCAATCGATAGACGCACGTTATCAGAGAGAGTGTGTCGAGTGACACCGGGTAATGCCGGTTTGCCGCTGGCGGATATGCAAAAGGCACCTTTCGGGTGCCTTTTGCATATCTTGTTACTGCCGCAGAATCTGTAGGAGCGAAGCTTGCTCGCGAAAGCGGTATGTCAGTCGAATCATTCGTGAATGACATACCGTTTTCGCGAGCAAGCTTCGCTCCTACAGGGTTCTCTTTAGCGGCGGCGTTCCAGCGAGTAAACAAACGGCGCAACAATTTCGATGGAGCCGTTGTTCAGCATGTCGGCCGGTGGCTTGGGCAGCGGTTGGGCACGCTTGATCATTTCCAGGGTGGCCCGGTCCAGATCGGCATTGCCCGAGCGGCCCACCAGTTCGAACGACAACACGTTACCTTCGCCGTCCACCACGAAGCGCAGACGGTTCAAACCTTCCTTGCCCCGCGCCTGTGCACTGGCCGGGTACTTTTTGTACTTGGCCAAGTGCGCCAGCAGGGTGCCTTGCCAACTGGCCTTGGCCGCTTGCTGCGCAGGTGATGGGCCCGGTGCCGGTTGAGCGGATTTCTCCGTCGGCGCCTGGGTCGGTTGCGCTTCGCTCGGTTTTTCCTCGGACGGTTTTTCCTTCGGCGGCTCCGGCTTTTTCTCCACAGGCTTGGGCGGTTGAGGCTTGGGCTTGGGTTTGACCGGCTTCGGTACGGTGATTTCTGCCTTCGGCACTTCGGCCAGTTTCGGGATCGGCAGCTCTTCCACCGGAGCAGGGGGTTGTGGCGGCGTTATCACCTTCGGCGGTGCCGGAGGAGGTGGTGCCGGAACCGGCGCCAACTCGACCATCATCGCCTGCGGCGGCAGCTCGATAGGTGGGCGCGACGTCCAGTTCAGCGCCAGCGCAATGGCCAGCGCATGGACGCCCAGCACCACGGCCAGGCTACCGCCGTAACGCGTCAGCTTATGGCGCGTCGTGATCATTTCTTCACTGCCGTCTCAAGTCCGACCAGACCGACCTTCAGGTAGCCGGCAGCGCGCAGGTTGTCCATCACGCTCATCAGGTCGCCGTAGTCCACGCCTTTATCGGCCTGGAAGAAGATCGTCGTGTCTTTCTTGCCCTGGGTCTTGGCGTCGAGCGTGGCGCCGAGTGCTTCGGCTTTCACTTCGTCTTCGCCGAGGAACAGGCGCTGGTCAGCCTTGACGCTGAGGAACACCGGTTTCTCTGGCCGCGGCGCCGGTTTGGCGCTGGAGGCAGGCAGGTCGACCTTGATGTCCACGGTGGCCAACGGAGCGGCCACCATGAAGATGATCAACAGCACCAGCATCACGTCGATGAACGGCGTGACGTTGATTTCGTGGTTCTCGGCCAGATCGTCGTCTGCGCCTTCTTTCAAATGCAGGCCCATGGCCGATTACCCCACTTTCACCATGTGCGGTTGCGAGCTGCGCTCAGGCTGGTGGTCGAGGTCGCGGCTGACCAGCAACAGGACTTCTGCCGAGGCGTCGGACACTTGCGCCTTGTAGCCGGCGATGGAGCGGGCGAACACGTTGTAGATCACAACGGCTGGAATCGCGGCAACCAGGCCCAGCGCGGTGGCCAGCAAGGCTTCGGCGATGCCGGGAGCCACGACGGCGAGGTTGGTGGTCTGGGTTTTGGCGATGCCGATGAAGCTGTTCATGATGCCCCACACGGTGCCGAACAGGCCCACGAACGGCGCGGTGGAACCGATGGTGGCGAGGACGCCGGTGCCGCTGCTCATGTTGCGACCGCAGGCTGCGACCAGGCGCTCAAGTCGGAAGGCGACACGTTCCTTGATGCCTTCTTTCTCGCGGCTGTTGGTCGACAGGTGCATCTCTTCCAGCGCATCGTGCACCAACAGGTTGGCGAGGGTGCCGGGCTTGGCTGCCGTTACACTGGCTTCCTTGAGGGTTGCCGCCTTCTTCAGGTGGACGATTTCAGTGCGCAGACGACGCTTGGCACCCATCAGCTCGAAGCCCTTGGCGATCCAGATGGTCCAGGTGATGATCGACGCGATGGCGAGGCCGATCATCACGATTTTCACGATGATGTCGGCGTTCTGGTACATGCCCCACGGCGACAGGTCATGGGCCATGCCCAGGCTGTTGTCGGCTTCGAGGACTTGCGGCGCGTCTTCACCAGCGGTGTCTACGGCCTGGGCCGGATCGGTGGCAACCGGTGCTGCGTGTTCGGCAGAGTGGTCGGCGGGAGCGGGCGCAGTGGCGGCGGCTGGGGTGGCCGGGGCTTGTGCGTCAGCGAAGGCGGCGGTTGGCGCCAGCATCAGGCTGAGCAACAGGGCGGCCACCGCGCTCCAGGCGCGAGGTCGATTGGTTGGCGAAGCGGGGAATTGATTGCGTGTCATGCTGGCCGGACCTGAGAGGAAAAGACGGTAAATGTTCTTCCAGGCCTCGAAGGCCGAGAACAAAAGTGGCGGGCATTATTGCAAGTAATTCTTGTTAACAGAAGTAATAGAGTATCTTTTTTTCCTTCATTGCTAGCCGCTCGTCCATTGCCGGCGCTAGTCTGTGGCTTTCCGATAGGAGTTTTTTGATGTCCGCGCCCTCTGTTTTGATCGCCGGCTGCGGTGATGTCGGCAGTCGTCTGGCTACACAATTGTTGGCTGCGGGGTGGGAAGTTCATGGCCTGCGCCGTGACGTCTCGCGCCTGCCCGAGGGGGTGATTGGCGTTGCCGGTGACTTGTTCAACAAGGATTGCCCGCAAACCTGGCCGGTCGGTGCGGTGGACTACCTGGTGTATTGCGCGGCAGCCACCGATCACGATGAAGCCGGTTACCGCGCCGCTTATGTCGAGGGCTTGCAGCATGTGCTCGAGTGGCTGGACGACTACGGGCAGGTGCCCAATCGCCTGCTGTTCGTTTCCAGTAGCAGCGTTTACGGCCAGCAGGACGGCGAGTGGGTCGACGAAACGTCGCCGACCATCGCTGCCGGCTATTCAGGTCGACTGATGCTGGAGGCGGAACAAGTGGCACTCAATAGTGGCATTCCGGCAAGCATCGTGCGTTTGACCGGCATCTACGGCCCGGGCCGCGAATGGCTGCTGACGCAGGTTCGTCGCGGATATCGCGTGGCGATTGATCCGCCGTTGTATGGCAATCGGATTCACGTGGATGACGCGGCCGGGTTGATGGCGTTTCTACTTGAGGCGGATCGGCGCGGTGTGGCGTTGGATGACGTTTATATCGGCGTCGATGATGCGCCTGCACCGCTGGCCGAAGTGGTGGATTGGTTGCGTGAATATCTGGGTGTGACCGAATGGGCTGACGATGCGAGCGTGCGGCGTACTGGCAGCAAGCAGTGCAGCAATGCGCGGGTGAAGGCCTTGGGTTGGGTGCCGAAGTACCCGAGCTATCGCGAAGGGTACGCCGCTATCCTCGAAGGCCGCTGCTGATTTCCAGGCCCCACATACAACTGTAGGAGCCGGCTTGCTGGCGATGGCGGTGTACCAGCCAACAGAGATGTTGGATGTTATGGCCTCATCGCCGGCAAGCCGGCTCCTACATGGTTTTGCGTTGGCTTTAGAGCCGGGTTACTGCTTTTCCAGCAACCACTTGCGATCACCCGGCGTGAACTGCGGCATTTCGTCTGCCTGCGCGGTGTTCACAGCCTGGAGGATCTCCAGTTCCTTGCCCTTGCGCGCAAAGATCCAGGTGTTGCCCTGGCCCTTGAGTTGCAACCACATGTTGTCGTTGCCGCCGCTCATCGATGCGCAATCGCCCGCCAGGCACAGCGCGTAGCGATCCGCACCCGGCAAACCGGTTACCTGGCCGTCGGCCTGGAACTGCACGGAGCTGCCTTCGCCAGGACCGCTGACGACTTTCCAGTTGCCGCCCATGTAGGCGGAATACAGCGCGCGTTCGAAGCTGGCACCCATCGGTGCGCCATCCGGCACCGGGATCAGTGCGCGGTCGAAGACCTGTGCGGGTTCGTTGTCGCTGGCGACTTGGGCCAGTTGCTTGCCGTCACGCTTCAGCTCGCTGGCGGAACTGCCGTAGAAGTCGACTTTCCAGGCGCCGGACGCTTCGCCCAGCAGCTTGCCTTCGACGTTCTCAAAACCGTTGGTGTAGCGGGCCTGACCGGCCTTGGTGTTGACGTCCCATTCCAGGTTCGGACCATAGGCCTGGAGCGCTTCGCGCAGGGGGCCGCCTTTGGACGCAGCATCGATCGCCACCTGATTGATCCAGGTGCCGCTGATGTCGCGGTCGGCAGGGTTGCTGGCACATCCGCCCAAGAGTAGGGCGACCAGCGAGACAGCTAGCGCTTGGCGCATGGTGGAATCCTTTCAAAACAGAAGCGACGCAGCCTTTCGGGCTGCGCCGAACGCATTACTCGATGACCAGAATGGCATCCATTTCAACCTGCGAACCCTTTGGCAGGGCGGCTACGCCGATGGCGGCGCGGGCTGGGTATGGCTGGTCAAAGTACTTGCCCATGATCTCGTTGACCTTGGCGAAGTGGCTCAGGTCGGTGAGGAAGATGTTCAGTTTGACGATGTCCTTGAACGAACCGCCAGCGGCTTCGGCCACGGCTTTCAGGTTCTCGAACACCTGGACGGTCTGGGCTTCGAAGCCTTCAACCAGTTCCATGGTTTTTGGGTCCAGAGGAATCTGACCCGACATGTAAACGGTGTTGCCAGCCTTGATCGCCTGGGAGTAAGTGCCGATGGCGGCCGGGGCCTTATCGCTGGTGATAACAGTCTTGGTCATGAATGACTCCTTGTAATAGGTTGGCTTAGGCGCGCATGCGGGTGATGCGGATCACCCCGGTCAGTGCGCGCAGTTTCTTGATCACGCGGGCCAGATGCACGCGGTCGTGCACGCTGACCACCAGTTGGACCACGCTGATGCGACCATCGCGTTCGTCCATGCTGATTTTTTCGATATTGCCGTCGGCCGCGTTGACGCTGCTGGCCAACAGTGCGATCAAGCCGCGCTGGTGTTCCAGCTCGACGCGCAGCTCGACGTTGAATTCGCCGGTGACATCCTTGGCCCACGAGAGCTGGATGCATTTTTCCGGGTTGTGGCGTATTTCGCTGATGTTGCGGCAGTTGTCCAGGTGCACAACCATGCCTTTGCCCGCCGACAGGTGACCGACAATCGGGTCGCCCGGGATCGGCGTGCAGCACTTGGCGTAGCTGAGCACCAAGCCTTCGGTGCCGCGAATCGCCAGCGGGCCTTCCGCGCTTGGCAGCTGTTCGCCTTCGCCGAGCAGGCGACGGGCAACGACGTAAGCCATGCGATTGCCCAGGCCGATGTCTTCGAGCAGGTCTTCGATCAGTTCGAGGCGGTACTCGGTGAGCATGGCCTTGACGCGCTCGGCCGGGACTTTGTCCAGGGCGCTGTCGAAACCGTTGAGGACCTTGTTCAGCAGGCGTTCGCCGAGGCTGATGGATTCGGAGCGGCGTTGCAGTTTCAGCGCGTGGCGGATATGGGTCCGCGCCTTGCCGGTGACCACGAAATTGAGCCACGCCGGGTTCGGCCGTGCGCCGGGAGCACTGACGATCTCGACCGTGGAGCCGCTTTGCAGCGGTTCGGACAACGGCGCGAGACGACGATTGATCCGACAGGCAATGCAGCTGTTGCCGACGTCGGTGTGCACCGCGTAAGCGAAGTCGACCGCCGTGGAGCCTTTGGGCAGCTCCATGATCCGGCCTTTGGGCGTGAACACGTAGACCTCGTCCGGGAACAGGTCGATCTTCACGCTTTCGATGAATTCCAGCGAGTTGCCGGCGCGTTGCTGCATTTCCAGCACGCCTTTGACCCACTGGCGGGCGCGGGCGTGAGTGCCTTTGGGCTGCTCGTCGCCGCTGGATTTGTACAGCCAATGGGCGGCGATGCCGTTGTTGGCCATCTCTTCCATTTCACGGGTGCGGATCTGGATCTCGATCGGAACACCGTGCATGCCGAACAACGTGGTGTGCAGCGACTGGTAGCCGTTCGCCTTGGGGATCGCGATGTAATCCTTGAAGCGCCCCGGCAGCGGTTTGTACAAATTGTGTACAGCACCCAGCACGCGGTAGCAGGTATCGACCTTGTCGACGATGATCCGGAACGCATAGACGTCCATGATCTCGTTGAAGGCCCGACGCTTGCCGCGCATTTTCTTGTAGATGCCGTAGAGGTGTTTCTGGCGACCGCTGACTTCGCCCTGAATGCCATCGATGGCCAGGCAGTGGCCGAGGGATTCTTCGATCTTGTTGACGATTTCCTTGCGGTTGCCCCGGGCGCGTTTGACCGCCTGGTTGATCCGCGCGGAACGCATCGGGTGCATGGCCTTGAAGCCGAGGTCTTCGAACTCTATGCGGATGGCGTGCATGCCCAGCCGGTTGGCGATGGGCGCATAGATTTCCAGGGTTTCCTTGGCGATCCGCCGGCGTTTCTCACCGGACAGGACTTCCAGCGTGCGCATGTTGTGCAGGCGGTCGGCGAGTTTGACCAGGATCACGCGAATGTCGCGCGCCATGGCCATGGCCATTTTCTGGAAGTTTTCGGCCTGGGCTTCGGCCTTGGTCTCGAAGTTCATCTGGGTCAGCTTGCTGACGCCATCGACCAGTTCGGCCACGGTTTCGCCGAACTGCGCTTGCAGCGCTTCCTTGGCAATACCGGTGTCTTCGATCACGTCATGCAGCATCGCAGCCATCAAGCTCTGATGGTCCATGTGCATGTCGGCAAGAATATTCGCCACCGCAAGAGGATGCGTGACGTACGCCTCGCCACTGCGGCGGCGTTGGCCGTCGTGGGCTTGTTCGGCGTAGAAGTACGCTCGGCGGACCAGGTTGACCTGGTCCTTGCCGAGGTAGGTCGATAAGCGATCGGCGAGGGCGTCTATGCTCGGCATGATGACTCCTGCCGTTCGCTGTGACCCCGCGCCGTGCTACGTCGACCAGGCATAGGCTTAGACGGCCTCGTTGGACTCGTCCTCGAACGCTGCGAACAGCGGTTCATCCTGGACGATTTCTTGCTCGGCAATGAACTCGTAGCTCATCAGGCCTTCAGCGATTTCACGCAGCGCTACAACGGTAGGCTTGTCGTTTTCCCACTGAACCAGCGGCTCTTTGCCACCGGTGGCCAGTTGACGGGCACGCTTGGTAGAGAGCATGACCAGCTCAAAGCGGTTTTCCACGTGTTCTAGGCAGTCTTCAACGGTTACGCGGGCCATGGTATTCCTCGGAGCGAATGCAATATGCGCGCTGCCCGGTTGGGCGAGCGGACTCAACAGTTTAAAAAATCACCAGCGATTAGGGAAGCGCTGATTTTTTGACCAAGCCCTTCAACGCGCTGCAAGTGCCAATGTAAAGCCCTTGCAGCGGTTTTGGGAAGAGCTGTTTAGCCGAGCAATTCAGCCAAAAGTTTGCCGTTGCGCTGCTGCTGACGCTTCTGATGCAGCTGATTGGCACGGAAAATCGCCTGCAAATCGCGCAGGGCATGGGCGAAATCGTCGTTGATGATCAGGTAGTCGTAGTCAACGTAGTGGCTCATCTCGCTGACGGCTTCACGCATGCGGCCGTCAATGATCTCGTCGCTGTCCTGGCCGCGATTGGTCAGGCGCTGGTGCAAGGCCTGCAGGGACGGCGGCAGAATGAAGATCGAACGGGCCTGGGGCATCAACTTGCGCACTTGCTCGGCGCCTTGCCAGTCGATTTCCAGAATCAGGTCGTGGCCTTCGTCCAGGGTCTGCTGCAGGTGGCTTTGCGAAGTGCCGTAGAGGTTGCCGAATACTTCGGCGCGTTCGAGGAAATCGCCGTGCTCGATCATCTTCACGAACTCGCCGCGTTCGACGAAGTGATAGTTCACGCCGTCCACTTCACCGGGGCGCATGGCGCGAGTGGTGTGGGAGACCGAGACGCGGATCTCCGCATCAGCGTCGGTCAGGGCCTTGACCAGGCTGCTCTTGCCCGCGCCCGAAGGGGCGGAAATGATGTACAGGGTGCCGGTGCTGTGGGTCATGTCGGGTTTGCCTTACTCAATATTCTGCACTTGTTCGCGCATCTGCTCGATCAACACCTTGAGGTTGACCGCCGCCTGAGTGCTGCGCGGGTCGAAGGCTTTGGAGCCCAGTGTGTTGGCTTCGCGGTTGAGCTCCTGCATCAGGAAGTCGAGGCGCCGGCCGGCAGCGCCGCCGGACTTGAGTACCCGGCGAACTTCGATGATATGAGTGCTCAGGCGATCCAGTTCTTCGGCGACGTCGCTCTTCTGAGCGAGCATGACCATTTCCTGCTCCAGACGCTGCGGGTCCATTTCGGCCTTCATGTCGGCGAAGCGGTCGAGGACTTTCTGGCGCTGGGTGGCGAGCATCTGCGGGACCAGCTCGCGCAGGGTCACCACGTCTTCTTCAATGGACGTCAGGCGATCGTTGATCAGCCGTGCCAGCTCCGCGCCTTCGCGCTCGCGGCCAGCCTTGAGTTCCTTCAGGCCTTCGTTGAACAGCGCCAGCGCTTCGGCATTCAGGGCTTGCGGGTCGGTGGCATCGCCCACCAGCACGCCGGGCCAGGCCAGGACTTCCAGCGGGTTCAGCGCGGCCGGGTTCTTGATCAGGCCGGCGATGGTCTCGGCGGCCGCAACCAATTGCGCGGCGCGCTCGCGATCCACTTGCAGGGGTTTATCGGTGTTCTCTTCGGTGAAGCGCAGGGTGCATTCGAGTTTGCCTCGGGAGATGCCTTGGCGCAGCGCTTCGCGGACCGCGCCTTCGAGATCGCGAAACGACTCCGGCAGACGCAAGTGCGGTTCCAGGTAGCGGCTGTTGACCGAGCGCAGTTCCCAGCTCAGGGTGCCTTGGACGCCGGCTTTCTCGACGCGGGCGAAGGCGGTCATGCTGTGCACCATGGAGGTACCTCGCAATGCAGGTCGATGCGTTACCAAAGGTTTCGCGGACCCGCTATCTGTGAATTAAAGCCGACAGGCAGCAAAGGCGCAGGATTGTAGCGCAGTGGGGCGGATGCGCCCAAACACACGGTGTGACAAAGGGCTGCAGGCCGTCGGTAAAGCGCTGTTCCAAGCTCAAGCCAGAGCCTTCAATCGTCGGGCGGATTTTTTAGAAGTGCCCAGTATTGGCGCGCGGCTCTATAATGCTCGGCAGTTTTCCGTCCCCCGTACAGGTATTCCCTATGAAACGTCCAAGTGGTCGCGCTGCCGATCAGCTCCGCTCGATCCGCATTACCCGCAACTACACCAAACACGCCGAGGGATCCGTACTGGTCGAGTTCGGTGATACCAAAGTCATCTGCACCGTCAGCGTCGAAAACGGCGTGCCGCGTTTCCTCAAGGGTCAGGGCCAAGGCTGGTTGACCGCCGAATACGGCATGCTGCCGCGCGCCACCGGCGAGCGTAACCAGCGTGAAGCGAGCCGCGGCAAGCAAGGCGGCCGCACCCTGGAAATCCAGCGTCTGATCGGTCGTTCGCTGCGCGCCTCGCTGGACATGTCCAAGCTGGGCGACGTCACCCTGTACGTCGACTGCGACGTGATCCAGGCTGACGGCGGCACTCGCACCGCGTCCATCACCGGTGCGATGGTTGCGCTGGTCGATGCCTTGAAAGTGATCAAGAAGCGCGGCGGCCTGAAAGGCGGCGACCCGCTCAAGCAAATGATCGCCGCTGTTTCGGTGGGTATGTACCAGGGCGAGCCTGTGCTCGACCTCGACTACCTGGAAGACTCGGCTGCCGAGACCGACCTGAACGTGGTGATGACCAGCACTGGCGGCTTCATCGAAGTTCAGGGCACTGCCGAAGGCGCGCCGTTCCAGCCTGAAGAGTTGACCGCTATGCTTGAACTGGCGAAGAAAGGCATGACCGAAATCTTCGAACTGCAAAAGGCTGCACTGGCTGACTGACCGGAACCATCCCAGACAAGGAGGACAACATGAGTGACGAGCAAGAGCTGCTTCCCGTCCCGAGCAAAGAAGTTCGGCAATGGGCGATGTTTTGTCACCTGTCCGCCTTGCTGGGGATCTGGATTCCGTTCGGCACGCTGATCGGCCCGCTGATTCTCTGGCAGATGAAGCGCGAGATGGACCCGTTTGTCGATGCGCAGGGCAAGGAGGCGCTGAACTTTCAGATCACCGTCGCCATCGCTTCGGCCATCTGCTTCCTGTTGATGGTGTTGATCATCGGGTTCTTCCTGTTCGGGTTGCTGGCGATCGGTGCGTTGGTGTTGACGATCATTGCTGGCGTGAAGGCCAATGAAGGGGTGCCGTATCGGTATCCGTTCACTTGGCGGTTGATCAAATAGGCGACACAGCCCTGTAGGAGCGAGGCTTGCCCGCGAAGAGGCCGTCACATCCGGCATAAATGTCGGCTGTTAAATCGCTTTCGCGGGCAAGCCTCGCTCCTACAAGAATGAGGCGTCCACAAAAAAGCCGACACTGCTGTCGGCTTTTTTGTGTCTGTGTAACGACGTCTAGATGGTCAGCGTCCAGTCGTAGTCCACGATCAGCGGTGCATGCTGCGAAAACCGTGGCTGACGTGGCAAGCGAGCGCTACGTACAAAGCGGCGCAGGCCCGGCGTCAGTATCTGGTAATCGAAGCGCCAGCCCAGGTTGAGCATCTCAGCCTGCTCATTGTCCGGCCACCAGCTGTACTGATCACCTTCACGGCTGACTTCGCGCAGGGCATCGACATAACCCATGTTGCCGACAATCTCGTCCATCCAGGCACGCTCAGGTGCCAGGAAACCCGGGGATTGCTGGCTGTCGCGCCAGTTCTTGATATCCAGCTTCTGTTGCGCCACGTACAGCGAGCCACAGTAAATGTACTCGCGACGTTTGCGTCGCTGTTTATCCAGATAACGGGCGAAGTCGTCCATTAGCTTGAACTTCTGGTTCAAGTCTTCATCGCCGTTCTGCCCCGAAGGGAGCAGCAAGGTCGCGATGCTGACCTTGTCGAAATCGGCTTGCAGGTAGCGCCCGTAGCGGTCGGCCGTCTCGAAACCGAGACCGCTGATGACTGCCTTCGGCTGCAACCGCGAATACAAAGCCACGCCACCCTGGGCGGGAACTTCGGCTTCGCAGGCATAAAGGAAGTAGCCATCCAGTTGGAAGGCTGGATCGTCCAGTTCAAAGGCGGAGGCGCGGGTGTCCTGCAGGCAGATGACGTCGGCATTCTGTGCTTGCAGCCAACTGAGCAAACCTCGCTCCACTGCAGCCTGAATACCATTGACGTTCACACTGATGATCCGCATAAATGGCCCCAAAAATCGCGTGCGTGTATGATACACGGCGTCAACCTAATTAGCTAAATCCGTGGTATTTGGGGTTTTTTTCATGCAAGCGTATCAGCGCGATTTCATTCGTTTTGCCATCGATCGCGGCGTTTTGCGCTTCGGTGAGTTCACCCTGAAGTCCGGGCGTACCAGTCCATACTTCTTCAATGCCGGCCTGTTCAACTCGGGTTCGGCCCTGGCGCAGCTGGGTCGTTTCTACGCGGCGGCCATCGTCGAGAGCGGCATTCCCTTCGACGTACTGTTTGGCCCTGCCTACAAAGGCATCCCTTTGGCGGCGACCACAGCAGTGGCCCTGGCTGAACATCACGACCGTGATTTGCCATGGTGCTTCAACCGCAAAGAGGCCAAGGCCCATGGCGAAGGCGGCAGCCTGGTCGGCGCGCCGTTGACCGGCGATGTGCTGATCATCGACGACGTGATCACCGCTGGCACCGCGATCCGCGAAGTGATGCAGATCATCGCTTCCCAGGACGGCGCCAAGGCGGCAGGCGTGCTCATCGCCCTGAACCGTCAAGAGCGTGGCAATGGCGAGCTGTCGGCGATCCAGGAAGTGGAGCGTGATTTCGGCATTCCGGTGATCAGCATTGTTTCGCTGAATCAGGTGCTGGAATTCCTCGCCGACGATCCGCAGCTCAAGCAGCACCTGCCAGCCGTAGAAGCTTACCGCGCCCAATTCGGCGTCTGACCCTGTAGGAGCCGGCTTGCTGGCGATCAATGCAACGCGGTGTGCCAGGCACGCCGCCATCGCTGGCAAGCCAGCTCCTACAGGGATCTCATCGATTTTGTAGGAGCCGGCTTGCCGGCGATGGCGGCGCCGCGATTTATCAGGCGCACGTCCGCACAAAAAAAGACCCCGCTCAGCCAGGCTGAGCGGGGTCTTTTTGTATGCGCTATCGCTTAGTGACGCTTGCGATTGCTGATCAAAGTACCCACGCCGGTATCGGTGAAGATTTCCAGCAAGATCGCGTTCGGCACGCGACCATCAATGATCAGCGAGCTGCCCACGCCACCCTGAACCGCTTCCAGCGCGCAACGGATCTTCGGCAGCATGCCGCCGTAGATCGTGCCGTCGGCAATCAGGTCGTCGACCTGCTGAGTGCTCAGGCCGGTCAGGACCTGGCCCGACTTGTCCATCAACCCGGCGATGTTGGTCAGCAGCATCAACTTCTCGGCTTTCAGCGCTTCGGCCACCTTGCCGGCCACGAGGTCGGCGTTGATGTTGTACGACTCGCCGTTGGCACCGACGCCGATTGGCGCGATCACCGGGATGAAGTCGCCTTTGACCAGCAGGTTCAGCAGATCGGTATTGATGCCGACCACTTCACCGACGTGGCCGATGTCGATGATTTCCGGTTGGGTCATCTCCGGCGTCTGGCGGGTGACGGTCAGCTTCTTCGCACGAATCAGCTCGGCGTCTTTGCCGGTCAGGCCGATGGCGCTGCCGCCATGACGGTTGATCAGGTTGACGATGTCTTTGTTGACCTGGCCACCCAGGACCATTTCCACCACGTCCATGGTTGCCGCGTCGGTGACGCGCATGCCATCGACAAAGTGGCTCTCGATCGACAGTCGCTTGAGCAGATCGCCGATTTGCGGGCCGCCGCCGTGAACCACCACCGGGTTAATCCCGACGGCTTTCATCAGCACGATGTCGCGGGCGAAGCCGGTTTTCAGCTCCTCGCTTTCCATCGCGTTGCCGCCGTATTTGATCACCAGCGTCTTGCCGACATAGCGGCGGATGTAAGGCAGCGCTTCGGACAGGACCTTGGCGGTGTTGGCGGCGGCTTCGCGTTCGAGGGTCATTCAGGGCTCCGGGTGAATCAGAACGGTAGTTGGAGATCAGGTGCAACACGCTTCAACTGGACTTTGAAAACGTCCTTGATGCGTTGCAATTCAGCCTCGTCATCGGCCTCGAAGCGCAGCACCAGCACCGGTGTGGTGTTGGAGGCGCGCACCAGGCCCCAGCCTTTGGCATAGTCGACTCGCACGCCGTCGATGGTGGTCAGGTCGGCGCCTTCGCCCCACTTCGCGTCGTGCAATGCATCAATGATGCTGAATTTGCTCTCTTCGGTCACATGGATATTGATTTCCGGCGTAGAAATATCATTCGGGAAGGTCGCAAACAGCTCTTCCGCGGTGGATTTTTCCTTGCTGAGGATTTCCAGCAGCCGTGCGGCGCTGTAAATGCCATCGTCGAAACCGAACCAGCGTTCCTTGAAGAAAATGTGCCCACTCATTTCGCCGGCCAACAGGGCGCCGGTTTGTTTCATTTTCTTTTTGATCAACGAATGACCGGTCTTCCACATTAGCGGGCGACCGCCGTATTCCTTGATCAGCGGCGTCAGGCGGCGGGTGCATTTGACGTCGAAGATGATTTCCGCGTCCGGATTGCGCGCCACCACGTCGCGGGCGAACAGCATCAGCAGGCGGTCCGGGTAGACGATGCTGCCGGTGTTGGTCACTACGCCAACGCGGTCGCCGTCGCCGTCGAAGGCCAGGCCGATGTCGGCGTTGGTTTCCTTGACCTTGGCGATCAGGTCGACAAGGTTTTCAGGCTTGCCCGGATCCGGGTGGTGGTTCGGGAAGTTGCCGTCGACTTCGCAGAACAGCGGGATGACTTCGCAGTTCAGCGCTTCGATCAATTGCGGAGCGATCACGCCGGCCGCGCCGTTGCCACAGTCGACCACGACTTTGAGGCGGCGGGACAGTTTGATGTCCTGGACGATTTCGGTGTTGTAGCGATCGAGGATCTCGACCTTGGTGATGCTGCCCTTGCCGCTGCTCAGGTTGTTGGTCTTGAGGCGGTCGTGCAGGGCCTGGATCTGTTCGTTGGCCAAGGTGTCACCAGCGATGACGATCTTGAAGCCGTTGTAGTTCGACGGGTTGTGGCTGCCGGTCAGCATCACGCCCGATTTGCCGGCCAATACGTTGGCGGCGTAGTACAGCGCCGGGGTTGGCACCAGGCCGACGTCGCTGACGTGGCAACCGGCCTCGGCCAGGCCTTTGATCAGCTGCTCGACCAGTTCCGGGCCAGACAGGCGACCGTCGCGGCCAACGGAGACGTTCGGTTCGTCCTGGGCCAGGCTTTGGGCGCCAATGGCGCGACCGAGCCAGTAAGCGGTTTCAGCGTTCAAGAATTCCGGGACGGTGCCGCGAATGTCGTACGCGCGGAAAATGCTGTCGGGGAACTTGGGTGCGACTTGGGCTGGGTTGCTCATCTGTGGGAATGCTCCATCTCGAAAGTGGCTGGACCTGCGCGCGAAGAACGCTTCGGCGGGCTCGAACTGAAGGGTATGACGGCGTTTTTCGCAGAGAGTTCGTGGTGCGAAAAGGCCATGCCACCAACGCCAACCAGGATTTGGCCAGCCAATGCCTTGTTTTCCAGTGTTAAACCTTCCAGATGACGGCTATGCAATTTTCATTCTGAAAATGCAGAGCACCCTTCAGGCCGGGCAGGGCGCCCAGCCTGAAAACCAGAAATCAATGCTTGCCGGAATGCCCGAAACCGCCCGCACCGCGCTCGGTTTCAACGAACTCTTCGACCATCTCGAAGTGCGCTTGAACCACCGGCACCAGAACCAGCTGGGCCAAACGCTCGCCAACCACCATGTTGAAATCGGTCTGGCCGCGGTTCCAGCACGAAACCATCAACGGACCCTGGTAATCGGAGTCAATCAGGCCGACCAGGTTGCCCAGCACGATGCCGTGCTTATGGCCCAGGCCGGAGCGCGGCAGAATCAGCGCCGCCAGGCCAGGATCGCCAATGTAGACGGACAGGCCGGTCGGGATCAGCACGGTTTCACCCGGTTTGATCACGATGTCTTTTTCCAGCATGGCGCGCAGGTCGAGGCCGGCGGAGCCTGGGGTGGCGTATTGCGGCAGCGGGAATTCAGTACCGATGCGTGGGTCGAGGATCTTGGCTTGCAAAGCGTGCATGTAAATTAAACCTGGTTCAGACGTTCGGCGATAAAAGTGATCAGCTGGCGAGCAATCTTGCTCTTGCTGGTCTGGGCGAAAAGTGTGGCGTGGAGCTCACGGTCGATCACGCTGCAGGCGTTTTCTTCGCTGTTGAAGCCAATGCTCGGGTTGGCGACGTCGTTGGCGACGATCAAATCGAGGTTCTTGTCTTTCAACTTGCGCGCAGCGTAATCGAGCAGGTGTTCGGTTTCAGCGGCGAAACCGACACTGAATGGGCGGTCGGGGCGCGTGGCGATGGTGGCCAGAATGTCTGGGTTGCGGACCATTTGTAGTAGCAAGCCGTCGCCGTTCGTAGGGTCTTTCTTGAGTTTCTGTGGGGCGACGACTTCGGGGCGGTAGTCCGCGACTGCTGCCGAGGCGATGAACAGGTCGCAAGGGATCGCGGCTTCGCAAGCGGCGAGCATGTCGCGGGCGCTGACCACGTCGATGCGGGTAACGCGATCCGGCGTCGGCAGGTGCACCGGGCCGGTGATCAGGGTCACGCGGGCGCCTGCTTCAACGGCGGCTTCGGCCAGGGCAAAGCCCATTTTCCCAGAGCTGTGGTTGGTGATGTAGCGCACCGGGTCGATGTTTTCCTGGGTCGGGCCGGCGGTGATCAGTACGTGTTTACCGGTCAGCGCCTGACGCTGGAAGCAGTCCGCCGCGCATTGGGCGAGTTCGACGGCTTCGAGCATGCGGCCCAGACCAACGTCACCACAGGCCTGGCTGCCCGAGGCCGGGCCGAAGGCCTTGATGCTGCGGCTTTCGAGGGTTTGCAGGTTGGCCTGGGTCGCCGGGTCGCGCCACATGGCCTGGTTCATCGCCGGGGCGACGGCGACCACGGCGTCGGTGGCCAGCACCAGCGTGGTCAGCAGGTCGTCGGCGATGCCTTGGGCCAGACGGGCGATCAGGTCCGCGGTCGCCGGAGCGATCAGCACCATGTCGGCCCACTTGGCGAGTTCGATGTGGCCCATCGCCGCTTCGGCCGCCGGGTCCAGCAGGTCCAGGTGGACCGGGTGCCCGGACAGGGCCTGCATGGTCAGCGGAGTGATGAACTCGGCACCGCCACGGGTCATGACCACGCGCACTTCGGCGCCCTGATCGATCAGGCGGCGAACCAGATCGGCGCTCTTGTAGGCAGCAATACCGCCGCCGACGCCCAGAACGATGCGTTTCCGATACAGCCGCTGCATAGGTCTGCCTTTCATTTCGTTGATGACTGCGTAGCGATACCCCCTCCCCAGGAGTGAAATCGCCCACAAAAAAGATGGGCTACGATATCACAGCGACCGCTACGGAACAGCGGCGCCCACAGACAGGGAGGTGCTATGAGTATTCGCGATTGGCCGGTGGCCGAGCGGCCGCGGGAGAGGTTACTGGAGTTGGGTTCGGCGAGCCTTTCGGACGCTGAGCTGTTGGCGATTTTTTTACGGACTGGCGTGTCGGGTAAAAGCGCAGTGGATCTGGCGCGACATTTGTTGAGTCAATTTGGCAGCCTGCGCGCCTTGCTGGAGGCCGATCTAAAGGCATTCAGCGGACAGTTGGGGCTCGGGCCGGCAAAGTTTGCGCAGTTGCAGGCAGTGTTGGAAATGGCCCGTCGGCATCTGGCTGAGCGCTTGCGCCACAGCTCCGTGTTGGAGAATCCGCTGATGGTGCGTGATTACCTCAAGTCGATGCTGCGACATGAGCCTCATGAAGTATTTGGTTGTCTGTTCCTCGATTCGAAACATCGAGTACTGGCGTTTGAATCACTGTTTCGCGGCTCTATCGACTGCACCAGCGTTTATCCGCGTCAAGTGGTCAAGCGTGCTTTGGCTCACAACGCCGCAGCTTTGATCCTTTGCCACAACCATCCCTCAGGCAATCCCGACCCTAGTCATGCCGACCGAAAGCTGACCAAGCGCCTGCAAGAGGCGCTGGACTTGATCGATGTACGGATACTTGACCATTTCATCATCGGCGACGGTGATCCGCTGTCGATGGCCGAGTATGGGTGGATGTGATGCAGGGCAAAGCGCGAACCCTGTAGGAGCCAGCTTGCTGGCGATGAGGCCAGTAAATTCAGCTTGGGTGTTGAATGTGCTGACGCCATCGCCAGCAAGCTGGCTCCTACAAGGTTTTGCGTGTGGCTGTTATTTGAGGTTGACCTTGGAGTAGTCCTGGCGGCCGAAGGGGCTGACCGAGTACCCGTCTACTTCCTTGCGCATCAGCGCGAAGGCCGTCGGGTGGGCCAGCGGTAGCCACAGCGCCTGCTGCTGGATCTGCGCCTGAGCCTGTTCATAGAGCTTGGTGCGTACACCTTGCTCGGAGGTGGTCTTGCCGGCACTGATCAGCTTGTCCAGGTCCTGGTTGCAGTAACGGGCGAAGTTGGTGCCGGACTTGACCGCCGCGCAGGAGAACTGCGGCGTCAGGAAGTTATCCGGGTCGCCGTTGTCGCCAGCCCAGCCCATGAACAGCAGGTCGTGTTCGCCGGCCTTGGCGCGGCGGATCACTTCGCCCCATTCGATCACGCGTATCTCGGCCTGAATGCCGATTTCCGCCAGGTCCGACTGGAGCAGTTGCGCGCCGAGGCTTGGATTGGGGTTCAGCAGGCTTCCGGACGGGCGGGTCCAGATCGTCGTCTGGAAACCGTCTTTCAGGCCGGCCTTGGCCATCAATGCCTTGGCTTTTTCAACGTCATGCGCGTAGCCCGGCAAGCCTTTGGCGTAGCTCCAGGTATTTGGCGGATACGGGCCGTTGGCGGCTTCGGCGGTGTCTTCGAACACGGCTTTGACGTAGTTGGCCTTGTCGAACGCGAGGTTGATCGCCTGGCGCACTTCAGGCTTGTCCAGTGGCGGATGCTGGCTGTTGATGGCAACGAACGCGGTCATGAACGCATCAGTCTTTTCGACTTTCAGTGTCGGCTCTTTCAGCGCGGCTTGTACGTCCAGCGGTTTCGGCGAGAGGGCGATCTGGCACTCGTTACGACGCAGTTTCTGCAATCGCACGTTGGCGTCCGGGGTGATGGCGAAGATCAAGGGGTCCACCGAAGGCTTGCCACGGAAGTAATCCGGGTTGGCTTTGTAGCGGATCGTGGCGTCCTTCTGAAAACGCGTGAACACGAACGGGCCGCTGCCGATCGGTTGGCTGTTGAGCTTCTCCGGGGTGCCGGCTTTCAGCAACTGGTCGGCGTATTCGGCGGAGTAGATCGAGGCGAAGCCCATGCTCAGGGTCGGCAGGAACGTCGATTCCGGATGATCGAGGGTGAAGCGCACGGTCAGCGGGTCCAGCGCGTCGATTTTCTTGATCAGTGCCGGCAATTGCATCGACTGCGCGTGCGGGAAGCCGCTCTGCGCCACTTTGTGCCAAGGGTTGGCCGGGTCGAGCATGCGCTCGAAGCTGAATTTCACGTCTTCGGCGGTCAGTTCGCGGGTCGGGCTGAAATATTCGGTGCGGTGGAATTTCACCTGCGGGTGCAACTTGAACACGTAGGTCAGGCCATCCGGGCTGACTTCCCAGCTGTCCGCGAGGCCTGCGACCACTTTGCCGCTGGCGGTATCGAAGTCCACCAAACGGTTCATCAGCACGTCGGCCGAGGCGTTGGTGGTGGTCAGCGAGTTGTATTGCACCACGTCGAACCCTTCCGGGCTGGCCTCGGTGCAGACACTCAGGGCGGCGGCGTGGGCCAGCGGGCTCAGTAGAAGCGGGGCGAGCAACAGCGGTAGGGCAGCGAGGCGCATGGTCGGATTCCTTTACAGATCGAAGGCCCATCTGCAAGTGCAGTCTGGAAAAGGCTTACCCTAGAGGGCTCTTTTGTAAATGACTATCCCCTTTTTCATTTTAAGGGGACTATGTGCGATCGTTTTCGGTGAGTGCCGGCCGAGAAAACCCCTGGATTGGCCGGTTGGCCGATTTTCTGCGACGAGCGGTCTTTATCGACGATAGCCTTTACCCAAGGCGCTCGCAGCCTGAAAAATGGGGTTTTTATCAAGTCTGTGCGCACGGAATGTTGTTGCACCTCAGTCTTTCTGGTATAAAGCAGCGCTCTTTTCTAGGGGCCCGGTTCCTTCACTGTAGGTGTAGCCGGTAAGACCTCTAAAGAAACGCGGCGCCTGGCGCCAAATGACTGAGAGATTAAGCGGCCAACCCATGCCGGGTTGGGCATGTGGTTTTAGAGGGCTGAGGCATGTCGAGAGTATGTCAAGTTACCGGTAAGGGTCCGGTGACTGGGAATAACATTTCCCACGCAAACAACAAAACCCGTCGTCGTTTCCTGCCGAACCTGCAGCATCACCGCTTCTGGGTTGAAGAAGAGAAACGTTTCGTGCGTCTGCGCGTATCTGCCAAAGGCATGCGTATCATCGACAAGCGTGGCATCACTGTCGTGCTGGCCGAAATCCGCGCCGCTGGCAAGATCTAAGGGAGCTAATCATGCGTGAATTGATTCGTTTGATTTCGAGCGCCGGTACTGGTCACTTCTACACTACCGACAAGAACAAGCGCACTACTCCGGACAAAATCGAGATCAAGAAATTTGATCCGGTTGTTCGCAAGCACGTGATCTACAAAGAAGGCAAAATCAAGTAATTGATTTTTCCCTCTTACGAAAAAGGCCCGTATCGCGAGATACGGGCCTTTTTTGTTGCCTGAGGTTTGTGTTGTCTGCCAGGGCGCCTTCGCGGGCAAGTCGAATCGTCGCACCGCTCGCTCCTACAGTGGATTGCGTCCGCCCTGTAGGAGCGAGGCTTGCCCGCGAAGGGGCCGGCCCGAACAACGCAAATCTTCAGGCCTTCTGTTCAAACGCCACATAAATCTTGCGGCATGGCTCCAGCACTTCCCAGGTGCCACGAAAGCCCGCCGGGATCACGAAGCGATCACCCACGCGCAGTGTCTTGGCATTGCCGTCGAGGTCACGCAGCACTGAAACACCCTGAACGATTTCGCAGTATTCGTGCTCGGTGAAGTTCACCGTCCACTGACCGACGGCGCCTTCCCACACACCGGCATTCAACTGGCCGCAAGGGCTGTTGTAGTGGTTGTAAACCACTTGCTCGGGGTCGCCCTTCAAGATTTTCGCCGGGTCCGGCCTGTAGCGCTCGGGCTCGGTAGTGGCTTGGCTAAAATCGACGATATTCTGGATGCTCATTATTGTTATCCCCCGTGATTGCGGCGCGAGTGGCTGGAAAGATGGTCGGAAAGCCCAAAGTCTATGTTTATTAAAATGAACACCGCAAGGCCGTTTACCGACCTTATGTCAAATATATTGAAACAACCCCGGCCACTGGTTTAGGGTGACGGTTGCCTTCGGCCGAATTGCAGGCTGGCTGGGCAGAATTCCTGGGGACGTCCGCGAAGAACGCGGGGCGCTCGTATTCAATAAGAGGAGGACACTCGAATGACCACCCTGACTCGTGCCGATTGGGAACAACGGGCTCGCGATCTGAAGATCGAAGGCCGTGCCTACATCAATGGCGAATACACTGATGCCGTCTCCAGCGAGACCTTCGAGTGCATCAGCCCGGTCGATGGCCGTCTGCTGGGCAAGATTGCCAGCTGTGACGCCGCCGACGCCCAGCGCGCTGTTGAAAACGCTCGCGCCACGTTCAATTCCGGCGCCTGGTCGCGTTTGGCCCCGACCAAACGCAAAGCCACCATGATCCGTTTCGCCGGCCTGCTGAAACAGCACGCCGAAGAGCTGGCCCTGCTTGAAACCCTCGATATGGGCAAGCCAATCAGCGATTCGCTGTACATCGACGTTCCCGGTGCGGCGCAAGCCCTGAGCTGGAGCGGTGAGGCTATCGACAAGATCTACGACGAGGTCGCCGCAACCCCGCACGATCAGTTGGGTCTTGTCACTCGCGAGCCGGTCGGCGTTGTCGGCGCCATCGTGCCGTGGAACTTCCCGCTGATGATGGCCTGCTGGAAACTCGGCCCGGCGCTGTCCACCGGTAACTCGGTGATCCTCAAGCCATCCGAAAAATCACCGCTGACCGCCATCCGCATTGCTGCGCTGGCCGTTGAAGCCGGCATCCCGAAAGGCGTGCTGAACGTGCTGCCGGGCTACGGTCACACGGTCGGCAAGGCCTTGGCCCTGCACAACGATGTCGACACGCTGGTGTTCACCGGTTCGACCAAGATCGCCAAGCAACTGCTGATCTACTCGGGCGAATCGAACATGAAGCGCGTCTGGCTCGAAGCTGGCGGCAAGAGCCCGAACATCGTATTCGCCGATGCCCCGAACCTGCAGGAAGCTGCCGAAGCGGCTGCGGGCGCCATCGCCTTCAACCAGGGCGAAGTTTGCACCGCCGGTTCGCGTCTGCTGGTCGAGCGTTCGATCAAGGACCAATTCCTGCCGCTGGTAATCGAGGCCTTGAAAGCCTGGAAGCCGGGCAACCCGCTGGACCCGGCGACCAACGTCGGCGCGCTGGTGGACACCCAGCAGATGAACACCGTGCTGTCCTACATCGAATCCGGCCACACCGACGGCGCCAAACTGGTTGCTGGCGGCAAGCGCACGCTGCAGGAAACCGGCGGCACCTACGTTGAGCCGACGATTTTCGACGGCGTCAGCAACGCGATGAAAATCGCCCAGGAAGAAATCTTTGGCCCGGTGCTGTCGGTCATCGCTTTCGATACCGCCGAAGAAGCCGTCGCGATTGCCAACGACACGCCTTACGGCCTGGCCGCTGCGGTGTGGACCAAGGACATCTCGAAGGCTCACCTGACCGCCCGGGCCTTGCGTGCCGGTAGCGTGTGGGTCAACCAGTACGACGGCGGCGACATGACCGCACCGTTTGGTGGCTTCAAGCAGTCGGGCAACGGCCGTGACAAATCGCTGCACGCGTTCGACAAGTACACCGAGCTGAAGGCGACCTGGATCAAGTTGTAAGCCAGTAGGGGAGCCTGTCTAAAACAGGTTCCCCCTCAGGACGCGAATCCCCTGTGGGAGCGAGCCTGCTCGCGATTGCGGTGTAACAGTCGACGAAAATGTTGAATGTTGCTCCGTCATCGCGAGCAGGCTCGCTCCCACAGTGTTTTGTGTTGCACAAAAAATATCCACAGGAGCGTGGAACATGCGTTGGGCGACTTATTTCGCCGTGTTGGCGTCTGTCTTGAGTGTCGGCCTGGCCCTGGGTGTCAGCATGCCGCTGGTTTCGTTTCGCCTGGAGGGCTGGGGTTACGGTTCGTTCGCCATCGGCGTGATGGCCGCGATGCCGGCGATTGGCGTATTGCTGGGGGCGAAGATCTCCAGCCATCTGGCGGCGCGGCTCGGCACGGCCAATCTGATGCGCTTGTGCCTGTGGGCCGGGGCGGTCTCCATCGGTTTGCTGGCACTGTTGCCGAGTTATCCAGTGTGGCTGGTGCTGCGGCTGATGATCGGGGTGATCCTGACCCTCGTCTTCATCCTGGGTGAAAGCTGGATCAACCAGTTGGTGGTCGAGCAATGGCGCGGCCGGTTGGTGGCGCTGTATGGCAGTAGCTATGCGCTGAGTCAGCTGGCCGGGCCTTTGTTGTTGGGTGTTCTGGGTACCGAACACGATTATGGATTCTGGGTCGGGGTCGGTTTGCTGACGGCGGCGCCGTTCCTGTTGCTCGGCCGCAGCGGTGCGCCGACCAGCGAAGCCTGCAGCGTGACCTTCAGCGACTTGTGGGGCTTTTGCCGAGGCCTGCCGGCGATTGCCTGGGGCGTGGCGCTGTTCGCGGCGTTCGAGGCGATGATCCTGACCTTGCTGCCGGTCTATTGCCTGCGTCAGGGCTTTACCACGGAAATCGCGTTGGCGATGGTCAGCACTGTGGTGGTGGGCGATGCCTTGCTGCAATTGCCGATTGGCGCACTGGCGGATCGCTTGTCGCGACGCACGTTGTTCACCGGTTGCGCTGTGGTGCTGATGCTCTCGAGCCTGGCGATTCCATTGCTGATCGACACGTTGCTGATCTGGCCATTGTGGGTGTTGTTCGGCGCCAGTGCCGGGGGCTTGTTCACCTTGTCGCTGATCCTGATTGGCGAGCGTTATCGCGACGATGCGCTGGTACGGGCCAATGCGCATATTGCGCAGTTGTGGGGCATTGGTTGCCTGGTCGGACCATTGGCGGCTGGCGCTGGTAGTCAGTGGATCAGCGGTCATGCGTTGCCGCTGTTGATGGCGGCGGGTGCGTTTGGGCTGGTGATTTTGCTGTCGCGCCAAGGTGCGTTCGGCACGGTTGCCGAGCCTGCCTGACCCCAAATTGTAGGAGCGAGCCTGCTCGCGATGGTGTGTCAGCCACATAGGTTTGACTGACACACCATCGCGAGCAGGCTCGCTCCTACAGGGGTGTTTATTGTGGGTTAGAGCATCTTCTCCAGTCCCACGGCGGTGCTCATCCACCCATTGAAATGGCGCCACCAGCTTCCCGGTTCATCGGTCAATGTGTGCATTTTTCCGTCGTCTTCGGTCACCCAGACAATCCGATTGTTTTCCAGTTTCACCTCATAACTCAGAGGCGGCGCCATACCTTCCAGCGCCGCCTTGCGCACATAGACAGCGAGTTCGGGGCTGTCTACCAGCACCCCGACCTCGGTGTTCCACAGCAGCGAGCGCGGGTCGAAGTTGAACGAGCCGATGAAGGATTTCTGCTGGTCGAAGATCATCGCTTTGCTGTGCAGACTCGAATCGGAACCCCGGTATGGCTTGCTGTAGAAAATATGCGGTCCGCTGCCGCCGCCTTCGCCGGGCTGGCGACGCAATTCGTACAACTTCACGCCATGTTCCAGCAGCGCCCGGCGATAGGGCGCGTAACCGCCATGCACCGCCGGTACGTCGGTGGCTTCCAGCGAGTTGGTCAGTAGGCTGACAGAGACCCCGGCATCGGCGCGGCCGGTCAGGTAAACCAGCCCTGGCTGACCCGGTACGAAGTAAGCCGAGATCATGATCAGCTCTTTGCTGACCCCGTTCAGCTCAGGCGCCAACTGCGTGGTCAGCAGCAATTGAGGATCGGGCTCGCCGTCTGACAAAACCTTGCTCGGTGCGTCCCACAACGCCTGGTTCCAGGCCCAGATCAGCTCCCGGCGCCAAGTGTCCATGCGCGGGTTTGTGGTGTAAGTCATCAGCCGCTGATACAACGCGTGATTCTGTTTGCGCGTCTCTTCCAGTGATTCTTCCAGGCGCGTGCGGGTGTTTTGCAGGTCCTTTTGCGTCGGTCGGCTCGACAGGAATTCATCGATCGGCTTGCTCAGCGCACTGTTCCAATACTGGTCGAAGCTGTGGCCCAACTGCTCGGCGACCGGGCCGACGCCGAGCATGTCGATGTCGGTGAAATTCAGGTTGGGCTCGGCATCGAAATACTCGTCCCCCAGGTTACGGCCGCCAACGATGGCGGCGCTGTTGTCCGCCAGCCACAGCTTGTTGTGCATGCGCCGGTGTTGCAGCGACAGATTGAACAGCCGCCCCATGGTCCGCGTCACGCCGGTGCTACGGCCCAGGTGCAGCGGGTTGAACAGGCGGATCTGGATCTGCGGGTGCGCCGCCAGCGTGGCGATGATCCAGTCGAGGCCATCGCTGGTGGTGTCGTCGAGCAGGATTCTCACGCGTACGCCACGGTCGGCAGCCTTGAGCAGTTCGTCCACCAGCATCCGTGTGCTGATGCCGTCATGGACGATGTAGTACTGCAAGTCGAGGCTGCTTTGGGCGTTGCGGATCAGCTCGGCACGGGCCATGAACGCTTCGCCGCTATTGGACAGCAGACGAAAGCCGGACTTGCCCTCATGGGGCGCGGCCTGGGCCTGGATTGATCGACCGAATGCCGAGTCGCTGGCGGGCAGCGCCTGGCTCGGTTCGCGTTGAACATCGAGACTGGCGCAACCGCCCAGGAGCGAGGCGAGTAGCAGAAGAGCGAGTAGGGGCTGTCTGACTCTCACGTGGGATCGGTCCGATTGGCGGCAGGTGTCGACATATGGACGCTGGATCTCAGCTAAAGGTCAGTCAGTGAAGTTCTCATTTTCCGCCAGCAGTTTGATTGCCGCCGCGCCGACCTTGCGCACCGCGTCTTCGATCTGTGGTGTTGGCTTGGCAGCGTAGTTCATCCGCAGGCAATTGCGGTATTTGCCCGAGGGCGAAAAGATGCTGCCGACGGCAATCTGTACGCCTTGGTCATGCAGGGCGCGGTTCAGTTTCAGGGTGTCGAAGCCATCGGGCAGTTCGACCCAGAGCATGAAACTGCCTTGCGGCCGACTGGCGCGGGTGCCGGCGGGAAAATAGCGGCTGACCCAATCGATCATGATGTCGCGATTGCGCTGGTATTGTGTGCGCACCCGCCGCAAATGAGGCTCGAAGTGACCGGCCTTGAGGAATTCGGCGATGGCAATCTGCGGCTGCGGCGCTGTGCTGCCGGTGCTGATGTATTTCATGTGCAGCACCCGCTCCAGATAGCGGCCCGGTGCAACCCAGCCGATGCGCAGGCCGGGTGCCAGCGTTTTGGAGAAGGAACTGCAGAGCAGGACGCGGCCGTCTTCGTCGAAGGATTTGATCGTGCGCGGTCGCGGGTAGTTGTAGGCCAGTTCGCCATACACATCGTCTTCGATAATCGCCACGTCGAAACGCTGTGCAAGCGTCAACAACGCGCGTTTGCGCGATTCCGGCATGATGTAGCCCAACGGGTTGTTGCAGTTGGGGGTCAACTGTATGGCCTTGATCGGCCATTGCTCCAGAGCCAGTTCCAGTGCATCGAGGCTGATCCCGGTCAGCGGGTCGGTGGGGATTTCCAGGGCTTTCATGTTCAAGCCCTTGAGCGTCTGCATGGCGCCATGAAAGCTTGGCGAATCCACCGCGACGATGTCGCCCGGCTCACAGATGGAGCGAATGCTGGTGGACAGCGCTTCGTGGCAGCCGGTGGTGATCACCAGGTCGTTGGCCGTCAGTTGGCAGCCGGAGTCGAGCATCAGGCGGGCGATTTGCTCACGCAGTTCGAGGGTGCCGTGGATGTTGTCGTAATACAGGCCGGGCATGTCCTGTCGCCGACTGATGCGCGCGAGGTTGCGCAGCAACGGTTTCATGGTTGGCGTGGTGATGTCCGGCATGCCGCGACCCAGTTGCACCACGTCTTTGCGTGGCACCGCACGGATCAGTTCCAGCACCTGGTCCCACTGCGAGATATCCACAGGACGTTGCGCCGGACGGCCAATCGCCGGCAGTTCCGGCAGGTCGCGGCTGGCCGGGACGAAGTAGCCGGACTTGGGTTTCGGCATCGCCAGGCCGCTGTCTTCCAGCACTCGATAGGCCTGCTGCACCGTGCTCAGGCTGACCCCGTGTTCGACGCTCAATGCCCGCACCGACGGCAGCCGGTCGCCGGGGCGATAGAAGCCCTGTTCGATCCGCGTGCCGAGCAATTCGGCGAGGTTGACGTAAAGGGTCATGGCGCAGTCTCGGTGTGAGTGATTCGGTTGACCAGTACAGATCAGGCAAAAAATTGTAATTCAGAGGCTAAAACGCCAAATCTGTATGGAATTAATACAGGCTGGTTGAATCTGTAATGCTTTTCGCCGTCCGCGCATCATGAAAGCTCTGGCTACCCAAGTAAACAGGAGCAATCAAAATGAACGGCTTGAGCGATGTGCGGCTGACGTTACGCAGTCAGGAACTGGCGGCAGGGCAAATCAACGGTACGCGCGAGGCGTTGATGCGCAACGCACCGTCGGGCCTGAGTCGCTGGGGTCTGTTCTGGCATCGTCTGCACACGCGCAAGGCGTTGCTGGAACTGACGCCGGAGCAATTGCGGGATGTCGGGTTGAGCCGGGAGCAGGCGCGGGATGAGGGGCTTAAGCCGTTTTGGCGGGTTTGAAATGTGTGGCGTTCTCCCGGACGCCTTCGCGGGCAAGCCTCGCTCCTACAGGATGTGCGTTCAACTGTAGGAGCGAGGCTTGCCCGCGAAGGCGTCTTCACTGACGCCACAAATCCCTCAGACCAACTCTTTAAGCCGATGCCACAACATCCCCAACGCCAACAACGGCGAACGCAAATGCTTCCCGCCGGGGAAGGTAATGTGCGGCACCTTGGCAAACAGATCGAACCCGCCACCCTGCTGACCACTGATCGCTTCGGCCAGCAACTTGCCCGCCAGATGCGTGGCATTCACGCCGTGACCTGAATAAGCCTGGGCGTAATACACATTCGGCTGGTCCTTGAGCCGGCCAATCTGCGGCAATCGGTTTGCGCCGATGCCGATCATCCCGCCCCACTGATAATCAATCCTCGCACCAGCCAGTTGCGGGAACACCTCAAGCATCTTCGGCCGCATGTACGCGGCGATGTCCTTCGGGTCGCGACCTGAATAATGGCAGGCGCCACCGAACAGCAAGCGACGATCCGCCGAGAGCCGGTAGTAATCCAGCGCCACCCTTTGATCACACACCGCCATGTTCTGCGGCAGCAGTTCATGTGCCTGTTCTTCGCTCAAGGGTTCGGTGGCGATGATGTAGCTGCCGGCGGGCAACACCTTGCCGCTGAGTTCGGGGTTGAGTTGGTTGAGGTAGGCGTTGCAGCCCAGCACCAGGGTTTTTGCGCGAACCGATCCTTGAGCCGTATGGACCTTCACCTCCGGGCCGTAATCAATGCGGGTCACTGCCGATTGCTCAAACAGTCTGGCGCCCAGTTGTTGCGCGGCGGCGGCTTCGCCCAATGCCAGATTCAGTGGGTGCAAATGGCCCGAACCCATGTCGATCAGGCCGCCGACGTAGCGATTGGAACCCACCACGCTGTGCATCTCATGCGCTTGCAGCAATCGGGTTTCGTAGCGGTACCCAAGGCTGCGCAGTTCTTCGGCGTCTTCGGCGAATCCTTCGAGGTCGCGGGGTTTGTTGGCGAGATCGCAGTAACCCCAGGTCAGGTCGCAAGGGATCTGAAAACGCTCGACGCGTTGTCGGACGATTTCCACGGCTTCCAGGCCCATGAGTTTCATCTGACGCACGCCGTCCGTGCCGATCACGTTGGCGAACTGATCGAGCCCATGACCGACGCCACGAATCAGTTGCCCACCATTACGGCCGCTGGCGCCCCAGCCAATCTTGTGCGCTTCGAGCAGCACCACGCTGAGGCCGCGCTCCGCCAGCTCAAGCGCGGTGTTCAGCCCGGAAAACCCGCCGCCGACCACGCACACATCGGCTACCAGCTCACCTTTCAACGCCGGATGATCGGGCTGCGGCAGGCTGCTGGCGGCGTAATAAGAGGCGGTGTGCTGAGCACGGGCATTCATGCGCATCATCCTGATTTTTGTGTTTAGAAAATTTGACGGAGCATAAGCCGGACCTTCCGGCGCGGGCAACACTGGTCGGTTGTGGCTGTCTGGATCGGCGCGTTTGCGTCAGAATCGCGCTTCAGTCCGCTTTGGGTCACCGTTTCGATGAGCTGCAACAGTCAGAAAATCCGCACGTTACGACAGCAGATCCCCTCGTTCGAGTGCGTGCCCGGCTGCCATGACTGCTGCGGACCGGTGACCACCTCGCCGGAAGAAATGTCCCGCCTGCCGCGCAAGACCCGCGCCGAGCAGGATGCGGCGATGGATGAGCTCAACTGCGTGCACTTGGGGCCCAACGGCTGCACGGTGTATGACGAGCGGCCGTTGATTTGCCGGTTGTTCGGCACCACCAAGACCTTGCCGTGCCCGAATGGGCGGGGGCCGGTGGAGCTGATTCATCCGCGGGTGGAGAAGCAGATTCATGAGTACATGGCTTCCACCCGGCAGGTGCTCGTCTAAGTCGAGACCGAGTCGCCTGTAATCGCCAGCAGGCTAGCTCCCACATTGGAATGCATTTCAACTGTGGGAGCTAGCCTGCTAGCGATGGGGTCTGAACAGGCACCACAAAGTCTCAATCCGGAATCGGCAGACTCAAACTCTCCTTCACCTCTTCCATCACGATATAACTCTTGGATTCGCGCACATGCGGCAGCTTGAGCAGGATGTCGCCCAGCAGCTTGCGATAAGACGCCATCTCCGAGATCCGCGCCTTCACCAGGTAGTCGAAATCCCCTGACACCAAATGGCATTCCAGCACGTGGGGCAGTTTCAGCACCGCGCGTCGGAACTCTTCGAAAGTATCGCCGGATTTGTAGTCGAGGCTGATCTCGACGAACACCAGCAGACTACCCTTGAGGTGCTGCGGGTTCAGCCGGGCGTTGTAGCCCATGATGATCCCTTCGCGCTCCAGGCGCCGGACCCGCTCGGTGCAGGGCGTGGTCGAGAGCCCGACCTTTTCCCCAAGCTCCGTGAAGGAGATACGCCCGTCCGCTTGCAGGATCCGCAGGATGTTGCGGTCGATCTTGTCCAGCTCACGTTTGGTCTGAGTGTTGGTACGCATAGGGGATGCGCCTCCGTGAAAAGCGTTTTTGCCGAGAATTGTCGCCAAATATAGGTGCTTATATAGTGAAATGCACTGGCTAATCTTTTTTAAACTGCCCACATCTACGGTCTGTTCTACAAACGTCAGCGGCACGCCGCGATGAGGGATATGAAAATGCGCGTTATGGTCTTGGGTAGCGGCGTCATCGGTACCACCAGTGCTTATTATCTGGCGCGTGCCGGGTTCGAAGTGGTGGTGGTGGACCGTCAGCCGGCTGCGGCCATGGAGACCAGTTTCGCCAACGCCGGGCAGGTTTCGCCGGGTTATGCCTCGCCGTGGGCCGCGCCGGGTGTGCCGCTCAAGGCCATCAAGTGGCTGTTGCAGCGCCACGCACCGCTGGCGATCAAGGCCACTGCCGACATCGACCAATACCTGTGGATGGCGCAGATGCTGCGCAACTGTACCGCCAGCCGTTATGCGGTGAACAAGGAGCGCATGGTCCGTCTGTCCGAGTACAGCCGTGACTGCCTCGACGAACTGCGCGCCGAAACCGGCATTGCCTACGAAGGCCGCAGCCTCGGTACTACTCAATTGTTCCGCACCCAGGCTCAACTCGACGGCGCCGCGAAAGACATCGCCGTACTGAAAGAGTCCGGCGTGCCGTTCGAACTGCTCGACCGTGCCGGCATTGCTCGCGTTGAGCCGGCGCTGGCCAGCGTGACCGATATCCTCGCCGGTGCCCTGCGCCTGCCGAACGACCAGACCGGCGATTGCCAGATGTTCACCAGTCGCCTGGCCGAAATGGCTGTGAAACTGGGTGTGGAATTTCGCTTCGGCCAAGACATTCAGAAGCTCGACTACGCCGGTGATCGCATCAACGGTGTGTGGATCGACGGCAAGCTGGAAACCGCTGACCGCTACGTATTGGCACTCGGCAGCTACTCGCCGCAGTTGCTCAAGCCGCTGGGCATCAAGGCACCGGTTTACCCGCTCAAGGGTTACTCCCTGACCGTGCCGATCACCAACCCGGCGATGGCCCCGACGTCGACCATTCTCGACGAGACCTACAAGGTCGCGATCACCCGTTTCGACAACCGCATCCGCGTCGGCGGCATGGCTGAAATCGCCGGTTTTGACCTGTCGCTGAACCCGCGTCGGCGCGAAACCCTGGAGATGATCGTCAACGACCTTTATCCTCAGGGCGGCGATCTGGCCCAGGCAAGTTTCTGGACCGGTCTGCGTCCGACCACGCCGGATGGCACGCCGATTGTGGGTGCAACGCCGTTCAGCAACCTGTTCCTGAACACCGGTCACGGCACCCTCGGCTGGACCATGGCGTGCGGCTCCGGTCGCTTGCTGGCCGACCTGATGGCGAAGAAAACGCCGCAGATCAGTGCAGAAGGCCTCGATATTTCCCGTTATGGCAGCAAAGTCCAGGAGCCCGCAAAACATGGCAATCCAGCGCCAGCTCACCAATGAGCGCATGAGTCAGATCGTCGCTCACAACGGTACGGTGTATTTGGCAGGGCAGGTCGGCGACGACCTGAACGCCGGGATTGAACAGCAGACTCGCGAAACCCTCGCCAATATCGAGCGTTTGCTGGATATGGCGGGTACCGACAAGCACCATTTGCTGTCGGTGACGATTTACCTGAAAGACATCGACGCGCACTTCGAAGGCATGAACGCGGTGTGGGACAAGTGGCTGCCAAAAGGCGTCGCACCGGCCCGTGCAACGGTTGAGTCGAAGCTGTGCGAACCGGAAATCCTGATCGAGCTGTCGGTTGTAGCCGCTCTGCCGTAAGCCTGTCAGAAAGATCCCTCTCCCGGTGCTGTTGGCGGTTCACGCTGTCAGCCAGCGCCGGTTTTTATTCCCATGACCGCCTAGAAGCCCTGCCGCCATGCGTCCAGCCCGTGCCCTGATCGACCTTCAAGCCCTGCGTCACAACTACCGGATCGCCCGTGAACTCACTGGGGCCAAGGCCCTCGCGGTGATCAAGGCGGATGCCTACGGCCATGGCGCGGTGCGTTGCGCCCAGGCGCTGGAAGCCGAGGCGGACGGGTTTGCCGTGGCGTGCATCGAAGAAGCACTGGAACTGCGCGCTGCCGGCATTCGCGCGCCGGTGTTGTTGCTGGAAGGTTTTTTCGAAGCCGACGAGCTGGCGCTGATCGTCGAGCATGATTTCTGGTGCGTGGTGCATTCGCTGTGGCAGCTTGAAGCCATCGAAAAAGCCGCGCTGAGCAAGCCGATCACTGTCTGGCTCAAACTCGATTCGGGCATGCACCGGGTCGGTCTGCATCCAAAGGATTACCAATCGGCCTATCAACGGCTGCTGGCCAGCGGCAAGGTCGCGAAAGTGGTGCTGATGAGCCACTTCGCCCGCGCCGATGAGCTGCACAGTCAAGCCAGTGCCGAGCAGGTGGCCGTGTTTGAAGCGGCCCGTCAGGGTTTGTCCGCCGAGATCAGCCTGCGCAACTCGCCGGCAGTGCTCGGTTGGCCGCAGATTCCGAGTGACTGGGTGCGTCCGGGCATCATGCTCTACGGCGCCACGCCTTTCGAAGAAGCCAACGCCGTGGCCTCGCGCCTGCAACCGGTGATGACCCTGGAATCGAAAGTGATTTGCGTGCGTGAACTGTCGGCCGGCGAGCCGATCGGTTACGGCGCCAAATTCATCACCCAGAAGCCGATGCGCGTTGGCGTGGTGGCGATGGGTTATGCCGATGGCTATCCGCGTCACGCACCGACCGGTACGCCGGTGATGGTCGCCGGGCAGCTCAGCCAGTTGATCGGCCGGGTGTCGATGGACATGCTCTGCATCGATCTGACCGATGTACCGCAAGCCGGGCTGGGTTCGACCGTCGAGTTGTGGGGCAAAAACGTGCTCGCCAGCACCGTGGCGGAAGCCGCAGACACGATTCCCTATCAGATCTTCTGCAACCTGCGCCGGGTTCCGCTGCTCTATTCCGGGGCTTGACCCGAACCGCACGGACCGGAAGTCGCTTCGCCGAACAGGATTCAGGCCAAAGTGTTGTAAATACTGAACGCTGTCGCCATGATAACGCTCATATTCCTACAACCTGAATCCTGGAGGCGCAAGCTTGGACGTCGGTGAACGACTGCAATCCATCCGTAAGCTCAAAGGTCTTTCGCAGCGTGAACTCGCCAAACGCGCGGGCGTCACCAACAGCACCATTTCGATGATCGAGAAGAACAGCGTCAGCCCCTCGATCAGTTCGCTGCGCAAGGTTCTGGGCGGGATTCCCATGTCGATGGTCGAGTTCTTTTCCGAAGAGATCCTGCAGGAAAAACCGACTCAGATCGTCTACAAGGCTAACGAGCTGATCGATATTTCCGATGGCGCAGTGACCATGAAACTGGTCGGCCGGGCTCACCCGAGCCGCGCCATTGCCTTCCTCAATGAAATCTACCCGCCAGGCGCCGACACCGGTGACGAGATGCTCACCCATGAGGGCGAGGAAACCGGGATTCTGGTGGAAGGGCGCCTGGAACTGGTGGTCGGGCTGGAAACTTTTGTGCTCGAAGCCGGTGATAGCTACTACTTTGAAAGTACCAAGCCGCACCGTTTCCGTAATCCGTTCGACGCGCCGGCGCGACTAATCAGCGCAGCCACGCCAGCGAATTTCTAAGAGAAGAGGCGTCCTGCCAGCACGGCAGCGGCACCCAAAGGGTTTTTCCGCGGCGCAACAAGACCCCTTCGACTTTGGGGTTGTTTCAGTGCGGCGGGCTTACCGCTATACTTGCGCCCGCCTGCGAACCGTGGCCGTAGGCGTGACTAGCCACCATTGAGGGTGAACGCGTGAACCTAATTATGAAAATGCTGGCTGCACCAGCAACCGTATTGGCCCTTTGGGCTGTCAGCGCTCAAGCTGCGACGAATGACGATATTGCAAAACGCCTTGATCCAGTTGGCCAAGTTTGTGTTCAGGGTCAAGAGTGCAAGGGGATGGAAGTCGCTGCTGCTTCTGGCGGCGGTGGCGGTGCCAAGGCACCTAAAGACGTGATTGCAAAACATTGCAACGCTTGCCACGGCACCGGCCTGTTGGGCGCGCCGAAAATCGGCGACAAGGCTGCCTGGAAAGAACGCGCCGATCACCAGGGCGGCCTCGACGGCATCCTGGCCAAAGCCATTACCGGTATCAATGCGATGCCGCCTAAAGGCACCTGCGCCGACTGCTCCGACGACGAGCTGAAAGGCGCCATCAAAGAGATGTCCGGCCTGTAACACGCCCGCATCGTTAGCGAAAAAGCCGCCTCCGGGCGGCTTTTTTGTGCCTGTTCACCTGTAGGAGCCGGCTTGCCGGCGATGAACGATCACACGGTTTGTCTGGCTAACCGCGGCGCCTGGATCGCCGGCAAGCCGGCTCCTACAAGGTTTTGTGTTGGCATCCGGGGCTGTTCATTACAGCAAAGACCCGGCAAGCTCGGTCCAACCCCAATTCATGGAATGTAAGGGAGGATCAGATGGTGCAGCTGTGTTCTATCGAGCAAGCGGTCGATGAGGTGCTGGCGCGGTTGCCGGCGCATATCCACATGGGCCTGCCCCTCGGTCTGGGCAAACCCAACCACTTCGTCAACGCGCTGTATCAACGCGTTGCGCAATTGCCCGAGCGCAAGCTGACGATCTACACCGCGCTGTGCCTGGGCCGTCCTGCATTGGGCGACGGCTTGCAGAAGCGCTTCCTCGAACCCTTCATCGAACGGGTATTCGGCGATTATCCGGAGCTGGATTTCCTCGCGGGCCTGCGCAAGGACAACCTGCCGCCCAACATCCATATTCAACAGTTTTTCATGCAGCCCGGCAGCCTGCTTCATAGCGAATCCGCCCAGCAGGACTACGTGAGCAGCAACTACAGCCACGCCGCACGGGACATTAACGCGGCCGGTTTGAACCTGGTCGCGCAATTGGTGGCCAGCCACTCCGACCACCCGGATCGCCTGAGCCTGAGCTGCAACCCGGACATCACCCTCGACCTGTTTCCGATGATCGCCAAGCGCAGGGCGGCGGGGGAGACGGTCCTGCTCGTGGGCCAGGTACACAACGACTTGCCGTACATGCCCGGTGACGCGGAAATCGGCATCGACACTTTCGACCTGCTGGTCGACGAGAAAGACAACACCACGCTGTTCTCGACGCCGAACATGCCGGTGGGTTTCCAGGACCATTTCATCGGCCTGCACGCCAGCGCGCTGGTCCGCGATGGCGGCACCTTGCAAATCGGCATCGGCGCCATGGGCGACGCGCTGACGGCGGCGTTGCTGGCGCGGCAGGCGGATAACGACGGATACAAGGCGTTGTTGGCGGATGTGAATCTGAGCCAGTGGGCGCAGATGATAGACCGCGAAGGGGGGTTGGAACCGTTCGCCAAAGGCCTTTACGGTTGCAGCGAAATGTTCGTCAACGGCCTGCTGGTGCTGGTCGACGCCGGCATCGTGCGGCGCAAGGTCTACCCCGATGTGCCCACCCAACAACAGGCGAATGCCGGCACATTGGATGAAGCGGCGCAGACCGACGGCATTTCGGTGCACGGCGGGTTCTTCCTCGGGCCGCGCAGTTTCTACGAGCGTCTTCGAGAGCTGCCGCAAAGCAAGCGGCTCGAATTCAACATGACCCGTATCAGCTACATCAACGAGCTGTACGGTCAGGAGGAACTCAAACGCTTGCAGCGCCTGGATGCACGCTTCATCAACACCGTATTCACCATGACGTTGCTTGGCGCCGGCGTGGCCGATCAGCTTGAAGACGGGCGGGTGCTGAGCGGTGTTGGCGGGCAATACAACTTCGTCGCCCAAGGCCATGCGCTGGAAGGCGCGCGTTCGATTCTGCTGCTGCGAAGCTGGCGCGAGTCGGGCGGGGAGGTCAGTTCCAACATCGTCTGGGAGTACGGCCATTGCACGATCCCGCGGCATCTACGGGACATCGTGGTCACTGAATACGGTATCGCGGATTTGCGTGGCAAGACCGATGCAGCGGTGATCGAGGCGTTGCTGAACATCAGCGATTCACGGTTCCAGCCCGGGTTGATCGAGCAGGCGCAGAGTGCCGGGAAACTGCCGAAGAGTTTTCGTCTCGATCCGCGTTTTGCCGACAACCGACCAGAACGTTTACAGGCGATTCAGGCGCGGCATCCGCAGTTGTTTCCGGAGTATCCGCTGGGGAGTGATTTCACCGCGCATGAGCGGGATTTGTTGCGGGCGCTGAACTGGTTGAAGAGCAAGTTCAAGCTGACGGAAATTCTGGAGCTGGGCAAGGCGGCGCTGGATGCGCCCGAACCGGCAGCGTTTCCCGAGCATCTGGAGCGCATGCAACTGACCAACCCGGAAGGGCTGAAAGAGGACCTGTTTCAGCGGCTGCTGCTCACCGGCCTCAAGGCCACCGCGCAATAACAGCCAACCCAAAACAACTGTGGGAGCCAGCCTGCTGGCGATGACGGTCTGTCAGGCATGAAGATTTTGACTGACACGACGCCATCGCCAGCAGGCTGGCTCCCACAGGGGAAATGCGGTGCTGCTGGTTATTCGATAAAGGTCACGACGCCGCCAGCCAGCGACTTAACGCGAGCCAGCGATTCAACGCGATAACCCTGCGCATCCAGTTCCGCACGTCCACCCTGGAACGACTTCTCGATCACGATACCCAGACCGGCCACGGTCGCGCCGGCCTGTTTGATGATCGAGATCAGCGCTTGCGACGCCTTACCGTTGGCCAAAAAGTCATCGATGATCAGCACGCGGTCGCTGCTGGTCAGGTGGCGCGGGGAGATCGCCACGGTGCTTTCGGTCTGTTTGGTGAACGAGTAAACGGTCGCCGACAGCAGGTTTTCGGTCAGGGTCAGGGACTGATGCTTGCGCGCGAAAATCACCGGTACGCCCAGGTTCAGGCCGGTCATGATCGCCGGCGCGATGCCCGAGGCTTCGATGGTGACGATCTTGGTGATGCCCGAGTCCTTGAACAGCGCAGCGAACTCGTCGCCGATCAGTTTCATCAGCGCCGGGTCGATCTGGTGGTTCAAAAAGGCGTCGACCTTCAGGACCTGATCGGAAAGCACGATGCCTTGTTCGCGAATTTTCTGGTGCAGTGCTTCCATGAAGCGTTCCTCTACTGGCGCCATGTGCGCCTAGTTTGTCAAAAGGTGTCGGTTAAAAAGTGCTCAATTCTAGCGCTTTAACATCGCCCGTATATCGGCCAATGCGGTATTGCCGCGAACGGCTTTGACTTCTACCGGCGTGTCGTCGGTGCCTTCCCAGGCCAGGTCGTCTGGCGGCAGTTCATCGAGGAAGCGGCTGGGCGCGCAGTCGATGATCTCGCCGTACTGCTTGCGCTTGGCCGCGAAGGTGAAGGCCAGGGTCTGACGTGCGCGGGTAATGCCAACATAGGCCAGGCGGCGTTCTTCTTCGATGGTGTCGGCTTCGATGCTGGAGCGGTGCGGGAGGATTTCCTCTTCCATGCCCATGATGAACACGTAAGGGAATTCCAGGCCCTTGGAGGCATGCAGGGTCATCATCTGCACGCCTTCGGCGCCGTCTTCCTCTTCCTGCTGACGTTCCAGCATGTCGCGCAGGACGAGTTTGCCGATGGCGTCCTCGACGGTCATCTCGCCTTCTTCGTCTTTCTCCAGGGTGTTTTTCAACGCCTCGATCAGGAACCAGACGTTACCCATGCGGTAGTCGGCGGCCTTGTCGCTGGAGCTGTTGGTGCGCAGCCAGTTCTCGTAGTCGATGTCCATGACCATGCTGCGTAACGCCGAAATCGGGTCTTCGCCGGCGCACTGCTCGCGGACCTTGTCCATGAAACGCTTGAAGCGCGACAGGCGATCGGTGAAACGCGCATCCAGATGCTCGCCCAGGCCGATTTCGTCGGTGGCGGCGTACATCGAGATTTTGCGTTCGGTGGCGTAGTTGCCGAGCTTCTCAAGCGTCGTCGAACCGATCTCCCGGCGTGGGACGTTGATCACCCGCAGGAAGGCGTTGTCGTCGTCCGGGTTCACGATCAGGCGGAAGTAGGCCATCAGGTCCTTCACTTCCTGGCGTCCGAAAAAGCTGTTGCCACCGGATAACCGATACGGAATCTGGTGGTGTTGCAGCTTCAGCTCGATCAGCTTGGCCTGGTAGTTACCGCGATACAGGATCGCGAAATCGCTGTAGGGCCGGTCGGTGCGCAAGTGCAGCGTCAGCAATTCCACGGCCACGCGCTCGGCTTCGGCGTCTTCGTTGCGGCAGCGGATCACGCGGATCTCGTCGCCGTGACCCATCTCGCTCCACAGTTGCTTTTCGAATTCGTGCGGGTTGTTCGAGATCAGCACGTTGGCGCAGCGCAGGATGCGGCTGGTGGAGCGATAGTTCTGCTCCAGCATCACCACTTTCAGGGACGGGTAGTCGTCCTTGAGCAGCATCAGGTTTTCCGGGCGCGCGCCGCGCCAGGCGTAGATCGACTGGTCGTCATCGCCCACCACGGTGAACTGGTTGCGCGTACCGATCAGCAACTTCACCAGCAAATACTGGCTGGCGTTGGTGTCCTGGTATTCGTCCACCAGCAGGTAGCGGACTTTGTTCTGCCACTTTTCGAGGATGTCGGCGTGTTCCTGGAACAGTTTCACCGGCAGCAGGATCAGGTCGTCGAAGTCCACCGCGTTGAACGCCTTGAGCGTGCGCTGGTAGTGGGTGTAGACGATGGCGGCGGTCTGTTCCTTGGGGTTGCGCGAGTTTTCCAGGGCTTCGGCGGGCAGGATCAGGTCGTTTTTCCACGAGCCGATCATGTTCTTGATCTCGTCGACGCCGTCGTCGCCCGCGTATTCCTTCTGCATGATGTCGGTCATCAGGGCTTTGACGTCGGTCTCGTCGAAGATCGAGAAGCCCGGTTTGTAGCCCAGCCGCACGTGTTCCTTGCGGATGATGTTGAGGCCCAGGTTGTGGAAGGTGCACACCGTCAGGCCACGGCCTTCGCCGCCTTTGAGCAGGGTGCCGACCCGTTCCTTCATCTCGCGCGCGGCCTTGTTGGTAAAGGTCATGGCGACGATGTACTGGGCGCGGATGCCGCAGTTCTGGATCAGGTGCGCGATTTTGCGCGTGATCACACTGGTCTTGCCGGAGCCTGCACCGGCGAGCACCAAAAGAGGGCCGCCGACGTAGCTCACGGCTTCTTGCTGCCGGGGATTGAGTCGGGACATACGTAAATTCAGGAGTCAGTACGAAATGGGCCGGCATTTTAACAGGCTCAGCGAATTGTGCTGCTCTCTCCGACTTGTGACGTAACACGCTATCTATATTTGCCGGTTTTGTTACTTTCACGCAGGATGCGCAACGAATTTGCGACTAATGTTCGTAATTCCGGATACAAAGGCCTCGTTTGATAACTGATGTCGTTGGTCATTGGTTATCGGCACGGCATAATGCCCGCCGCCTACATCATTGCAGAGTCTAGGGAGCTAGCTTGTCTACGCCTGTCGAACCCTTGCGTTTGCTGCTATTGGCCGAAGAGCCAGCGTGGGCAGCGTTGTTGCGCGAGTGTCTGGCTCCGATGGGGAGCTCGGCCGTGCTCATCAGCGCTCCGAGCTGGGAGTCGGTCAGCGCTCTGTTTGATGACAACCGCAGCGCGGTGTTGTTGACGATCCCGGCCCTTCAGCCGGCGCCCGGCCGTTGCAGTTTGCCAACGGTGTTGTTGCTCGAACAGGAGCCGCTGTTGCCGCCCGATGGCGTGAGCGACTGGCTGGTGCGCGATCATCTCGACCCTGGCATGTTGCGCCGTTGCCTGCGCCATGTGCGCGAGCGCGGCGTGCTGGAAAACACCCTGCAACGCCTGGCCGAGCAAGACCCGCTGACCGGCATCGCCAACCGCCAGGGCTTCCAGACCTTGCTGGCCGCGCGACTGGCGGAAAACGACGGCCGTGGCCTGGCCCTTGGGCACCTTGACCTCGACAACTTCCGCCACGCCAACGACGCCCTCGGCCATCAGGCCGGCGACCGCTTGATCCTGCAAGTGGTCGCGCGCCTGAAAAGCCAGCTCGAGGCCGGCGATCAACTGGCGCGGCTGGGCAGCGATGAGTTCGCCCTGCTGATCGACACCCGCCGCGCACCGCAACGCGCCGAATGGATGGCCGAACGCATCACCGAAGCGTTGGCTGAGCCCTATTGGGTCGACGGCGAAAGCCTGTTGATCGGTTCCAGCCTGGGCATCGCCCATGCCCGCGCCCAGGCCGGCGCCGATCCGTTGATGTGGCACGCGCACATCGCCATGCAGCAGGCCAAGAGCACTCAAGGCTGCACCTTTCACATCTTCAACGAACGCATCAACCGCAATGCCCGCAGCATGGCCGACCTCGAAAGCGAGCTGCGCCGGGCGTTGCGTCGCGATGAGCTGGAACTTCATTACCAGCCACGCCTGAACCTTGAAGACGGGCAGATCGTCGGCCTCGAAGCCCTGGTGCGCTGGCGCCATGCCGAGCGTGGGTTGCTGCCACCGAGCGAGTTCGTGCCACTGGCCGAGCAAAGCGGCTTGATCGTGCCACTCGGTTACTGGGTGATTTCCCGCGCGTTGCGCGACATGCAGGCGTTGCGCGAGCTCGGTCTGCCGGCGCTGCACATGGCGATCAACCTGTCGTTCCGCCAGTTTCAGGACAGTCAGTTGCTGTCGACCCTGAGCCGGCTGATTGCCGAACGTGGCGTCGAAGCGCAGTGGCTGGAATTCGAACTGACCGAAACGGCGGTCATGCGCCGCAGCGATCTGGTGAAACAGACCATGGATGCCCTCGGGCGCCTGGGCGTGCGCTTCTCGCTCGACGACTTTGGCACCGGGTTTTCGTCTTTCGTGCACCTCAACAGCCTGCCGATTGCCTTGTTGAAGGTCGACAAGAGTTTCGTCGGCGGAATGGAAGGGCGCGAAGAGAATCGCAAACTGGTGCACGCGATGATCAATCTCGCGCACAACCTCAATCTTGAAGTGGTCGCCGAGGGCGTGGAGACGCCGGAGCAGCTGGATCTGTTGCGCGGGTTTGGTTGCGATCAGGTGCAAGGGTATTTGATCAGCAAGCCGTTGCCGTTGACGGAGCTGATTGAGTATTTGAGTTTTGGCAGCAGTCAGCAGCCGATGCTAGAGATCGTGAGCTAAAGACGAATCCCTGTAGGAGCGAGGCTTGCCCGCGAAGGCGTCGAGTCAGTCGACATTGTTGTTACTGACACGACGCCTTCGCGGGCAAGCCTCGCTCCTACAGGGTTAGGCGATCTCGAAACGCTGAGCTGACGACGGCTCCCGCCGAATCATCCGCTTCATCTTCCACTCGAACGCCAGCGTCAGGCTCACCGCCGCGCACGCCAGGCCCAACGCCAAGCCCCACCAGACACCCGTCGGCCCCCAGTGCAAATGGAACGCCATCCACCACGCGGCGGGTGCGCCAATCAGCCAATAGCAACCCAACCCGACCAGGAACGTGGTCTTGGCGTCCTTGAGCCCGCGAATGCAGCCCATGGCGATGGTTTGCGTGCCGTCGAACAGCTCGAACCAAGCCGCCACCGCCAACAGGCTCACAGCCAGGTTGATGACGTCGCGGAACGCGGGGTCGTTGTGATCGAGAAACAGGCCGATCAACTGATTCGGCAACAGCCAGAAGACCATCGCGAAACCGAGCATCGCCGCTGCGCCAAAGGCGATCCCGACCCGCCCGGCAAGCCGCGCGTCCAGCAACTGCCCGGCGCCGTAATGCTGGCCGATGCGCATGGTGATCGCATAGGAAAGCCCCGCCGGAATCATGAACGCCACCGAGACAATCTGCAGCGCGATCTGGTGCGCGCCCAATTGCGTACTGCCCATGGTGCCCATGCACAGCGCGGCGAAGGCAAACAGCCCGACTTCCACTGCGTAGGTGCCGCCAATCGGCAGACCCAGGCGCCACAACTCCTTCAGGTACTGCCGGTTTGGCCGCGACAAGCCCTGGCGCAATGGATAGGCGTCGTACGCCGGATGCCGCCGAATATGCAGCGCCAACGCCACGGCCATCAGGTTGGCAACAATTGCCGTGACCAGACCGATACCCACCAGGCCCATTTTCGGCAGGCCGAACATCCCGGTGATCAACGCATAATTGAGCACGAAGTTGGCCACCGTGCCACCGAGGCTGATGACCATCACCGGCGTCGCCCGGCCAATCGCGCTGGTGAAACCGCGCAGGGCCATGAAGCTCAGGTAGCCGGGCAAGGCGAACGGCAAAATCAACAGGAACTGCCCGGCTGACTGGACGTTGGTTTCGGTCTGGCCAAACATCAGCAACACCGGTTTGAGGTTCCACAGCAGCAATCCGGCGACCAAAGCCATCAACCACGCCAGCCACAACCCGGCCTGGGTCAGCCGTGCCGCGCCAACGATATCGCCCGCGCCCTGACGGATCGCCACCAACGTGCCGACCGCCGCAATCACGCCGATGCAAAAGATCGACACAAACGAATAGGTCGCCGCGCCGAGTCCGCCGCCGGCCAATGCCTCGGGGCTCAGGCGCGCCATCATCAAGGTGTCGGTGAGGACCATCAGCATGTGCGCCAACTGCGAGGCAATCAACGGCCCCGCCAGCCGCAGGATGGCCCAGAGTTCAATACGTGCTGGATGCTGCATGGTCATCACGCCCGATTATCAAAGAGAACAGGAAAGCGTCGATTCTCGGCGCTCTGCGGGGTTTGCACAAAGGGATAAAAAGGATGGATGGCATGATTAAAACTCATCCTGGGGAGTTTCTGATAAGTTGACGAAATTGCGCCATAGGAGCTTTCCGCATGTCTCGTCGTCTTCCTCCCTTGTATGCCCTTCGTGCATTTGAAGCGGCGGCGCGGCATAGCTCGTTTACCCGTGCCGCTGAAGAGTTGTCGATTACGCAGAGTGCGGTCAGTCGGCATATTCGTACGCTTGAAGAGCATTTTGCCTGTCGGCTGTTTCATCGCAGCGGGCGCAATTTGCAATTGACCGAGTCGGCGCGGCTGATCCTGCCGGGCATTCGCGAAGGCTTCACCGCTCTTGAGCGGGCCTGCAATACCTTGCGCGCCGAAGATGACATCCTGCGCATGAAAGCACCGTCGACCCTGACCATGCGCTGGCTGTTGGCGCGGCTCAGCCGTTTCCGCCACCTGCAACCGGGCAACGAAGTGCAACTGACCAGCGCCTGGATGGACGTCGATTCAGTGGACTTCAACCATGAGCCGTTCGACTGCGCCGTGATCCTCAGCAACGGGCATTTTCCGCCGGACTGGGAGGCGAGCCTGCTGTTCCCGGAGGAGCTGATTCCGGTCGGTGCACCGAATCTTCTGAAGGACCAACCGTGGGACGTCGCGCGTCTCGCCCATGCCGAACTGCTGCACCCGACGCCGGACCGGCGTGACTGGCGCAACTGGCTGGAGCGCATGGGGCTGACGGATCAGGTGTCGCTCAAGGGCGGGCAGGTGTTCGATACGCTGGAGCTGGGCATGATCGCCGCCGCCCGGGGGTATGGCGTGTCGATGGGCGATCTGCTGATGGTGGCCGAAGATGTGGCGCAGGGCCGTCTGAGTTTGCCGTGGCCGACCGCCGTCGCCAGTGGTGAGAATTATTACCTCGTCTGGCCGAAAACCCGCCCGGGAGGTGAACGTTTGCGCCGCCTCAGTGATTTCCTGCAAGGCGAGGTGCGGGCGATGAAATTGCCGGACGTCGAACACTTGTGCTGAATCGATAGAGCCCTCGAAATAGCGGCCTTGAGCCATATCCCGGCTATTTACTCAAGTATTCAGGTTTGCCGCCGAAAATCTGCAGATGGAACCTTCGTGCAGGTTCGACGTAATTCCCATTATTAGAAATTTTGCTGAGTAGCCGATCAAGGAGGATCAGATCGCTCGGCCAGGAGCTGTCATGTCTCAACCTCGTGCCCGGATCGCTTCACAGCTTGGCCTTGCGCTCGCCATTATCCTGGCGATTGTCATCAGCGGCAGTACCCTGTTTGCCCTGCGTTCACTGGACACGGCCAACCTCGCCACCCGCGAAGAGCACCTGGCCAGTGAGGCGCGGTTGCTGGCCGACCAGTTGAGTACGTTTCACGGCACATTGCGTGAAAGTACCCTGCGCCTTGCGGGGTTGTTCGAAAAGCGTTTCAGTGGCGGGCTGAGCGTGCACCCGGATGCGCCGGTGAACGTGGCGGGCACCCAGACTCCGGGCCTGCAACTGGGCGGCGAAGTGCTCAATAACAACTTCAAGGAAGTGGACGAGTTCAAGCAGATGACCGCCGGCGTGGCCACGGTGTTCGTGCGCAGCGGCGAGGACTTCATTCGGGTCAGTACCAACGTCACCAAACAGGATGGCAGTCGTGCCATTGGCACTGTTCTCGATCATGCGAACCCGGCTTACGCCCGTTTGATGGCGGGGCAGAGTTTCGTCGGACGGTCTTTGCTTTTTGAACGCTACTACATGTCGCAGTACACCCCGGTACGCGACAGCGGCGGCAAGGTCATTGCCGTGCTGTATGTCGGTTTCGACTACACCGACGCGCAGAAAGCCCAGTTCGAAAACCTCAAGCGATTCCGCATCGGCAAGACCGGTTCCTTGGCGTTGCTCGACGAGCAGAACAAATGGCTGGTACCGATCGCCGGCGTGGAAGCGCTGGATAAAGCCGTTCCAGCCATCACCGCCCTGGCGAAAACCCCGAGCGAGGGCGGTTTCTGGAGCGACACGTCCGAAGACTTCTACAGTGTTTCCGTGCCGTTCCAGGACGGCCCGTGGTCGGTCGTGGCGAGCATGCCGCAAGACGAAATCAGCGCGGTGACCTGGAGCGTCGGGATTCAATTGGCGATCGGCAGCCTGCTGGCAATGTTGATCGCGGTCGGCTCGGCAGTCTGGCTGCTGCGCAGCAAACTCGCGCCGCTGGGTGATCTGGTGCGTCAGGCCGAAGCCCTGGGGGCCGGCGACCTGAGCGTGCGTCTGGACGTGTCGAGCAACGACGAGATCGGTCAGCTGGCCCGCGCCTTCAACCAGATGAGCCAGGCGTTGTCGACGATGGTCGAGCACATCCGCCGGGCCTCGCAAGAGGTCAACAGCCGTGCCCAGGCCTTGTCCGGTTTGTCTGGCGGTGCCTATGAGGGCATGGAGCAGCAGTCCGGCGAAATCACCAGCATGGCCGGCGCCGTGGAAGAATTCAGCGCCACCTCGTTGAACATTGCCGACAACATGGGCAGCACTCAGCGTCTGGCGCAGGAAAACGCACAGCAAACCCAGATCGGTCGTACGTCGATGGGTGAAGCGTCCTCGTCCCTGGAGCAAATCGCTGGCGCGCTGAACAGCACTGCCACGGTGATCAACACCTTGGGCCAGCGTTCTCAGGAAATCGGTGGCATTGTCGGGGTGATCACCTCGATTGCCGAGCAAACCAACTTGCTGGCGCTCAACGCGGCCATCGAAGCGGCGCGTGCCGGTGAGCAGGGCCGTGGTTTTGCGGTGGTGGCCGATGAAGTGCGCAACCTGGCTTCACGCACTCGCCAGGCCACCGACGAAATTTCCGGGATGATTCAGAGCATCCAGCAGGAAACCGGCAACGCCATCAGCACCATGGAGCAGGGCAAAGTCTTGATGCAGGAAGGCTTGTCGCGTAACGCCAATGTCGCCTCGGCACTGGCGCGGATCGATGAGCAAAGCCGTTCCGCCGGTGAACAGTTCGCCGCGATCACCACCGCGACCCAGGAGCAGAGCAGCACCGCGACGCTGCTCAGCAGCAACCTGCAAAGCATTGCGCTGGCGAACAGCGAGCAGCGGGAAGTGGTGTCGAACCTGGCGGTGACCGCCAAAGAGCTGGAGAGCCTGGCGGCGGAACTGCGCCAAGAGGTTGACCGGTTTCGTTGAGTCGCCTCTGAAATCGCCTTCGCGGGCAAGCCCCGCTCCTACAGGTTCAGCGTTGACCCCTGTAGGAGCGAGGCTTGCCCGCGAAGGCTACACCGCAATATTCAGATCTGCCAATCAATCACACTTGGCGTTGCTCGACACTTCCTTGGTTGCGAGTTTCAACTGCTTGGCCAGTTCTGCCGCGTTGGTGCTGTTGTAAACCCGGCCACCGGTGTTTTCAGCAATGCAGCGTGACGGGCCACCGGCACCGATTTTCACCACGTTGACCCGCAGGCGTGGTTGTTCCCTGGCGATTTGGCGGGACACCGCGCAAGCGTCTTTCTGGCAACCGTCCTCACCGTCGACGAACATCACGATCACGGCATCGTTATTACGCCCGTCGACGGTGCTTGCCGCGTAAGCCAGGCTGTCGGCCAGCGGTGTGCCGTCATTGGGAACCAGCCCTCGAATCCCGTTGATCAGCCGTGGCCGGTCGCCAAACTTGAACACGCCCTGGTCCGGTGTGCGTTCGCAGCCGGCGAAGGTGATGAGGCGCGTGTCGATCTTCGGGTCCAGCCCGTTGATCATGCCGGCCAGCGAGTCCTTGGCGACGTCCATGCGGCTGGGTTTGGCGAAGATCTGCATGGTGCGGTTCGCGTCCAGGTACTTGTTGAGTTCGTTGCCGAAGAACCAGTCCTCATCGGCTTTCACGGACTTGATGTTCAAATCCATCGAACCCGAGGTATCGAGCACCACCACGAACTGCGGGATCTCT
>NZ_JACNDU010000039.1:0-36736 GCF_017351735.1 Pseudomonas sp. FW300-N2A2 | reverse complement strand
AAAGGGGCAGAAGCGCTTTGGTTACTTTCGCGCTTTTCGAAAGTGACTCGCTGTAAGAGCGAAACCAATAGCAGCCGTTACCGCAGCAACGGATATGTACTCAGCTCAGCTCAGCTCACCTCACCTCACCCAGCCAGAAACTCGCCAGTAGACACCACACGAGCATAGGCAAAACCCAACGCCGACATGAACGCGGCATGAACATGGGCCGCCGGAACCGTAAGTCCGTTGAACTCCAAATCCCGCGAGGCACAGGCGTCATGAATGACGGTGACGGCGTAACCCATGTCGGCGGCCGCACGGGTAATGCCGTCGACGCACATGTGACTCATGCTGCCAACCACCACCAACTCCTTGATACCTTGCTCGTCGAGAATTGACTGCAATTCAGTTTCGCGGAACGAGTTGACGAAGTGCTTGAGCACCACCGGCTCGTCGGCGCGGTTCAGGACTTTGGGATGCAGCTTCGCGCCTTCGGAACCCGGGGTGAAGAAGGGCGCTTCGTCGGAAGTGAACTCGTGGCGAATGTGCACCACCGAATCACCGGCATCGCGAAAGGCTTTGAGTAGGCGTACGGCGTTATCCGCAGCCGCGTCCGCGCCTACCAGCGGCCACTTGCCCTGGGGGAAGTAGTCGTTTTGGATATCAACTACGATGAGTGCTTGCTTGGCCATGACTGTTTCCTCGAAGTGTGTGTGGGTGTGGAATGAAGTATTGGCTCTGGCGGACCGTCCGAGGATTGGCCGCACCGACAATAGAAGGGGGAAAACTGACAATGGACGTACAAAAGGCAATCGCCGAGCTGGGCGTGCTGATTTATCCCGGCGCGCAGATGGCGGCGGTGCACGGGCTGACCGACTTGTTCGGGGTGGCGAACCGGATTGCCGCTGACTATCAAGCGGCGCAGTTGCCGCTGTTGCGGGTCAGCCACTGGCAGGTCGATGGCGATCAACCACCCCAGCGCATCTACGACAGCCATCCCGCGCCGGACGGCGCATTGGTGGCGGTGTTGATCCCGCCGTCGATTGGCGGTTTTTCCGAAGGCCAGGCGCCGCAAGGCTTGCTGCGCTGGATTCGTCAGCAGCACGCACAAGGCGCAACCCTCGGCGGCGTCTGCGTGGGCTCGATTCTATTGGCTGAGAGCGGCCTGCTCGACGGCCGCAGCGCCACCACCCACTGGACGTCGGCCAAGGCGTTCGCCGAGCGTTATCCGGCGATCAAGCTCAAGGCCGATACGCCGATCGTCGATGACGGCGACTTGATCACCACCGCCGGGTTGATGGCCTGGTCCGAGCTGGGTTTGCGTCTGGTCGACCGATTGCTGGGGCCGAGCATCGCCACTGGCACTGCGCGGTTTCTGGTGGTGGAACACAGCGACAGTGCGAGTGAATGTGGCAGCAACTTTTCACCGATTCTCAGCCACGGCGACGCCTCGATTCTCAAGGTTCAGCATTGGCTGCAAAGCACCGGCGCGACCGATGTGTCGCTGGCGACCATGGCTGAACGGGCAGGGCTGGAAGAGCGCACCTTCCTGCGCAGATTTCGTGCTGCAACCGGGCTCAAACCCACCGAGTACTGCCAGCACCTGCGGGTCGGCAAGGCCCGGGAAATGCTTGAATTCACCAACGGCACCATCGACCACATTGCCTGGACCGTCGGTTATCAGGACCCGAGTGCCTTCCGTGCGACGTTCAAGAAGATAACGGGGTTGGCGCCGAGTGATTATCGGGCGCGGTTTGGAGTTTCGCCGACCGCCGTGCTCCGATCCCTGTAGGAGCGAGCCTGCTCGCGATGGACGTTAACGATTACGCGAATTGTCTGGATGAAAGCGTCGCTCTCAGGTTCATCGCGAGCAGGCTCGCTCCCACAGTTTGATCTTTGCAGGGCGTTGATCGTGCAAAATGCCGGGAGCGAAATGGCCGTCGTGCAGAATGAGACAGGCCCAGTGCTATCACCGATTCTGCAACTGATTGAATTGCCGATTATTTCAAATCAGCTGCTGTTGGCCTGATCTCTGCACCCCTACAACTACATTCATCAAGCGCCGATTGAAGGGGGACGCATGACCCCAACAAACAGCAAGAAACTGGTGGTCGCCCATTCGGTGCGGCCCGACGCGCCACAGCACGAAGTCGAAACCAATCACGCATTGGCCCGTTGGCTGGCGCAGGTTCTCGGGTTCAAATTCGGCGGCAGCTACGACCCCGAACACCACAGCGGTCGCGATCTTTATCTGCTGCCGACACAAACCATTGTCGGCGCTGCGGCCGCGCGGCAATTGGGCGTCAAGGGTCTGGAGGATTTGTGGGGCGGCTATGTCGAGCATGATTTCATCTGCACCAAAGCCATCAGCCACGGCTTGCGCAACAAAAACGCTTTTGCCCCGTACGGCTGGTCGCCGTTGTTTTGCGAACGGGTGCGCAACGTGGTGCTCGAGGGTCTCAGCGTGTTCTCCCTCGGCGATGCTCGGCCTGCGGCGGAGCATTTGCTCGATAGCGGACCGATTCGCCTGAAACCGATCCATGCCTGCGCCGGACGCGGTCAGGAGGTGATCCAGAACCTCGACCAATTCGATGCGATCCTCGGCAGACCCGATGCCAAGGTACTATTCACCGAAGGTGTGGTGTTGGAGCAAGACCTGACCGAGGTGGTGACCCACAGCGTCGGCCAAAGCTTCATCGGCGGCACAGTGTTGAGTTACTGCGGTGATCAGTACCTGACCGCAGACGGTCATGGCGAGCAGGTTTATGGCGGTTCCAATCTGCTCGTGGTGCAGGGCGGCTACGACGAGCTGCTCGAACTGCAACTGCCCGACGACGTGCGGCTGGCCATCCGGCAAGCGCAGGTGTTCGACCGTGCGGCGGACGAGGCCTATCCCGGTTTCTATGCCTCGCGGCGCAACTATGACATCGCGCAAGGCCTGGACAGTAACGGCACACAGCGCAGCGGCGTGCTTGAACAGTCCTGGCGCATGGGCGGTGCCAGCAGCGCCGAAGTGGCGGCGTTGCAGAGCTTCGTCAACGACCCGCAGATGAGCGCGATTCGTGTGTCCTCGGTAGAAACCTACATCGATCAAGCGCTGCCGGCGGACGCCATCGAGGTGTACCGCGGGCCGGCGCACAACAGTGAATTTCTCCTCAAGTACGTAACGGTCAAATCCTATGACGGCTAGAAGCGAAACCATTCAGATCGACATCGACGATGAACAGATGAGCGGGACTTTTCTCAGCCCCAAATCGAAGGTCCCCGGCGTGCTCTTCGTGCACGGTTGGGGCGGCAGTCAGGAGCGTGATCTTGAACGGGCCAAAGGCATCGCAGGTCTGGGCTGCGTGTGCCTGACGTTCGACTTGCGCGGGCACACCGGCGGCACCGGCATTCCACTGACGCGGGTTTCCCGCGAAGACAATCTGCGAGACCTGCTGGCGGCGTACGATCGATTGCTCGCGCATCCGGCGCTCGACACCTCGGCGATTGCCGTGGTCGGCACCAGTTATGGCGGCTATCTGGCTGCGATTCTGACCTCATTGCGCCCCGTGCGCTGGCTGGCGCTGCGGGTGCCGGCGTTGTATCGCGATGAGCAATGGCACGCGCCCAAGCGCGAACTGGACAAGCTCGATTTGCGTGATTACCGCAGCACGCTGGTGCGCGCCGACAGCAATCGCGCGTTGCATGCCTGTTCGCAATTTACCGGGGATGTGCTGCTGGTGGAGTCCGAGACTGACGACTATGTGCCCCACGCGACCATCATGAGTTACCGGGCGGCGTGTCAGCAGACACACTCGCTGACCCACCGCATCATCGACGGCGCCGATCACGCGTTGAGCGAGCCGGTTTCGCAGCAGGCGTATACGTCGATCCTGGTGGACTGGATTACCGAGATGGTGGTGGGTGAGCGGTTGAGCATTATCCAGTCGACGTAAGAGCGGCGGGGATGCCTTCGCGGGCAAGCCTCGCTCCTACAGGAAGCGCGCGAACCCCGTAGGAGCGAGGCTTGCCCGCGAAGGCGTCTTTGCAAACGCCAAACTACTTGGGTTTCTTCGCAATCCGCAGCGACTTGGCCTTGGCCTCCACAATCAAATACATCACCAACGTAATCAACAACGGCAAGATGAAATAAATCGCCCGATACGCCAGCAACCCCGCCACCAGGCTCCCCCGCGAAGCCTCATGCTGCAGCAACGCCACAAACACCGCCTCCAACACCCCGAGCCCCGCCGGAATGTGCGTGATCACCCCGGCAATCGCGCTGATCAACAACACGCCAAGCACCAGCGGATAATCCAGCTTGCTCGGCAGAAGGGTGAAGATCACCGCCGCCATCAGCGACCAGTTCAGCGCCCCGAGCGCCAGTTGCAGCACCGCCATGCGCAGGGACGGCAGGTTGATTTCGACGCCGCGAATCGCCCACTCTCGCCGCTTGGAATACTGACAGGCCGCCAGGTACCCCGCGCTCACCAACAGCAACAGAACCCCCACGCCCTGCAACGCACCACTGCTGAGTTTCCAGCCCGGTGGCATGCGCACCAGCCCGCTGCTGAACATCGCGCCGGCAATCACCATGTAGCCGAACCAGTTGGTCGCCAGGCTCAGACCGAGGATTTTCGCGATGTTGCTTTTGCTCACGCCGAGCCGCGAGTAAAGCCGATAGCGCATGGCAATGCCGCCGACCCAGGCACTCAGGTTGAGGTTGAAGGCGTAGCTGATGATCCCCACTGGCAGGATCTGTTTCCAGGTCAGGTCCTGACGAATATAGGTGCGGCCAATCAGGTCGAAACAGGCGTACACCAGAAAACTCACCAGCGTCAGCCCGGAAGCGATGACCAGCGTGCGCACCTTGAAATCGGCGAGGGTGTCGAACACCTCGTTCCATTCGATGCGTTGGGCCAGCATCGTGAACAGGACGATCAGCGCCAGGAAAAACAGCATCGTCAGCGGTTTTTTCCAGCGACTCCAGCGCGATGTGTGCGGGCTCTCGGCATGAGGCGCCGAATGGGTTTCAGCGCGGTTCATGGTGATCGCCCCCGGCGAGGTGGGTGAAGGGCTTCAGGCGTGGCTTGTGTGCCGGCAGCCAGCCGGCCCAAGCCGGGAAGTGCCGCAGGAAGTGGAACACCAGAAAACCGACGGTCATGTGCCAGACCCGTCCGCGTGGGGATGTGTCCGCACACATGGCTTTGCAGTGGTTGTCGCTCAGCCTCTCGAGGCGTTCGAACAAATCGCGGTTGAAGGCGCGATCGCGGATCAGCACATTGGCTTCCAGGTTCATCGCCAGGCTCAACGGGTCGAGGTTGCTTGAGCCGACGGTGCTCCAGTCTTCGTCCACCAGCGCGACTTTGCCGTGCAGCGGGCGCTCGCAATATTCGTGAATCTGCACCCCGGATTTGAGCAGGTAGTCATAGGTCATGCGCGCTGCCAGTTTGGCCACCATCATGTCGGGTTGGCCTTGCAGGATCAGTCGCACCTCGACGCCTCGCCGCGCGGCGTTGCGTATCTCGCGCAGCAAGCGATAACCGGGAAAGAAATAGGCGTTGGCAATCACCACGCGACGCTGGGCGCTGCGCAGGACATGTCGATAAACCTCTTCGATATCGGATTGATGATCTCCGTTGTCGCGGTACACCAAACGGACCTGGCCATCGTGATCGTTGAACGCCAGTTCCGAGCGCCGCTGCCGCCGGCGTTGCCACCAGTATTTGGCGCGGGCCGGGCGACCGCTTTGCAGCAGGGCGAAATGATGAATGTCGGTCACCGCCGGGCCTTGCACTTCAACCGAGTAATCCTGTTTGGCCTCGGGGCCGAAGTCGGCCAGATGGTCGGCGGAAAAGTTGATCCCGCCGATGAACGCAATCGTGCCGTCGACCACCACGATTTTGCGGTGCAGGCGCCGGAACCAATTGGTGCGGATACCCAGACGCTTCGGTGCCGGGTCAAATATTTGCAGGTGCACGCCGGCCTCGCTCAACGCGGTGAGGTAATCGGTGCTCAACTCGCCACAACCAAACCCGTCGAGACTGGCCGTGACGCGTACGTCGCGTTGAGCCGCGTCGATCAGCACTTGCTGCAGCTCTTCGCCGACCTTGTCCTCGAATACGATGAAGGTTTCCAGGAGGATTTCAGTCTTGGCCTGGCGCATGGCTTCGAACACCCGAGGGAAATATTCTTCGCCGTTTTCCAGCAGTTCCACCCGGTTGTTGCCCTGCCAGCCATATTGAACGTCGACCACGCCGGGTTCGCGCACCGGCGGGTTGGTGGGCACGTGATCCACGGTGGTTTTTTCCATCGGTGCGCTGCTCATAGCTCGATCTCCACCGATAGTGGTGCGTGGTCGGAAAGGTGGGACCAGGGCCGCGCCGCCAGGACTTGCGGATGGCTGGCCTTGAGGTTGCGCACGTAGATGCGGTCCAGGCGCAAGGCCGGCAAGCGCGCCGGAAAACTGCGCGCCGGTTTGCCGTGGAGTTCGGCAAACACCTCGCGCAAACCACAGGGCTTGAGCATTGCGTCGGCGCGCTGACGCCAGTCGTTGAAGTCACCGGCGACAATCACCGGCGCGTCGCTCGGCAATTCTGCGAGGCGTTGGGTCAGCAGCTTCAGCTGTTCATTGCGATGGGTTTCACGCAGCCCCAGATGGATGCAAATCGCGTGCACCTCCGGGCCATCGACGGGCAAGCGCAATACGCAATGCAGGATGCCGCGGTTTTCGTGCCCGCTGATGGACACGTCGAGGTTGTCGTGGCGAATGATCTGGAATTTCGACAACAGCGCATTGCCGTGATCGCCTGCCGGGTACACCGCGTTGCGTCCGTAGGCGAACTGCGGCCACAGCGTGTCGGCGAGGAATTCGTACTGCGGCATCGTCGGCCAGTTGCTGTAACGCTGGGGATGGTGCTCGTGGGTGCCGTGGACTTCCTGCAAAAACACCACGTCGGCGGACACGCTGCGCACGGCTTCGCGCAATTCCGGCAGGATGAAACGCCGGTTGAGCGCGGTAAAACCCTTGTGCGTGTTGACCGTCAGCACGGTGAAGCGGCGTACGGCGTTCACGGTTCCTGACGAGTCATCGTCGGGGTTGAACTGCTCGGCGCGGTTCATGGCAGCACGCCTTGTGCTGCAGGCTCGCCGGAGGCAAAGAAGCGCCAAGCTGAAATACCGCTGTGAATCGCCGCCATGTCGCCTCCCGTCTGAGGGTCCCCGTTTGCCCCTGTCTTTTGATGACTGCGGGGCAAGCGAGAAAGTTTCGACGGGACTACAGACGGTAGGAGGGCTAAACCTGTAGGAGCCGGCTTGCCGGCGATAGCGGTGTGTCAGTCACATCAATGTTGAATGTGCCGCCGTCATCGCCAGCAAGCTGGCTCCTACAGGGGGATCAGTGACCGGCGACTATGCGGGTTGAGCCCGCGGCATAGACCGGACCGAGGCGATCGAGGCGACCGCTCCATGCGGTCAGCGCCAGCGCCACCAACACCACCAGACCACCGATCCATGCGGTATGGATCAGGCCCATGTGAGCGACGATCAAACCACCGCCCCACGCGCCACCGGCAATGCCGAGGTTGAACGCCGCGATGTTCAGGCCGGAAGCCACGTCCACCGCATTCGGCGTGTGATGTTCGGCCTGACGCACCACATACACCTGCAAGCCCGGCACGTTGCCGAAAGCGACCGCGCCCCAGACCAGCACGGTGGCCAGCGCCAGCCACGGGTTGCCGGCGGTGAAGGTCAACACGAACAACACAGCAGCGAGCAGGGCGAAGATGATTTTCAGGGCTTTGATCGGGCCGCGTTTGTCGGCCAGTTTGCCGCCCCAGATGTTACCGACGGCCACCGAGATGCCGTACACCAGCAACACCAGGCTGACGGTGCCGGCGCTGAAACCAGAAATGTCTTGAAGAATCGGCGCTAGGAACGTGAAGGCGATGAACGAACCGCCGTAACCGACTGCCGTCATGGCATACACCAGCAGCAGGCGCGGTTGCTTGAGGACCTGCAACTGTTCCAGCAGCGAAGCGGGTTTGCTGTGGGTGATGTTTTTCGGCACGTAGAGCAGGCTGCCGATGAACGCAATCACACCCAAAGCAGAGACAGCGAGGAAGGTTTCACGCCAGCCGAAATGCTGACCGATGAACGTCCCCAACGGTACGCCGGTGACCAGCGCCACCGTCAGGCCGGTGAACATGATCGCAATCGCGCTGGCGGCTTTTTCCTTCGGCACGAGGCTGGTGGCGATGGTCGAGCCAATCGAGAAAAACACCCCGTGGGCTAGGCCGGTGACGATTCGCGCAATGATCAGCGATTCGTAGCTCGGTGCTTTCCACGCCAGCAGGTTGCCAAGGGTGAACAGCACCATCAGCGACAACAGCAGCATTTTGCGCGGGACTTTGCCGGTGAGGGCGGTCAGCACCGGGGCACCGATGGCAACGCCCAGGGCATAGAGGCTGACCAGCAGGCCGGCGGACGGCAGGCTGACGCCGAGGTCGGTGCCGATAGTGGGTAACAGGCCAACGATGACGAACTCGGTCGTCCCGATGGCGAAGGCGCTGAGGGTCAGCGCGAGCAAGGCAATGGGCATGGCTGCAACTCCGGTGGGTTGATTGATGGAGCGCAGTGTCGGGGATTGGGTTGTGCGGAAAAATAGAGGTATCGGCATTTGATATTTGCCCTGAACGCAAATATCACTTTGACGGGTACACCAGATCCCTGTAGGAGCGAGGCTTGCCCGCGAAGGACGCGCCGCGGTGTATCAAGGAGGCCGCGTCATCGTTATTCGCGGGCAAGCCTCGCTCCTACAGGGAATTGCGGTGATTCAGTTTGTTGCGTATTTCACTCGTCGATTCCACCCAGAAAACCTGCTGGCCAGCGATCTCGGCAGCCACCGGCAAACCATCGCGGTACACCAACCGATTACTCGTCAGCGCCGGCACTTTCGCACCGGGTAGCAGCGTGCCGGCGAGGTTCAGCGGATCAACCCCGCACACGGCAATCAGACTCCCGTCATGCGCCCGCCGCCGCACTTCGCGCAGTAACGGAATCGCCTCGGGCAAGGCGAACTGTTCACCGGCCAAACCACTGACAAACCGCCCGCCGCGAATCTCACCGCGAGCCTCCAGCCGATGGAACGTGCGCAGCAATTCGCGCCAGTTCGGCAACCAGTCTGCTTCGCGTTCCAGCAGGCGCCAGAACACCACGCCGTAGCGGCGCAGCAAGGTCATGACGATGTGTTCCAGAGTGTCGCTCGGCGTTGGATGTTTGTTGTCCATCGCTGGCGATGGCGCCCCGCGTCGAAGCAAGGCCCAGCGTCCGGCGTCATCCATGCCTCCGATAAACGCTCCGCGCCCGCGTCGGCTGCTGCGATTCTGCCGTTTACTGGCCGGCGTGATCAGCGCCCGCAAACCGGCAAAACTGTCGGCGTTCACCAGCCCGGCGCCGACCAGTTCCTGCAAGGCGATTTCCAGCTCCGAGCGCAGCAGATGCGCCTCGTGAATCAGCTCATCGAAAAACAGCGCGCCATGTTGGCTGAGGGCTTGGTAAACCTTTTGGGTTTTGGGCGACAGGTCGCTCACCGGCGTCTGTTCGGTCAGACCGCTCCACAACCCGACCTGGCTGCGCGGCAGCAATACGATTGGTGTGCTGCGCAGCGCCGTGCTGGCGCTTTTGTTGTGTGCGGTCAGGCGGGTCCAGACCAGTTTGCCGCTGCGGCACAGGTCATCCAGCCAACTCGCCGAATAGCCTTTGATCCGTGCCGCAAGAATGTCGCTGTCCCAGGCTGAAGCGGCGGCGGGATAGCCTTCGAACTGAGCGACGATGGCGGGCAGCACCGCATTGCCCTGGCCTTGAGTCGAGGCAGAAAGATGCTGCCAGTCGAACAGGAATCGCATGAAATCCTGCAACGCCACCGGCTCGATTTCTCGCCGCAGACGCTTGACCGTGTAGCGATGAATTCGCGCCAGCAGATGCCGCTCGCACCATTCTTCCTGATCGGCGCCGGGGGTGAAGTGACCGCGCAGCACATACCCTTCGCGTTCCAGTTGCGCGAGTGCCTGGGTGACGTGAGTCGCAGGTAATCCCAGAGGTTCGGCAATCGCGCTCAGCGGCAACGGACCAAAAGCGCTGAGCCGTGCGCGGATAACTTCCAGCACCGCTTCGTCTGCTTCCCAGGCGTCATCGAACCCCGGTAGCGCCTCCAGCGGTGGCGACAAATTTGCCTGTGGATAAATGGCGCGCAGGCATGTCAGCCGTTCCACCGCCAGCCACAGCGATTGCCCGGCATCGATCTGCAAACGACTGGCGCGACCGCTCTCGGCAAGGGCATTCAACCAATCAATCCACTGCGCATTGGCCTGCGCCTCGGCATCGGCAATGCACGCGAGGCTCATTAACGTCTCGTGCATTTCATCGGCATTGGTCGGCGTCGGCCAGGCCTCATCGCGCACCGCTTGAATGGCCTCGGCATCCAGCGCGCCGAGGTCGTCGGTGGACTGCGGGTCGGTCCAGCGCCGGTTGACCACGGCTTGGGTGCGGCGCTCTTCCAGCGGCGCGTCGTCGAGAAAGGTGTAAGGCCGGGCGCTGAGAATTTCGGCGGCCAGCGGCGAGGGCGCCGGCAGGTCGCGACTGATCAGGCGAACGTCGCCGCGTTCCATGCGCCGCAACAACGTCAGCCAGCCTTCGCAGTCCATGGCTTCGTGGAGGCAATCGTCGAGGGTCTGTTCCACCAGTGGATGATCGGGAATCTCCCGTTCGCCGGCGAGGTTTTCCACGCAGGCGATCTGGTCGGGAAACACGCTGGCGATCAGGTCTTCGCTTTTCATCCGCTGAATCTGCGGGGGGACTTTGCGCCCGCCGCTGTAGCGCGGCAACGCCAATGCGACGCCGGCATTCCAGCGCCAGCGCACGCCGAACAGCGGCGCATCGAGCACCGCTTGAATCAGCAGGTGTTCGGCGCTGTTGCTGTGCAGGTAGCGCCAGACCTCATCGAGCTCAAAGCTGTGGCTGGTGGACAGCGACAGCACAATCGCATCTTCGCTGGCAGCGGCCTGCAATTCGAAGTTGAAGGTGCGGCAGAAACGCTTGCGCAGGGCCAGGCCCCAGGCGCGGTTGATGCGGCTGCCGAAGGGCGTGTGGATGATCAGTTGCGTGCCGCCGGACTCATCGAAAAAGCGCTCCATCAGCAGCGTGTCCTGCGAGGGCAGGGCGCCCAATGTCAGGCGCGCGCGGGCGAGGTAATCCACCAGTTGTCCGGCGCTGTCGAGGTTCAGGCCGAGGGTCTCGGTCAGCCAGTCGAGGGCCGGCTGCAAGTTGCCGGGCGTGGCGCCGAGCAGGTCGTCGAGTTGCGCTTGCAGGCGCGCCACGGCGAAGGACAACTCCGCGCTGCGCCCCGGCGCTTCACCGAGCCAGAACGGAATGGTCGGCGGCTGGCCCTGCGCGTCTTCGACCCGGACCTTGCCGGTTTCGACCCGCAGGATTCGGTACGAGGTGTTGCCCAACTGAAAGACATCGCCGGCGATGCTTTCCACGGCGAAGTCTTCGTTGACGCTGCCGATGTTCAGCCCTTGCGGTTCCAGCAGCACGCTGTAGTCGGCGTTGTCCGGGATGGTGCCGCCGCTGGTCACGGCAGTCAGTTTGCTGCCACGCCGACCGCGCAACGTACGCGTCACGGCGTCGCGGTGCAGGTACGCGCTGCGGATGCCCTGGCGACCGTTGTAGCCCTCGGCGAGCATCTGCAGCAGCGCCTGATAATGTGTTTCGTCGAGCTCAGCGTAGGGCGAGGCATTGCGGAACATCTCCAGCAGCGCGTGCTCCGGCCATTCCTGGCAACTGACCTCGGCGATGATCTGCTGGGCTAGCACGTCCAGCGGTGCTTGAGGAATCTGCAAGGTGTCGAGTTCGCCCCGGCGTACGCAGTCGAGCAGGGCGGTGCATTCGATCAAATCGTCGCGGGTGGTGGCGAACAATCGGCCCTTGGGCGTGCCGCCGACCTGGTGGCCGGAGCGGCCGACACGTTGCAGGAATCCGGCAATCGAACGCGGCGATGAGATCTGACAGACCAGATCGACATCGCCGATATCGATCCCCAATTCCAGCGACGCCGTGGCGATCAGCACTTGCAGGTCGCCGCACTTGAGTCGTTGTTCGGCATCGAGACGAAACTCCTTGGCCAGGCTGCCGTGGTGGGCGGCGACTGCTTCCTTGCCGAGACGTTCGCTCAAATGCCGGCTCAAGCGTTCGGCCAAGCGTCGGGTGTTGACGAAAATCAATGTGGTGCGGTGTTCGCGGGCGAGGACGGCGAGGCGGTCGTAGACCAATTCCCACACATCGTTGGCCATCACCGCCGACAGCGGCACCGGCGGTACTTCGATGCCTAAATCCCGTGGACGGGCATGGCCGATGTCGATGATTTCGCATGCGCGATCACGACCGACCAGAAAGCGTGAAACCGCTTCGATGGGTTTTTGCGTGGCGGACAGGCCGATGCGCATCAACGGTGCTGCGCATAACGCCTGCAAACGTTCCAGGCTCAGGGCCAGATGGCTGCCGCGTTTGCTGGCGGCGATGGCGTGGATCTCATCGACGATCACCGTGCGCGTGGTGCCGAGCATTTGCCGGCCGGAGTCGGAGCCGAGCAGCACGTAAAGGGATTCCGGGGTGGTCACCAGAATGTGCGGCGCGGTCTTGCGCATCGCCGAGCGTTCTTTTTGCGGCGTGTCGCCGGTGCGCACGGCGGTGTTGATCTGCAACTCGGGCAGGCCCAGCGCATGTAACTGTTCAGTGATGCCGGCCAGCGGGTTTTGCAGGTTGATCTGGATGTCGTTGGACAAGGCTTTGAGCGGCGAGACGTAGACCACCAGTGTTTCGTTGGGCAGCCCGTCTGCGGTTTCCAGGCCACGGTGAACCAGATCGTCGATGACGGCGAGAAACGCGGTGAGGGTTTTGCCGGAGCCGGTGGGCGCGGCGATCAGGGTCGAACGGTGTTGGCGGATCAGCGGCCACGCCCGGGCCTGGGCGGCGGTGACCGTCGGGAAGGTGCTGCTGAACCAGGCGCTGACGGCGGGGTGGAAGCCTGCCATGGCCGCGTCCGTGGGGATGGGCAGATTCATAGAGTAATTTATGCGGGTGGGGTGAGGAAGTTGCAAGTACCGCTCGGGATCTCTGCTGACAGGTAAGGCCCCATCGCTGGCAAGCCAGCTCCTACAGGTTTTTGTGTGGACACAACATTTGTGAACAACAGCGATCACTGTAGGAGCTGGCTTGCCAGCGATAGGGCCCGAAGCAGCACCACAAATCCCGGAGATCTACACTTTACGGATGACGGTTGCGCACTAAACCCGCAAAATGCAACGATTCCGGCAACTATCGACGGCACTGCCCGCGAGCGGTGCCGATAAAGCCATTGATCCAATCAGACTGGGCCTGCTGACTCTATGCGAATGCGCCTTATGTTACTGGGCGGCGGAAATGCCCTTGGGCAGGCGCTGATTCGCCTCGGTGCGGAGGAAGACATCGGTTTCCTCGCCCCCCGCCCACCGCAAGACGGCTGGGATGCCGCGAGCCTGACGCAACTGCTCGACGACACGCGCCCGGACGCGTTGATCAACCTCGCCTACTACTTCGACTGGTTCCAGGCGGAGACGGTCAGCGAATCGCGTCTGGCCGGGCAAGAGCGTGCAATCGAGCGTCTGGCCGAACTGTGCCAGCATCACAACATCGTTCTGCTGCAACCCTCGAGCTATCGGGTATTCGACGGCTCGCGGGCGACCGCCTACAGCGAAAAAGACGAGCCGGTGCCGCTGGGCCTGCGTGGTCAGGCCTTGTGGCGCATCGAGCAAAGCGTGCGCGCGACCTGCCCGCAGCATGTGCTGCTGCGGTTCGGCTGGCTGCTCGATGACAGCCCCGACGGCACCCTCGGGCGTTTCCTGTCCCGGGCCGAAAAGCCGGAAGAACTGTTGATGGCCGATGACCGTCGCGGCAACCCGACGCCGGTCGACGACGCGGCCCGGGTGATCATTTCGGTGCTCAAGCAACTCGATTGCGCGGCGCCACTGTGGGGCACCTACCACTACGCCGGGCACGAGGCGACCACGCCGCTGGCGCTGGGGCAGGCGATTCTCACCGAAGCCCGCGCACTGCATCCGCTGGCCATCGAAGCGCCGACCGCCCAGGCTCACGCCGCACGCCCGGACGCTGCCGAAGAGCCACAACACGCGGTGCTGGCCTGCAAGAAAATCCTTCACACCTTCGGGATCAAGCCCCGCGCCTGGCGTGCGGCACTCCCTGGCTTACTGGACAGGTTCTATCGCCATGGCTGACGGCCCTGTTTTAATCACCGGCGGCGCGGGTTTCATTGGCTCGCACCTGACCGACGCCTTGCTCGCCAAGGGCCATTCGGTACGGATTCTCGACGACCTGTCCACCGGCAAACGCAGCAACCTGGCGCTGGATAATCCTCGCGTCGAGCTGATAGTCGGCGACGTCGCCGATGCCGCCCTGGTCGCTCGCGCAATGGCCGGTTGCAGTGCGGTCGCGCACCTGGCAGCCGTGGCGTCGGTGCAGGCTTCGGTGGATGATCCGGTGAAGACTCACCAGAGCAATTTCATCGGTTCGCTGAATGTCTGCGAAGCCATGCGCCAGAGCGGCGTCAAACGTGTGCTGTTTGCTTCCAGCGCAGCGGTCTACGGCAACAATGGCGAAGGCCAGTCGATCGACGAAGACACGCCCAAGGAACCGCTGACGCCGTATGCGTCAGACAAGTTGGCCAGTGAGCATTACTTCGATTTCTACCGTCGCCAGCATGCGCTGGAACCGGTGATTTTCCGCTTCTTCAACATCTTCGGCCCGCGCCAGGATCCGTCCTCACCATATTCCGGGGTGATCAGCATTTTCAGCGAGCGCGCGCAAAGCGGCCTGCCGATCACCGTGTTTGGCGATGGCGAGCAGACGCGGGATTTTGTTTACGTCGAAGATCTGGTCGATGTGCTGGTGCAAGCCATCGAAAAACCGCAGGTTGAAGTCGGTGCGGTCAATGTCGGCTGGAACCAGGCGACCACGCTCAAGCAAATGCTGGAAGCGTTGAAAGTGGCGGTCGGTGAACTGCCGCCAGTGAGCTACGGCCCGGCGCGTTCGGGTGATATCCGCCATTCGCGGGCGAACAATCAGCGACTGCTGGAGCGGTTTTCCTGCCCGGCTCAGACGCCGATGAGTGTCGGCCTGGCGCGGTTGCTCGGTCGTTAGAACACTGTGGATCAGCTAAGGCTTTTGAACACCGCAAACTACTGTGGGAGCGAGCCTGCTCGCGATAACGGCAGATCAGTCAACATCTATGTCGACTGATAGACCGTAATCGCGAGCAGGCTCGCTCCCACAGGTTTTTCACCTTCACTGACAGCGTTCAAACACCACCACATGTTTGCTCGTTAGAACTTGTAACCCAGGCCCACCATGTAGATGAACGGGTCCACGTCGACATCGACCTTGGCACGGGTGCCCTGTGCCACGGCGTTGTTTTCCACGGTGGCGGTGGTATCGATGTCGATGTAACGCACTTGGGCGTTGAGCATGATGTTGTCGGTGATCATGTAGTCGGCACCGACCTGAAACGCCATGCCCCAGGAGTTGTCTGCCTTGAAGTTGCTGAAGCCATTGGCGCTGGCCTCGCTGCCGACGTGCTCGTCGTAGATCCAGGTGTAGTTGATACCGGCGCCAACGTACGGTTGGAATGCAGACTTGCCGTCCAGTGGGTAGTAGACAACGCTCAAGGTCGGCGGCAGGTGTTTCAGGCTGCCGAGTTTGCCGTTGGCCGCACCCAGGACGGTGCCTTTGAGCTTCACGTCATGTTCGAATGGCGTGGCAGCGAGCAGCTCGATGCCCCAGTGGCTGTTGAGCATGTAAGCGAAGTTCAGACCCAGTTGGGTGTCGCTGCTCATGGTGGCCTTGCCACCCAGATTGGTACCTGCCAGCGGGCCTTGATCGACTTTGACGTCGGAGCTGTCGGCTTTCGGGTTGACGGTGATTGCACCGGCACGAAGGAGGATGTCGCCGGCTTCGTGGGCGTGGGCGAGCGGGGCTGCGAGCGCGAGGGCAAACAGCGAGGCGCTGAGCAAGGACTTGTGCATGGAGGCTCCAGAGGACGTTAAAAATGTTCGATGTCCAATGGTACGGAGCGGTCTGGTCCGGTCTTTTGACTCAGCTCAATGAAACGGTGATGGCCTGTTTTTTTGCGGAACCTTTGAGGACGCCTTCGCGGGCAAGCCTCGCTCCTACAGGTTAGCGCAGGACCTGTAGGAGCGAGGCTTGCCCGCGAAGGCGCCCTTCAAATCAACATACGAACACCAGATTCACTCCGGCAATTCATAGATATAAATCTTGTCCGCCTCCATCTGATACCCGGCATCCGCCAACTCACTGGTCGACGCCTTGACCTGCAACGCCCCCTCAATCCAATAAGGCTGATACAGCTCGTCCAGCTTCACGCCGACTTCGCTTTTCACATGCACGATCTGGTTCGACGGCGGTGGCGGTACATGGATGCAGGCGCCGAAATACGGCACCAGCAGAAACTCTGTAGTGCGGCCTTCTTCACTCACTTCCAGCGGCACGATGTAGCCCGGCAGGCGGATGCTCTGACCGTCGAGGCTCTTCACCACCGGTGCATTGGGCATGTCCTGTTTCGCGGCTGGCGCCGACTCGGCGGACAGCGCGCTGCCCATCTGCGAGAGGTCGTGCAGGGGTGTCATGTTCGGCACTTCCGGCGCGGCGTCCGGCGGGATCATTTCCGACCAGGTCAGCTCTTTCGGCTCGGCGGCCCACAGCGGCAAGGCAACCAGCATCAACAGCGCAAGCAAAGCGCGGGGCATCATTAACGTCCTCATAGTCGGATCGACAGGCCATCGGCCAGGGATTGGCGATACGCGCGCCACGCCGGCACGCTGCCCATCAGCAGCGCGGCGATCAGGATGCCACCGAGCAGCGTCCATTCATATTCGCTGGGCCACGCCAGCGGCAGAAACAGACCGTAATTGGCCTGCACGTAGCCTTGAGCAGCGGCGATGCCCACATAAAGCAGGGCCACGCCGGCGATCACGCCCGACAGCGCCAGGGCGAACGCCTCCAGCACCAGCAACGTCGCGATGTGCCATGGCCGCGCGCCCACCGAACGCAGAATCGCCATCTCGCGCCGACGTTCATTGAGGCTGGTGAGAATCGCCGTGAGCATGCCGATCAACCCGGTCAGCACCACAAACAGCGAGACCACGAACAAGGCTTTTTCTGCGGTGCTCATCAAACTCCACAACTCTTGCAGCGCCACGCCCGGCAGGATCGCCAGCATCGGTTCGCCACGGAATTCGTTGATTTCGCGCTGCAGGGCAAAGGTCGAAATCTTGCTGTTGAGGCCGAGCATGAACGCGGTGATCGCTTGCGGCGTCAGGTCCATGTTGCGTGCCTGATCAGCACTGATCCGACCGTTGCCGCGCGCCGGCACGCCGTTGTGCCAGTCGATGTGAATCGCTTCCATGCCTCCGAGGCTGATGTGCAACGTGCGGTCCACCGGGGTGCCGGTGCGTTTGAGAATGCCGACCACGGTGAACGGTTTGTCGTCGTGCTTGACCAGGCTGATCACCGCCACGCCGTGGGCCAGCACCAGTTTGTCGCCGAGTTTGTAGTGCAGTGCATCGGCCACTTCGGCGCCGAGCACCACTTCGAACGGATCGGTGGCGAAGGCGCGACCGTCAGCCAGTTCCAGGTGTTGTTGATGACCGTACTGATAATGCTCGAAGTACGCCTCGGTGGTACCCATCACCCGATACCCGCGATGGGAATCGCCCAGCGACATCGGGATTGCCCACTTCACTTTCGGGTTGTTGGCGAAGTGCTCGAAGCTGTCCCAGCGGATGTTGTTGGTGGCATTGCCGATGCGGAACACCGAGTACAGCAGCAGGTTCACCGAACCGGAGCGGGCGCCGACGATCAGGTCGGTGCCGCTGATGGTGCTGGCAAAACTGGCCTTGGCTTCGGTGCGCACGCGTTCCACGGCCAACAGCAGGCAGACCGACAGGGCGATGGCGAACGCGGTCAGGATCGCGGTGAAGCGGCGGTTAGCCAGGCTGGCCATGGCTAGACGAAACAAATACATCTCAAACCTCTGCAGGCGTGGCGGCGCGATTGAGTTCGGCCAGCGACAGGTTGCGATCGAACAGCGGCGCAAGGCTTTGGTCGTGACTGACGAACAACAGGCTCGACCCGGCTTCGCGGCATTCGGCGAACAACAGGCGAATGAAGTTTTCGCGGGCGTCGTAATCCAGCGCAGAAGTCGGTTCGTCGGCGATCACCAGTTCCGGCTGACCGATCAACGCACGGGCGGCGGCGACGCGTTGCTGTTGGCCGATGGACAGCGAGTCGGCGCGACGGCCGAGGATGCTTTCATCCTTCAATCCCAAATGAGCGAGCAAGGTTGCCGCCGCCTGATCGACGCTGCCATGGCGCTGGATCGCCCGTTCGGCGCGCAGCCTGGAGAAGTGGCAGGGCAGTTCGACGTTTTCACGCACCGAGAGAAATGGCAGCAGGTTGAACTGCTGGAAGATGTAGCCGGTGTGATCGACGCGAAAGCGATCACGCGCGCCGGCACCGAGTTCGGTCAGTTCCTGGCCGAGCAGGCGAATGCTGCCGCGATCGGGCTTTTGCACGCCACCGAGCAGGCCGAGCAGGGTGGTCTTGCCGCTGCCGCTGGGGCCTTTGAGGAACAGGGTTTCACCCGGTTCCAGGCGAAAGGCCGGGATGTCCAGCAGCGGCGGGTGACCGGGCCAGCTGAAGCCCAGGTCGGACAGTTCGATGAGTGCTTGGGTCATAACACCGGTTTCATGAATGCAGATGACCTGTAGGAGCCGGCTTGCTGGCTATTGCGTTTTATCATTCAACAAATGTGTTGGCTGATACACCGCAATCGCCAGCAAGCCGGCTCCTACAGGGGGGCGGTGGGTTCAGAATTTCAGGGCGGCCGCCTTGGCCGTCACTTCTACCCCTTGCTGCCCGCTCGGGCTGATCAGTTGTACCTGAATTTTCTGGGTCGCCGGGAACGTGTTGAAAAGGTTTGCCAGATCCAGGGTTTTCAGTGCGCCCGGCGTCGCGCAGGTGAACTGGTAATGAGCGTGGATTTCGCTGTGGTCGTGGTGATGCTCGTCTTTGGCATCGTCGTCATGATCATCATCGGCATCCGGCTTGTCACCGAACAGCGGGCTCTCCAGTTCCTGAGTCGCGACCACGCAACCCGCCGCTTTCGGCAGGTTGAACAGGGTCAGCGGTTTTTCAAGTTGCGCACGGGCGGCGGCGACTTTGGCTTTGTCGGCGTCGCTGGCGGCCACGTGTTCGAAACCCACCAGGTTCATCGCCGGGCTTTCCAGCTCCAGCTCCAGGGTCTGACCGTCCAGCGCTGCGTTCAGGCGACCGACACCATGCTCGTGGGCACCGAGGCTGCCGTGTTCATGGTCGTGATCATGCTCATCGGCGGCATGGGCGATGGCCAGCGGCAACAGGGCAAACGGCAAAGCGAGCAGCAGACGGCGCATGGCGGGTCTCCGAAAAGTAAAATGAAGAATTTGTTATGTAATCTTATAACGTAAGTGCGAGGAGTTTGACCGGCTACTTGGCGTTGCACAAGTCCCATGGGAGCATGCAGGTCAGAAATGTGCGGGAGCGAAACCATGTTGCGTATACGCGGAAGCATCGGCGACTGGCCGGTGGATTTGACCCTGGAGATGGACGACGCTGACTGGGCGCGGCTCGGCGCGCAGGTGCAGGTGGTCAAGCCAGAGGTCAGTGCGACGCCGGCCAAACCGGTGAATCAGGATGATGCGCAGTGGCAGGTCGCAAAGGATCTGCTGCGCAAGGCCGGGCAACTGAGCGGGCCGGATTTGCTGGAGCAACTGGAAGGTTTGACTGGCAGCGCAGCGTCGGGCAAGCGTCTGCTGGTGCGGTTGCGGCATAGCGCGGAGGTGAAGGTGGAGAGTGGCGGAGATACGCCGCTGTATCGCTGGCTGTAGAAATGCGTTGTTTGTGCGGCCGCCATCGCCGGCAAGCCGGCTCCTACAGGATTTGCACGAACCTGTAGGAGCCGGCTTGCTGGCGATGAACGAAAACGCGGTCTATCAGTACAACGCAGCAAACAACTTGCGGCGATACGTTGTCACCAGCGGGTGATCATTGCCCAGCAACTCGAACACTTGCAGCAACGTCTTGTGCGGCAAGCCTTCGCTGTAGCTGCGGTTGCGCACGAACAGCTTGAGCAACGCATCCAGCGCCGCATCGTACTGCTGACGGGCCAGTTGCTGGATCGCCAGTTGATACACCGCTTCATCGTCCTGCGGATTCTTCGCCAGGCGCGCCTTCAAGTCGGCGGCATCCGGCAAGTCCTTGGCCTGGCCGAGAAACTGGATCTGCGCTTTTGCACCGGCCAATGCGGCCTTGTGTTCATCGCTTTTCACCGCGTCGAGCACGATCTGCGCTTCACCCAGCTCACCCCGTTCTGTCAGGCAACGGGCATACAGAATCAGCGCTTTGGCGTTGGTGTTGTCTTCGCCCAGCAGCACTTTGAGAATGGCTTCTGCGTCGGCGAAACGGCTCTCGTCAAACAGCGCCTGAGCCTGTTCGAACGGATCAGCCGCCGCCGGTGGCGGCATTTGTACGTGAGGCTCGAGCATGGTGCGGACGGCGGATTCCGGCTGCGCACCGGCAAAACCGTCCACTGGCTGGCCATCCTTGAACAACACCACGGTCGGCAAGCTGCGGATGCCGAAGCGAGCGACGATGTCTTGTTCCAGATCGCAGTTGACCTTGGCCAGCAGCAACTCGCCCTGATAGCTCTCTGCGATGGTCTGCAGCATCGGCATCAGCACTTTGCAGGGCGCACACCATTCGGCCCAGAAATCCACCAGCACCGGTTTGTGGAAAGAGTTCTCGATCACCGACTGGTCGAAATCGGCAGTCGTGGCGTCGAAGATGTACGGCGTTTGCTGACTCATGGGGGATCTCGTAAAAGCGTGAATGGGGCAACTATACGGCTTGGCGGGGGGTGGCTGAAAGTGTGCGCAGTCTGACAGATGGCCTTCGCGGGCAAGCCTCGCTCCTACAGGTCCGCGTCGTTATTAAGAGCGGCACTAAACCTGTAGGAGCGAGGCTTGCCCGCGAAGCTTTTAAGCGCGCCGCGCGTGATACAGGCTCACATACCGAAACTCTTCAGGCTCGGCCAGATCCGGCAAGGTCATCGCTTCGAGCATTTCGATGCGTTGATACAGCGGATGACGAAAATCCCTCACCCGCGAATCCGCCACCAGCGCTTCCCGGCCGCGACTCAAAAACTCATCGAGCAGCGGCAGATTCTCCCGGTCGTACAGCACGTCGGCCACCAGGATCAGATCAAAGCGATCCGCCTCGGCGAAAAAGTCCGTCGAGTAACTCAGTTCCACTTCATTGAGTTCGGCATTCGCCCGACAGGCGGCAATCGCCAGCGGGTCCAGGTCACACGCCACCACTTCCAGCGCCCCGGCCTTCACCGCGGCAATCCCCGCGACGCCGGAACCGGCACCAAAATCCAGCACGCGTTTGCCTTTGACCCACTCGGGGAATTCAGCGAGGTAGCGGGCCATCGACAACCCGCTGGCCCAGCAGAAACTCCAGTACGGCGGTTCATGCAGAATCCGCCGGGTTTCTTCCGGGCTGAAGGCGCGGTCCATGTTGTCGCCGTCGATCAGCCAGAGTTTCAGGGCGGTATCGGGCAAGGCGACCGGGACAAGTTGTGCATCGCCCAGTAACTCCCCCAACGCCTGTTGCAGGTCGAGCGGTGCAATCATGGCGCTTTGACGAATTGCAGTTGACCCAGGGCCTGGGTAGTCGGCTGGGTGATGACTTGCGACGGCAGGTGCAGAATCAGCTGGCCGGACTGGCTGGCGCGGCCTCGCAGTTCCACGCGGGCACCGGCCGGAAACGAATCCGGGTTGAAGCGCAGGTGAAACGGCAATACCTGATTGGTGCCGATCAGGCTGGAGCTGGCGAGCAATTGTTGCGGGCGATCCTTTTCATCGATCACCAGCAGCGCCAATTCGACTTCGGCACCGGCCGGCACGCCTTGCAAGGTGCCGCTCAATTCACGCTGATAAGCGGGCAGCGGACCGAGGTTGGCGGACTCGCGGGCTTTTTTCTGCGCCGCCTGTGGAGCGGGGCCGGGCGTTGGGGGCTGGGGCTTGGGTGCATCGCTGCTGCAGGCCACCAACAGGCTGAAAAGGCTGAGCAATACGAGCGGTCTGAGTGACATTTGCGGCTCCAGCAAGGTGAAATCCATGGATCATTCTCTATAGCCAGTCTGTATACCGCAAACCCTATGGCTTGTCTTGCCACCGGGATGCGCTACCATGGCCCTCCCTTTTTTTGTTGCCTGCCACCATGCACTGTCCCTTCTGCGGTGCCAACGACACCAAGGTCATCGACTCGCGTCTGGTCGCCGAGGGCGAACAGGTGCGCCGCCGGCGCGAATGCCTGGCCTGCGGCGAGCGTTTCACGACGTTCGAAACCGCTGAACTGGTGTTGCCGCGCCTGATCAAAACCGACGGCAGCCGCCAGCCGTTCGACGAAGAAAAACTCCGCGCCGGCATGCAGCGTGCGCTGGAGAAGCGCCCGGTGAGTGTCGAGCGCCTCGAATCGTCGCTGGTGCACATCAAACACAAGCTGCGCGCCACCGGCGAGCGCGAGGTCAAGTCCCTCGTGGTCGGTGAACTGGTGATGGCCGAGCTGCAAAAGCTCGATGAAGTCGCCTACATTCGTTTCGCCTCCGTGTATCGGCGCTTCCAGGACCTCAACGAGTTCCGCGAAGAGATCGATCGCCTGGCCCGTGAGCCGGTGAAAGAATGACCACCTCCACAGAGCTTGCCATCCTCGACGCCCATTACATGGCCCGCGCCCTGGAACTGGCGCGCAAAGGCCACTACACGACGCATCCCAACCCGCGTGTTGGCTGCGTGATCGTGAAGGACGGGCAGATTGTCGGCGAAGGCTGGCACGAGCGCACTGGCGAACCCCACGCCGAAGTCCACGCGCTGCGCGCTGCGGGCGACAAGGCCCGTGGTGCCACCGCTTACGTGACCCTCGAACCGTGCAGCCACCACGGCCGCACGCCGCCTTGCGCCGATGCGCTGGTGAATGCCGGCCTCGCACGCGTCGTCGCGGCGATGCAGGACCCGAACCCGTCGGTGGCCGGCCGTGGCATGCAGCGTCTGGCTCAGGCCGGCATTGCCATCGAAAGCGGTGTGCTGGAAGGTGAGGCACGCAAGCTCAATCAAGGCTTTCTTAAGCGCATGGAACACGGCTTGCCGTTCGTGCGGGTCAAGTTGGCCATGAGCCTCGACGGTCGCACGGCGATGGAAAGCGGCGAGAGCCAATGGATCACCGGCCCGGCCGCACGTTCGGCGGTTCAACGCCTGCGCGCCCAGGCCAGCGTGGTGCTGACCGGCGCCGACACGGTGCTGGCGGATAACGCCCGTTTGACCGTGCGCGCTGACGAGTTGGGGCTGGACGCCGAGCAAACCGCATTGGCAATGAGCCGTCCGCCGCTGCGCGTTTTAATCGATGGCCGCCTGCGCGTGCCGCTCGATGCGCCATTCTTCAAGGCCGGCCCGGCGCTGGTCGCCACCTGCATGGCGATTGAAGAACAATACGCCAACGGCCCGGAATGCCTGATTGTGGCCGGCGACGATGGCTTGGTTGACCTGCGCAAGTTGCTGGTTGAACTGGCCAATCGCGGCGTCAACGAAGTGCTGGTCGAGGCCGGTCCGCGTCTGGCCGGGGCCTTTGCCCAGCAAGGTCTGGTGGACGAATTCCAGATTTTCATCGCCGGCAAGTTCCTGGGCTCGTCAGCGCGCCCGTTGCTCGACTGGCCGCTGGCTCAGATGAAAGACGCGCCCGAGCTCAAAATCACTGAAATCCGCGCGGTTGGCGATGACTGGCGAGTCATTGCCATTCCTGCGCCATCGGCGAGCGTATAATTCCGGGCCTGCGCCACGCGACGGCCCTGTTCTCGAGGAGGACTTCATGTTTACCGGCATCATCGAATCCATCGGCAGTATTCGTGCATTGACCCCAAAAGGCGGAGATGTGCGGGTCCATGTAGAAACCGGCAAGCTCGATCTGAGCGACGTCAAACTGGGCGACAGCATCGCGGTCAACGGCGTGTGCCTGACGGCCGTTGAGCTGCCAGGCAACGGCTTTGCCGCGGACGTCAGTCGCGAAACCCTCGACTGCACCGCCATGAACGACCTGAAAAGCGGCAGCCCGGTCAATCTGGAAAAAGCCCTGACCCCGACCACTCGCCTCGGCGGGCACCTGGTCAGCGGTCACGTCGATGGCGTGGGCGAAGTGGTTGCCCGCACCGAGAACGCACGTGCCGTGGAATTCCGCATCCGTGCACCGAAAGAACTGGCCAAGTACATCGCCCACAAAGGCTCGATCACCGTCGACGGCACCAGCCTGACCGTGAACGCGGTCGATGGCGCCGAGTTCCTGCTGACGATCATTCCGCACACCCTGAGCGAAACCATCATGGCGTCGTACCAGCCGGGTCGCCGGGTGAATCTGGAAGTGGACTTGCTGGCCCGTTACCTGGAGCGCCTGTTGCTGGGCGACAAGGCCGCAGAGCCAACCTCCAGTAACATTACCGAAAGCTTTCTGGCCGCCAACGGCTACCTCAAATCCTGACCCAAGGGGGTGCCTTGTGGCGCTCAATAGCATCGAAGAACTGGTTGAAGACATCCGCCAAGGCAAGATGGTCATCCTCATGGATGACGAAGACCGCGAGAACGAAGGCGACCTGATCATGGCCGCCGAGTGCTGCCAGGCCGAACACATCAATTTCATGGCCAAGCACGCCCGTGGCCTGATCTGCATGCCGATGAGCCGCGAGCGCTGCGAAACGCTGAAGCTGCCGTTGATGGCGCCACGCAACGGTTCCGGTTTCGGCACCAAGTTCACCGTGTCCATCGAAGCCGCCACCGGCGTGACCACCGGCATTTCCGCCGCCGACCGTGCGCGCACCGTGCAGGCCGCTGCCGCGAAAGACGCCAAGGCTGAAGACATCGTCAGCCCCGGCCACATCTTCCCGTTGATGGCCCAGGCCGGTGGCACCCTGGCTCGCGCCGGTCACACTGAAGCTGCCTGCGACCTCGCGCGCATGGCCGGTTTCGAGCCGAGCGGCGTGATCTGCGAAGTGATGAACGACGACGGCACCATGTCCCGTCGCGCCGAACTGGAAGCTTTCGCCGCCGAGCACAACATCAAGATCGGCACCATCGCCGACCTGATTCACTACCGGATGATCCACGAACGTACCGTTCAGCGGATTGCCGAGCAGCCGCTGGACAGCGAACTGGGCCAATTCAACCTGGTGACCTATCGTGATTCCGTGGAAGGCGACGTGCACATGGCACTGACCCTGGGCACCGTGTGCGCCGAAGAACCGACCCTGGTTCGCGTGCACAACATGGACCCGCTGCGCGACCTGTTGATGGTCAAGCAACCGGGCCGCTGGAGCCTGCGCGCCGCCATGGCCGCGGTTGCCGAGGCTGGCAGCGGCGTGGTGCTGTTGCTCGGTCACCCGCTCGATGGCGACGTGTTGCTGGCGCACATCCGCGAAACCGCCGATCACGCCGCGGTGAAAAAACCGACCACCTACAGCATCGTCGGTGCCGGTTCGCAGATCCTTCGGGACCTGGGCGTGCGCAAAATGCGCCTGATGTCTGCGCCAATGAAATTTAATGCGATATCCGGTTTCGATCTGGAAGTTGTAGAATACGTGCCCTCCGAATAATGACCGGTTGTTCCCGGCCCTGTATTCGCGGTTCAAATATCACTGAGGGGCGCGTAGAAGACGCGTCCCGGCTCTTTAAGAGAACTAACGAATGACCCTGAAGACCATCGAAGGTACCTTCATCGCCCCTAAAGGCCGCTACGCTTTGGTAGTGGGCCGTTTCAACAGCTTCGTTGTTGAAAGCCTGGTCAGCGGTGCAGTTGATGCCCTGGTTCGCCATGGCGTGAGCGAAAGCGACATCACCATCATCCGCGCACCTGGCGCCTTCGAAATCCCGCTGGTTGCGCAGAAAGTCGCTCAGAAGGGCGAGTTCGCAGCCATCATCGCTCTGGGCGCGGTCATTCGTGGCGGTACTCCGCACTTCGAATACGTGGCGGGCGAATGCACCAAGGGCCTGGCCCAGGTGTCCATGGAGTTCGGCGTTCCGGTTGCCTTCGGCGTCCTGACCGTTGATTCCATCGAGCAAGCCATCGAACGTTCCGGCACCAAGGCCGGTAACAAAGGTGCCGAAGCTGCCCTGTCCGCTCTGGAAATGGTCAGCCTGCTGGCGCAGTTGGAGGCCAAGTGATTAGCGACGAAAGCGATCGTTTCAACCCGCGCGATCCAAAGCCTGCGGATGCCGGCAAGCCATCGAAAAGCGTCAAGCGTCGCGAAGCCCGTCAGCTCGCGACTCAGGCGCTGTACCAATGGCACATGGCCAAGCAATCGCTGAACGAGATCGAAGCGCAGTTCCGGGTCGATAACGATTTCAGCGATGTCGACGGCGCCTACTTCCGTGAAATCCTGCATGGGGTTCCCGCGCAGAAAGACCGTATCGACGCCGCACTGACACCTTGCCTGGACCTGACCATCGAAGAGCTGGACCCGGTTGAACTGGCGGTATTGCGCCTGTCCACCTGGGAACTGCTCGAGCGCGTTGATGTGCCTTACCGCGTTGTGATCAACGAAGGTATCGAACTGGCGAAGGTCTTCGGTTCCACCGACGGCCACAAGTTCGTCAACGGTGTACTCGACAAGCTGGCCCCGCGTCTGCGTGAAGCTGAAGTGAAGGCGTTCAAGCGCTGATTGGCGCTTGAACTCTTTGTCTCAGCCATGGGCGAGTTTGAGCTGATCCGCAATTTCTTCGCCGCCGCGCCTTGTGCGCAGGGCGGCGAAGGCGTTGCCCTGGGGATCGGCGATGACTGCGCCTTGCTCGCTGTTCCCCCCGGGGAGCAGCTGGCGATTTCCACCGACACGCTCGTGGCCGGTGTGCATTTCGCAGACCCCTGCGACCCGTTTCTGCTCGGTCAGCGTTCGCTGGCCGTGGCCGTCAGCGATCTGGCGGCCATGGGCGCCACTCCCGTTGCCTTTACCCTTGCCCTGACCTTGCCGACGGTAACCGCCGATTGGCTGGATGCCTATGCCCGTGGTTTGAACCGCATGGCGCAGAACTGCGGCGTTGCGCTGGTGGGGGGCGACACTACCCGTGGGCCGCTGAGCCTGACCATGACCGTGTTCGGGCGTGTGCCAAGTGGTTTGGCGTTGACCCGCAGCGGTGCGCAACCAGGCGACCTGCTGTGTGTCGGCGGTGAGCTGGGCAACGCCGCCGGTGCCTTGCCGCTGGTGCTCGGTCAGCGCACGGCTGAAGCCGCCATCGCCGATCCGCTGCTGGCGCATTACTGGTCGCCACAGCCGCAACTCGCGCTGGGCCAGGCGTTGCGCGGTAAAGCCACTTCGGCGCTGGACATCTCCGATGGCTTGCTCGCCGACTGCGGGCACATCGCGCTCGCGTCGAGGGTCGGCATTCAGGTTGAGCGGGACCGCTTGCCGCTGTCGAAGGCCCTAGTGGCCTTCCTCGGTCAATCGGGCGCCGAACACGCCGCCCAGAGCGGTGGTGACGATTACGTACTGGCCTTCACCTTACCGTCCGTCGAGTTGCCGGGGTTGCTGGCAGATGGCTGGCCAATCCATGTGATCGGGCGCGTGGTCACGGGGCAGGGCGTTGTGCTGCTGGATGCCGCCGGACAAGACATCACCCCGCAAACCCGGGGCTATCAACATTTTCGGGAGACACCGTGACAGATCACCCCAAACAGGTCCCGGCGGAAAACGTACCGCCGTCGGTCTGGCGTAATCCATGGCATTTCCTGGCGTTCGGCTTCGGCTCGGGCACCTTGCCAAAGGCACCGGGCACCTGGGGTTCGTTAGTTGCGCTACCCTTTATTCCGTTGTGGCAGATGCTGCCCGACTGGGGTTACTGGCTGATGCTGGGCATCACCATGCTGTTCGGCTTCTGGCTGTGCGGCAAAGTGGCCGACGATCTGCGGGTGCACGACCACGAAGGCATCGTCTGGGACGAAATGGTCGGGATGTGGATCACCCTGTGGCTGGTGCCGGAAGGCTGGTACTGGTTGCTCGCGGGTTTTCTGGTGTTCCGCTTCTTCGACATCCTCAAGCCGTGGCCGATTCACTGGATTGACCGGCATGTGCACGGCGGTGTCGGGATCATGCTCGACGACGTATTGGCCGGAGTGTTCGCGTGGCTGGCGATGCAGGGGCTGGTATGGATTTTCGCCTGAGTGGCGGAACAGGGAACTAGGATGGCTCGACGCTGGTTGGCTGTGATGGGTTTCGCACTGTTTGCTTCGCTCGCCCAGGCGGGGGAGGCAGTGACAACGCCATCGGTGATTCATCTGGCCAGCGAAGACTGGGAAGACTACACCGCCGCCGATGGCCATGGCCTGGGTTGGGACGTGTTGCGCGAAGTCTTCGAACCGGTCGGCGTCAAACTGGACATCAGGACCGAACCCTACATTCGCGCCATCGGCCTGGCGCAGCGTGGCGAAGTGGACGCCTGTGTCGGTGGTTATCGGGATGACGTCAGCGATCTGCTGTATCCGCGCTGGAATTACGACACCGATCACATCTACGCCCTGGGGCTGGCCAGCAATCCGGTGCCGACGCCGCAGACGCTGGGCAACTACCGGCTGGCCTGGGTCCGGGGTTACAGCTTCCAGAACTACCTGCCCAACGTACGTCGCTATAACGAGGTGATGCGGCGCACCGGTATTCTGTCGATGCTGACCCACAACCGTGCCGACTACTACATCGACGCGCTGACCGAGGTGGATTACGTGCTCCGCTGGACCAAGGATCCGTCCCAGTTCCGGCGCACGCACATCGCGGAATTGCCGCTGTACCTGTGCTTTGCCAATACGCCCAAGGCACGAAAACTGATGGCGCTGTTCGACCAGCGAATGGACGTGCTGGTCAAAAACGGCCAGTTGAAACCGATTTTCGAACGCTGGAAACAGCCGTATCCGTTTGACCCGAATTGAACTCGGCCTTTGTAGGAGCCGGCTTGCCGGCGATGGCGTCCGTCCAGTCACTAAATTAATCGTCTGACCCAACGCTATCGCCGGCAAGCCGGCTCCTACAGGTTCTGATGTGGGGCTGTGATCAAACTTTTAGATCGTTATGCTCCATAATTCAGCCTAAGCGTCTGTAGGAACCTGCTGTTACAATGCCGCGTCTGCGAATCTCCAGTACTTATTGATCAGGAGCACACCGGTGCCTGTCGTTTTTGTCGCCGCTTCCAAGCTGCCAACGCCTTTTGCGCAATTCACCATGCATGGCTTTCTCGATGAAGAGAACGGGCGCGAGCACGTTGTACTGAGCCTCGGTGAGTTCGACGACGGTGCCCCGGTACTCGGCCGCTTGCACTCTGAATGCCTGACCGGCGATGCCTTGTTCAGCCAGCGCTGCGACTGCGGCTCGCAACTCGAGGCTGCCTTGCAGGCCATCGCCCGCGAAGGCCGTGGCGTGTTGCTGTATTTGCGTCAGGAAGGCCGTGGCATTGGCCTGCTGAACAAAATCCGCGCCTATGAATTGCAGGACGGCGGCGCCGACACCGTTGAAGCCAACGAGCGTCTGGGCTTCGCCGCCGACCAGCGCGACTACGCCATGTGCCTGCCGATGCTTGAGCACCTGGGGGTGAAATCCCTGCGCCTGATGACCAACAACCCGCGCAAGGTCAAAGCCTTGACCGACATGGGCATCGTCGTCGCCGAGCGCGTGCCGCTGCACACTGGCCACAATCCGCACAACAAACTCTACCTGGCCACCAAGGCCAGCAAGCTCGACCACATGATGGGCAACGAGCATCAGGGTGAGGTAGACCGGGCGTGACCCGCGGTCAAGTGCGGCGCCGACTGTCCGTCAGCTGGTGGCAATACCTGGCGCTGGCCCTGCTGCCGCTGTTCGTGATCAACGGCGTGTTTGGTCAGGGCGAGGCGATCCTGCCGGTGCTGGCGATGCCGCTGTTCATCGCCGGTGTGGCCTCGATGTTTGTCAGCCTGAAGTTTTTCGGTGGCTACAAACACGCACTGATCGCCACCCAGAAAGCCCTCGATACCCCTGAAGAGCCCGCCGCGTGGATTGTCCTGGCTGCCAAGCGCCGCACTGCGTTTCTGGCCGCCGGTTTACCGGCCTGGATCGGTGCGTTGGCCGTATTCGTTGGGCTTGAAGCGGTGCCGTTGGTGCTGTTGGCACTGTCGACCACGGTGCTGTTCTACCTCTACCGTATTCCGCGTCAACTCGGCTGATGCGCCGCATCGGGCTGGCGGTTTTGCTGCTGGTCGTCAGCGCTTCGGCTGTTGCGGTCGAGCGCGTTGTCAGCCTTGCGCCGTCTCTCTCTGAAATCGTCGTTGAGCTGGGTTCTGCTGATCTTCTGGTCGGCGTACTGGATGCCGGTGATCGTCCTGCTGAACTCAAAGACCTGCCTTCCGTTGGCCGCTACGGCCAGTTGGACATGGAGCGGTTGCTCAGTCTCAAACCCGATTTGTTGCTGCTCTGGCCCGGCAGCGTTGGCTCGGCCCAGCGTGAACAACTCAAGCGCCTGAACATCCCCACGTACGTCGCCGACCCCCACACTCTTGACCAACTGACCGCGCAAATCGAGGCAATTGCCACGCAGCTCGGCCGGCCCGAGCGAGGCGCGGCATTGGCCAGCGAACTGCGTCAGCGCCTCGATGCACTGCGCCAGCGCTATCGACGGGATGAACCGCTGCGGGTGTTTTATCAGGTCTGGGATCGTCCGCTGTACACCGTCGGTGGCGGGCAGATCATCAGCGATGCGCTGGACGTGTGCGGCGCGCGCAATGTGTTTGCCGACCTGACATTGCCAGCGCCGCAGGTCAGCGTGGAGGCGGTGTTGCAGCGTAATCCCGAGGTGATTCTGGCCGGTGATCAGGCGCAGCTGGAGGCGTGGAAGGCGTGGCCGCAAGTGACGGCGGTGGCGCAGGGGCGATTGCGGTTGGTGACGGATAAAGGGCTGGAGCGGCCGAGTGGGCAGATGATCGAGGCGACGGCCAAGCTCTGCCAATTGATAGCGCCCGATCGTTAAACCGCGGCGCCACCTTCGCGGGCAAGCCTCGCTCCTACAGAGGATCACGGTGCTTTGTAGGAGCGAGGCTTGCCCGCGAAGAGGCCCGCCCGAACACCGCAAATGTCAGATCAGATCTCCGGCGTCCAGGTCACCCCAAACATCCACGCCCGACCTTCTTCGCGATACCCATACTGACTGCCCTCATGGCTGTACAACGCCCGGCTGTAACCCTTGTCCAGCAGGTTATCGACCTTCAGCTCAAGCTTGATCTCACGATTCAGCTCCCAACTGCTGCGCAGCCCCAGCAGCGCATACCCGCCTAACGGCTGCCGATTGTCCTCATCGTCAAAGCTGCTGCTCACCGCTTGCCAACTGGCGCCGAGACCCAGTCGATCAAACTGTCGATCCAGATCCAGGCTCAACGTCCGCCGTGCACGACGCGCCAGGGTGTGCCCACTGTCGCGATCCCGCGGGTCGATGAACGCCACGCCAAGGTTGCTCTGCCAACCGAACAGCTCCTGCTTCAACGCCGCTTCAAACCCGTTGATCCGTGCCGAGGCGACGTTCTGCGGGCGGTCGTTGCTGCCGAAGATAATCGCGTCCTTGAGATCGGTGCGATACAGCGAGGCTTCGAGGCGGCTGTTTTCGGTTAGTTGACTGCGCCATTGCAGCTCGTAGCTTTTCGAGGTTTCAGGCTTCAGGTCCGGATTGCTGAAATCCGGGTAATACAAGTCATTGAACGTCGGTGCGCGAAAGCCTTCGCTGTAGGTCAGCAGTACATCGTTATCCGGGTTCAACGGCAGGGTGAAGGTGCCGCTCCAGCTGTTCTGGCTGCCGAACTGCTGGTTCTGGTCGCGGCGCAGGCCCAGTTCCGTGGAAAAGCTGTCGGCCTGATAGCGATGCTGGATAAATGCCGCGCGGTTCCAGCGGCTGTCCTCGTCAAATGCGGTGCTGCTGTTGATGCGGTCTTCGTACCAATCACCGCCGAGGATCAGGCTGTTGCGCGCGTCGAGCGTCAGGTCGTTCTGCCAGTTCACCGAGTCTCGGTAGGTGTTGAACACGCTGCGTTCATCGCTGAGCTTGTCGAAGGTCTGCTCGCGGTTTTCGCTGTGGCCGAACTCAACGCGGGTTTTCCACCGGTCGTTGATGCGCGCATCGAGGTAACTGCTGAGGCTGCTCACCGTGAATTCGTTGTAAGGCTGCTGCTGGACCGATTCGAAGGTGGTGGTATCGAAGCGGCCGAACGGGTTGTCGAACGCGCTTTTGCCACGGTTATCCAGCAAGTTGGCGCCGATTTCGAGGTCATCGGTGAGGGCGTGACTCAGGCTCAGGCTCACCGACTTGTTGCGATACTCATCGTGATCACCATCGCTGGGGTACGACGCGTGGGTGCGATTGATCCCGCCCGTCTCATCGAGACTGGCACCCAGATTGAAACGGGTTTGCTCATCGCCACCGGACACGCCGAGGCTGCGCTCCCACGTCTGGTTGCTGCCAAAACCCATGTGCAGGCGCGGTTGCAGGCCTTGTTCGGCGCCACGACGGGTGAAAATCTGGATCACCCCACCAATCGCATCGCTGCCATAAATCACCGAGCGGGAGCCGCGCAGCACTTCCACGCGCTCGACTTGCTCGATGTTGATGTGTTGCAGGTTACTGTCGCCGGAAGTCGAGTTGCCGATGCGTTGACCGTCCACCAGCACCAGGCTCTGAGCGGATTTGGTGCCGCGAATGTAAACCCCCGGCAAGCTGCCGCGCCCGCCGGTTTGCCCGACTTGCACGCCCGGCACGCGACGCAGCAGGTCGGTGACGCTGGCCGGTTGCAGGCGGTCGATGTCGTCGCGGGTGAACACGGTGTTGGCGGCGCTGCTGTCGTTGCGCGCTTCGACCTGGCGGTTGGCGCTGATCAGTACGTCGGGCAGCTTCAGGGCTTGATCGCGTTCGAAGGTGTCGGCCAGGAGCGGGCCGGACGGCAGAAGGGTCAGCGTCAGGGCGAGGCGGGAGAGTTTCATGGGTAATCCGGGCGAACACACATTTTGAAAGACACAGAAAACCAATGTGGGAGCGAGCCTGCTCGCGATGACGGTGTGTCAGTCAATGAATAAGTTGACTGTCAGTCCGCTATCGCGAGCAGGCTCGCTCCCACAGGGTGTTGCATGCATCCAGAGATTTAGCTGTTGAGCAGTTGCAGGCGTTCGCGGATCGAGGCTTCGATCCCGGCCTCGTCCAGTCCACACTCGGCCAGCATTTGCGCGGGCTTGGCGTGTTCGACGTAAAGGTCCGGCAAGCCCAGGTGCAGCACCGACTTGAGGATGTTCTCGCGGGCGAGGAATTCGCTGACCGCGCCACCGGCACCGCCCATGATCGCGTTCTCTTCGATGGTCACCAGCAACTCGTGGCTGCCGGCGATTTCGCGAACCAGCTCTTCATCCAGCGGTTTGACGAAACGCATGTCGACCACAGTGGCATCCAGCGTCTCGGCGACTTTCAGCGCCTCGGCCAATTGCACGCCGAACACCAGCAGGACGACTTTGCTGCCCTGACGGCGAACCACGCCTTTGCCGATTTCGATTGGTTGCAGGTCTTTCTCGATCGTTGCGTTCGGGCCGTTGCCGCGCGGGTAACGCACCGCCGCCGGGCCGTTGTACAGATGGCCTGTGGTGAGCATTTTGCGCAGTTCGTTTTCGTCGCTCGGGGTCATCACCAGCATGCCGGGGATGCAGCGCAGGAACGACAGGTCGAAACTGCCGGCGTGCGTCGGGCCGTCTTCGCCAACCAGGCCAGCGCGGTCGATGGCGAACAAGACGTCGAGGTTTTGCACCGCCACATCGTGAACAAGCTGATCGTAGCCGCGTTGCAGGAACGTCGAGTAGATCGCCACCACCGGTTTCGCGCCTTCACAGGCCATGCCCGCCGCGAAGGTGACGGCGTGCTGTTCGGCAATCGCCACGTCGAAATAGCGCAGCGGGAAACGCTCGCTGAAGGCCACCAGGTCGGAGCCTTCTTTCATCGCCGGGGTGATGCCCACCAAGCGTGGGTCGGCCGCGGCCATGTCGCACAGCCATTCGCCGAACACGCCGGAATACTTCGGACCGCTGGCTTTTTTCGGCGCAGCGGCCGGAGCGTCCAGCGGTTCGAGTTTGGTGATGGCGTGGTAACCGATCGGGTCGACTTCCGCCGGGGCGAAGCCTTTGCCTTTCTTGGTGACAATGTGCAGGAACTGCGGGCCTTTGAGATCGCGCATGTTGCGCAGAGTGGCGATCAGGGTCGGCAGGTCGTGGCCATCGATCGGGCCGATATAGTTCCAGCCCAGCTCTTCGAACAGCGTGCCGGGAACCAGCATGCCTTTGGCGTATTCTTCGGTGCGACGGGCGATTTCCCAGGCGCCGGGCAGGCGCGACAGGACCTTTTTGCTGCCTTCTCGCATGCTCGCGTAGGTGCGGCTGGAAAGGATTTTCGCCAGGTAGTTCGACAAGCCACCGACGTTGCGCGAGATCGACATGTCGTTGTCGTTGAGGATCACCAGCATGTTGGCGTCCACTTCCGGCGCGTGGTTCAGCGCCTCGAACGCCATGCCGGCGGTCAACGCGCCGTCGCCGATCACGGCAATCGCCTTGCGATCACTGTTTTGCAGGCGGGCGGCAATGGCCATGCCCAGCGCTGCGCTGATCGAGGTGCTGGAGTGGCCAACGCCAAAGGTGTCGTACTCGCTCTCGGAACGACGCGGGAAGGCGGCGACGCCGTCCTTCTGGCGCAGGGTGCCCATGCGCTCGCGACGGCCGGTGAGGATCTTGTGCGGATAGGCCTGATGACCCACGTCCCACACCAGCCGGTCGTCCGGGGTGTCGAAGACGTAATGCAACGCGATGGTCAGCTCGATGACGCCCAGGCCGGCACCGAAATGCCCGCCGGTCTGACCGACCGTGTAGAGCAATTCCAGGCGCAACTCATCGGCCAGGGTTTCCAGCTCGGCTTCGCCTAACCGGCGCAGGCCGTCCGGCGTATTGGCACGGTCGAGCAGGGGCGTGGTCGGGCGCTTGCGGGGAATCTCATGAAACGTCGTGGGCATCAGGCGAATCGTTATAGGTATAGAAGAGGCGGCAGTTTACCTGATGCATCGGCCCCTGCCCACGCGTTGCTCTTTTTTGGCGGATACGCTGTCAGCTGCGCCGTTCGACGATATACCGGGCCAAATCGCGCAATGGCTCGGCGGCCGCGTCAAACGGTCGCAGCGCGTGCAGGGCCTGATCGCGCAGTTCCAGCGCGTAGGCTTTGGCCGCATCGAGGCCGAGCAGGGCCGGGTAGGTCGGTTTGTCGCGCGCGATGTCGGCGCCCTGGCGTTTGCCGAGGGTTTCGGTATCGCTTTCGACGTCGAGAATATCGTCCTGCACCTGGAAGGCCAGGCCGATGGCCTGTGCATAAGTCTGCAAGGACTTCAGTTCGTCTTTCTCGGCACGACCGCTGGCGAGGGCGCCGAGTTTGACGCTGGCCTCGATCAGCGCGCCGGTCTTGTGCCGGTGCATGTATTCGAGGGCTTTCTGATCGAGCTTCAAGCCGACCGAACCGAGGTCGATGGCTTGACCGCCGACCATGCCGGCCGGCCCTGCTGCCAATGCCAATGCGCTGACCATTTGCAGGCGGATCTCAGCGTCCGACGAGCTCAGGCGCGGGTCGAGCAGGGCGCTGAAGGCCAGGCTCTGCAAACCGTCACCGGCGAGAATCGCGCAGGCTTCATCGAATTTTTTGTGGGTGGTCGGCTGGCCGCGACGCAGATCGTCGTCGTCCATCGCCGGCAAATCGTCGTGCACCAGCGAATAAGCGTGGATCAGTTCCACGGCGCAGGCGGCGCCGTTGGCTTGCTCGGGCTTGCCGCCCAGCGCTTCGCACGCTGCGTAGGCCAGCAGCGGACGCACGCGTTTGCCGCCGTTCATCACGCTGTAGCGCATGGCTTCGTACAACCGTGCGAGTTCCGGGCTTGGTGCGTTGAACAGGGTTTCCAGTGCCGCGTTGACGCGGGCCTGGCTCGTCGCCGAATACGCTGCAATCATTCTGGTTGATCCGCGTCGAAGGGTTCCTCGGCGAGCTCGCCATCACGTTCGAGCAGCACTTGAACCTTCTGCTCGGCCTGGGCCAGCGCTGCCTGGCAATCACGGGTCAGACCGATGCCTTGCTCGAAAGCCGTCAGCGAGTCTTCCAGCGACAGTTCGCCGTTCTCCAGTCGCTCTACCAGCGTTTGCAGGTCGGCGAGGGATTGTTCGAAATCCAGTGCAGCTTTTTTGCGGGCCATGGCGGCGATTTCCGGTTGACGTTAAACCGGCGCGACACTAGCAGACATGGGGGTTATGGGCAAATGAGGGCATTGTTTGTTGTGCTGTTGGTTGGGGGGATATCCGTTTTTGCGGTAACGGCGGCTGGCGGTTTCGCCCTTACGGCGAGTCACTTGGAAGAGCCCCAAGTAACCAAGGGCTTTTGCCCCTTTCGTTCGGTGCCTCGCTAATGCTCGGCATGCCCTCGCTCCGGTCCTGCTCCGTGGGCCCGCCGCGATC
>NZ_JACNDU010000038.1:0-37302 GCF_017351735.1 Pseudomonas sp. FW300-N2A2 | reverse complement strand
TGTAAAAGCGAAACCAATAGCGGCCGTTACCGCAGAAACGGATATACCCCCAAGCAAAGTGATCAGCACCACACTCACTCAGGCAACCCAGCCATCCTCAGCCCCTGCGCAAAACGAGCAAGATCCTCTGGCCGCTGAATAGGCAGCCATTCTTTCAAATTGGAAACACGCAATGCAGGATCCAGCTCGCGCAAGCGCTGCATCGCCTGTTTCGCATTATCCATTTGTCCCCTCAGCGCATGACTGGCCGCCAGCAGCGCGACCGGAGGCAGCAGGGTGGGCAGGTTGCGCAATGCCTTATCCGCCCAGTCCGTCGCACAGTCATAGCGCCCAGCAACGAAGTGCGCGAGCGCCATACCCACCTGCATCCTGAACATCTCCGGGTCCAGCGGGCTCAAGCGCACGGCATGGGTCAAAAACTCGATGGCGGCGTCTGTTTCACCGCGCAGTGCACGCAAAATACCGCCCAAAAACCAGGCGGGAGCGAGGTTCGGATTGAGCAGGCGCGCCCTGTCGAGCAGGGCAATGCCGCCATCGACATCACCAGTGAGATGGGCCAGCGCATGCCCGCTTCGCGTCAACGCCACCGCATCGTCCCGACCGAGCGCCATGGCCAGGCGCGCCAGCCGCGCACCTTCGGCGATCTCTTGAGGTCGATCGGTCATCCAGCCATTCAACTTGCGCCAGAAATGACACCACGCCGCCATGCCATAGGCCGACGCAAACTCCGGGTCGAGTTCGATGGCCTTGTAGAACATCACCAGCGCCTCCTCGATGGCTTCCCGTGTGCCGTTGTGCAGTTTCGCCATTCCCCGCAGGTAATAGTCGTAGGCACAAAGGCTTTCCGTCGGCTTGCGCTTGGCCCGTTCGATTTCCGCCCGTTCGAGCTGCGGCGCGATGGCACCGACGACGCTTTCAGTGATTTGATCCTGCAACTCGAAGATATCGTCGAGCGTGCCTTCGAAGCGCTCCGCCCAGAGATGGGTTCCGGTCGTTGCATCAATCAGTTGCCCGGTGATGCGCACCCTGTCACCGGACCTGCGCACGCTGCCTTCCAGCACGTAACGCACGCCAAGCTCCTGGCTGACACCCTTGACGTCCACGGAGCGGCCTTTGTACGTGAAGCTGGAATTGCGCGCGATCACGAACAGCCAACGGATTCGCGACAGGGCGGCGATGATGTCCTCAACCACGCCGTCGGCGAAATAATCCTGCTCCGGGTCGCCGCTCAGGTTCTGGAAGGGCAGGACAGTGATCGAGGGTTTGTCCGGTAACACGAGGGGTTCATTCCGGTCGGCGGGCATGCCTGCGTCGATACCGTGTCCGTCAGGTTGCCGGGCCTCGGCGGTCTCGCCTGCCTCGACCAGGCCAATGAAGCGGTAACCCTTGCGCGGCACCGTGCGAACCAGGCGCTGTTCCTCACCGGTATCGCCGATGGCCTTGCGTACCGCATTGATGTGGCTGGTGATCGTCGATTCCGAAACCACCCGGCCGCTCCACACTGCCCTGAGCAAGTCATCCTTGCTGACGACGCGATCGCGCTGGCTGACGAGCTGCAGCAGTAAATCGAAGACCTGTGGCCCGATGGGCACGACTTGCCCGCGCAAGGTGAGTTCCCGACGCTCTTGATCGAGCACGTAGTCTTCAAACACGAATGGCAAGGTGAATATCCCCTGGTCGAGCGGGTAATGAGTACGAGCAGTCGATAATACGGCAGCGCGTAACCGGCTGCACCGCCGAGTCAGGATGACATTCAAACGGCGGTTTTTTTGGACGAAAAAACAAGCATGAGCGAAGGTGAATCCAAGGCCTGCGCAAGGACTTCACTTACGCACGGGGGCACTCTTTGCTCACACCGACAGCAATGGTTGCCGTCGTGAAGCGGAGAGAACCCATGAAGATCGTCGTCATTGGAGGCACTGGCCTCATCGGATCGAAACTTGTGAACAACCTCCGCGAGCGCGGCCATGACGTGCTCGCAGCCGCCCCCAGTACGGGCATAAACAGCATCACCCGCGAAGGCCTGGCCGAAGCGATGGATGGCGCTGATATCGTCGTCGACGTGGCGAACGCGCCGTCGTGGGAAGACCAGGCTGTCCTCGACTTCTTTGAAACTTCGAGCCGCAACCTGCTGGCGGCTGAAGCGGCCGCCGGCGTTCGTCATCACGTGGCCCTGTCAATCGTCGGTAGCGAACGGCTTCCCGAGAATGGCTATTTCCGGGCCAAGGTCGCCCAGGAAAACCTGATCAAGGCGTCCAGCATTCCTTACACCATCCTGCGGGCTACGCAGTTCTTCGAATTTGTCGGCGGTATCGCGCAATCGGCCGCCGTCGGTGAGGAGATTTGCCTTTCGCCCGCGCTGATCCAGCCACTGGCGTCCGACGACGTAGTGGCGGCGCTGACGGAGGTCACGCTGCAAACACCGGTCAACGGCACGCTCGAAGTCGCGGGGCCCGAGGCCATGCCGCTGGACGAACTGGTCAGGCGCTTTCTGCGGGCAACCGGGGACTCCCGCAAAGTCGTTCCGGACGTGCACGCACGCTACTTCGGCGCGGTGCTCGACGATCAATCGCTGACCCCCGGCAAGCACCCGCGCCTGGGCGCGATTCGTTTCGAGGACTGGCTCGCCCGGTCCTGACGCCGGGATTCGCCCTCATCAAACAGACGCATAAGGAGATTTGCCATGTTCACCCGATATCTTCTGGCCGCTGCTTTCGCAGCGCTCTCGATCACCGCGTCGGCCGACGACAAGCCCGCGGGCAAGGTGACGGTCGTGTTCGACCGGCCCATTCCCAATATCCCCGGCAAGAGCATGAAGGGCGTGGTTGTCGAGTATGGGCCGGGCGCCGCATCGCCGGCCCACACCCATCCGAAAACGGCCTTCATTTATGCGACGGTCCTGGAAGGCTCGTTTCGCATAAAAGTCAAAGGCGAGCCGGAAAAGATCTACAACGTCGGCGAAAACTTCGTAGAGGAGCCTGGCTCCGTGCACGAAGTCAGCGCCAACGCCAGCGATACCCAACCTGCGCGTTTGCTGGCGGTGTTCGTCCTCGATTCCGGGGAAAAGGAGCTCGTCACGCCCATCGGCAAGTGACTTCACACACGCGCTGATCGACGCGCGATAGCCGGGCGGCAGGCCACTGCCGCCCTTTGGCTGCTGTAGGTTTATTGGCATTGAACAGGTAATGAGAACAATGAACTCGCTCCAGGACAAGGCCGCCATAGCCGCCGGCGCAAACGCTGAAATCCCTGTCGCCGCGCCGCGTCGCAGCAAGAAAAAAACCATCGGCCGATTGCTGTGCGTCGCCGCCGTTCTGGTCCTGGCTACCGGAGGGGCCGTGGCTGTTTTCAGCGGCACGACCTCCACCGATAATGCTTATGTGCGCGGCGACGTGACCTCGCTCGCCGCCAAAGTGGCCGGGTACATCACGTCGGTAGAGGTCGAGGATAACCAGACCGTCCGGGCGGGTGATGTCCTGTTTCGCATTGATGACCGAGACTACCGCGCACGGTTGGCGCAAGCCGTGGCGAATGTCAGTGCGGCCCAGGCTCGCCTGAGCCATGTCGATGCCCAGACCCAGCTTCAACGGGCCCTGATCCGCCAAGCCGAAGCCCAGAGGCGTTCAGCTTCCGCCGAGATGAATCTGGCGACCAAGACCCATGATCGCAACCGCAAACTGATCGTCAGCAACGCGGTCAGCCACGCCCTGGTCGATGAAACCGCCGCTGCACGGTCCAGAGCCGAGGCGACGGTATCGGCCGCCTCGGCATCGGTCGAGGCGCAACAGCAACACATCGCCGTGTTGGTCACCGAGCGCGAAGCAGCCGTTGCGGCGGTGAATCAGGCGCAGGCGGCGCGGGATCTCGCCCAGATCGATTTCGACAGCACCGTGGTTCGCGCGCCTGTCGATGGCGTTATCGGTAATCGCCAGGTTCGCGTGGGCCGGTATGTGACGACGGGCGTGTCGTTGCTCGATATCGTGCCGGTCCATGATGTGTGGGTCGTGGCGAACTTCAAGGAAACCCAACTCGAGCATATTCGCCCCGGTCAACGGGTGCGCATCACAGTTGACGGCTATCCGAACGAGGCACTTGAAGGCGTGGTCGACAGCTTTGCACCGGGCAGTGGTTCGGCATTCAGCTTGCTGCCCACGGATAACGCGACCGGCAACTTTGTTCGTGTCGTCCAGCGAGTGCCGGTGAAAATCCTGTTGGCCCACAACCCGTTGCCGGGCCGCATCGTGCCGGGCCTGTCTGCGCGGGTCGAGGTTGCGCAAGGAAGTGGCTCATGAGCCCGGTGGCCACCGCCACGCCGGGCAATGCCAGCGTGACGAACGGCCTCCTGCTCATGGCGGGCATCCTGCTTGCCGCGCTGACGGAAGCGCTTGCCGGCACCGTCCTGTCGCTTGGCCGCAGCGACATCATCGGCGATACCTATGCAACGCCCGATGAGTTCGCCTGGCTGGATATTGGCTACACCGCGTTCAAGCTGATCGGATTCATGATCGCTCCTTGGTTGGTGAGCCGTTTCGGTCCGCGTCAGGTCCTCATCAGCGCCACTTTGGTCATGGGCCTGGCGTGCGCCGTTGCCGCCATGACGGCTCGGCTGGATCTGCTGGTAGCGCTTCGAGTTATCCAGGGCTTCGCCGGCGGCACGCTGCTGGTCGGTGGGCAGGTGATCATCTTTCGCGCCTGGCCGCGATCACATCAACCCATCCTTCAGGCGCTGTTCGCCATGGGCGCGGTTGTCGCGCCCGCCACCCTCGCGCCGGCCCTTCAAGGATGGTTGATCGATAGCCAGTCCTGGGCCTGGATTTTTTTCAGCGTTGTTCCGCTCGCCCTGGCGGCCAGTGGACTTTTGCTGACTGCCGACGCCCCGATGCCGACCAAGACACGGCATCGTCCGTTTGACGCGGTCGGCTTCTGCCTGATCTGCGTCACCTTGTTGTGTTTTACCTATGTGCTCAGCCAGGGCAGCCGATGGGACTGGTTCGAGGAACCGCGCATCCTGTGGCTGACCGTGATGGGGGCAGCCGCGCTGCTGGCTTTTCTAGGCCAGCAACTGTTGACCCAAGGCCAGGGTGTGCTCGATTTCACCCTGTTCAAATCGAGCGATTTTACCTTCGCCTTTATCGTCAGTTTTGTCGCCGGTGCGGCCTTGTTCGGCAGTGCGTTCCTGATTCCGGCGTTTGCACTGTCAGTCCTCGCGTTCACACCCACCGATGCCGGCCAGCTGCTGTTGCCCAGTAGCGCCTTTTTTATCGGGGCGTTGCTGATTTCGGCCTGGCTCATGCAAGCCCGCCGCGTTCCGCCGTTCGCCACCGTGCCCTTCGGCATCCTGATGATCATGGTTGCGATGTGGATGCTGTCCGGTTCCACCCGTGAAAGCGGCGCCGACGACATGATGGCGGCCATCCTGTTGCGCGGGTTGGGTCTTGGTTTTCTGTTTCTGTCGATCACCCTGATCGCGTTCAGTGACCTCAGCAGGCGCAACCTTGCCAGCGGCATAGGGCTTTTCAATACGGGGCGCCAGTTGGGTGGCCTGATGGGCGTCGCAGGGCTTCAGACGCTGATCGAGCATAACGTTGTCGCCAACTCGGTGGTCCTTGGCGCCAGCGCCACTCCGGGCGGGGGCGCGGTCATCGAACGGCTGACCACCACGACAGCGATGTTGTCGGCCGAAGGAATGGATGCAGTGGCTGCGGGTAGGGCGGCGATGAGCCTTCTGGGTCGTACCGTTACAGGTCAGTCCACTGTGATTGCCTTCGACAGCGCATTTGTTGCAGTGACGCTGCTTTTCGCAGTCGCCGCGCCCATGCTGGTCGGCATCAAAATCGGGTTGGGGCTATACGCGAAGCGGCGTGCTGCGGTGTCATCTCAATGAAGGCCCCTCATTTGTTTGACGCAAGAAAAAGCCCGGCTGATTAGGCCGGGCTTCTCGTTGAGTACCGCGATAGAGCCATTCATTCATACAGCGCGGCTTTCGATCAGACGGTCAGAGCCACCTTCGGCAACGCGGTTTTCGATCAGACGGTCGGAACCACCTTCAGCGACGCGGTTTTCGATCAGACGGTCAGAGCCACCTTCGGCAACGCGGTTTTCGATCAGACGGTCGGAGCCACCTTCGGCAACGCGGTTTTCGATCAGGCGGTCGGAGCCACCTTCGGCGACGCGGTTTTCGATCAAACGATCCGAACCACCCTCAGCCACACGGCTTTCAATCAGACGATCCGAGCCGCCTTCAGCGACAACCGGGTGAGTCGAAGTAGCGGCGAAAGCGTTAACTGCAAAAACCGAGAAAGCGATGCTGAGGAAGAGTTGGCGTTTCATGGTGGTGTGCTCCGGGGTGTAGTTGTTTGGTATGGAGGCGATGTTACGCCGCACAATTTTTAAGAGAACTTCATTGAATTAATGGTGACCATTGACGAAACCAATACATGGAAGAAGGTCCATGTTGTCCCAGTGATGGCATCTGGCTACGCGTTGCTTGATTGGATCCACAGTGGCACCCTCAGCGCCCGTTGCACCAAGGAGCCAGGTGATCAAGGAATGAGTGGATACGTACCCAACCCCCCGAAAAACTTCCGATACGACGAAGCCAAACCCGTCGACATCCACGCCAGACGCTGGGCCGAGTACGAGAAATACGGCAAGGCACCGGCGGCAGCGAAGGAGAAAGTCCGCGTCGCATTGCGCATTGGCGTGTTCTTCGACGGGACGCTGAACAATGCGAGCAACTCGGCTTCAGGATTGCTGTGTGGCGCCCATCATCCGATTTTGCCTGCGGATGTAGATGCGAGCTGCAAGCCGTATATGGCGGATCCGGAGGGGAGTTATGGGAATGATGTGAGTAATGTTTTCAAACTATACGAGCTCTACCCGACATCGGAAGTCGCCGGAAACGATGCGTCGTCCAAACTCGTACAGCGCAGCCTCTACGTTGATGGGATCGGCACCGATGCGGCCGCCGAAGACAGCTTGGGGGCCGCGGCGACCGGGCGAGGAGATGCAGGCGTAGCAGGGAAGGTACAAAAAGCGTTTGTCGCCATGAAAGCACTGATCAAGGAAGCGATTGATCGTAATCCTGGCGGCGAGATTACATCGCTCACATTCGACACCTTTGGGTTTAGTCGAGGCGCCGCCGCTGCCCGACATTTCGCCAACGAAATCGTACGTTGCAAACTGGGACCTTTAGGTGAAGTTCTTCGCAGCAACCCCAAGGGTTTCAGCTCCAGTTTCGATGCCCAGTACAACAGCGAGATCATCATGGGCTTCATTGGCCTGTTTGATACCGTGCCCTCGGTCGCAGGGGTCACAAACTTAGGTAACATTCAAAGTCCCGTGGCGCCGGGGATCAAGCTTTACCTTGACCGCAAGTACTTTGCCGATGTCATTCAATTGACTGCACGGGACGAGCGTCGGGCCAACTTTGCGCTAAGCACAGTCATTCCTGCGCACACCGAAATACCCGTTCCCGGCGTGCATTCGGATGTCGGTGGGGGGTACCGGGAAGAAGTGGAAGAGTGCGTGTTGGTCAGCCCCATGCAGGCCCTTACGATGCAACAGGGAACCGATATTCAAACCACTTCGATTTATCGTGATGCTCAGCAGCAGAAAGCGAGTTGGATAGCCAATGGCTGGCCAGAAGCAATGCTGGAAATCGTGACTCCGAAACCGACCCCACTTCCGAGAGAAGATCAGGCATCGGGGGGCAAACAGGTGCGCGCGTATGCAGGGTTGCAGCTCAAGCGCCCGGTCAGTGGCAAGCTGTCGGTGGTGTATCTGCACCTGATGCATAAATTGGCGAGGGAGAAGGGCGTGCAGTTTGGTGTGATCGACGAAAACGATCCCGCTAACAGCTTGCCTTCTGAACTACAGCCTTTTTGCGACAGGGTTCTTTCCGGAAACTACGAGCCAACGGCTGAAGAAGAAAAAATATTGAAGCTCAAATACGTTCACATGTCTGCCAACTGGAGTAATCCTGTAGGCGCGAGTCGGGAGCGGGGTGTGACCATTCGCTATACCAACGCGCCGACTGAAAGTGGAGTACGTGTGCGCCATCCTCATGTGCCGGACTCTAGCTGGAGAGTGTTTTGATGCGTGCTTTGGTTTTATTACTTGGCCTGTGGTTGGTGGCTGGGTGTCAGGCGTCAGACACTCTTCAAAAAAGCGAGCTCACCAGAAAATGGTGGAGTCTTAGCTTCAACCAGCCGAATTACATGAAGGTTTGGGTCGAAGACAGTCAGGTCGAAGACATCAACGGCAAATTGTTGCGCCGAACAGGTGGCGGAACGGCGGCGGGAAACGAGCCGGAAGACGGTATGGAGTCCGCTCGGGGTTGGGGGCAAATTACCGGAGGAATTCGGGAAGTCGTAGGGGCCGATTTGCCAAAGCGTATCTATGTTCGCTGGCAGTCTGTGGTGGAGTCAAAAACCTACCGAGTCTGGATCGATATACCTGAAGAAGCTCGGCAAATCATGCGGGCGACAGTGAACGAGCCTTGCCCGACGACACCAGATGAACCTGCCGGTACGATTGCGTTGGTCTACGTCGGCCTGGCACCAGGAGGGATCGCACAGGTTTGGGTCTCGGACAAATGCATGAAGGCCGTAAAAGTTGCACGCGCCCAGGCCGAGGTTGAACCTCTGGGGCCGCATCTTGGAAAATCCGGCGGCAATTACTATCCCCAGTCCGAGGCGTCCAAACGCTATGTCGAAAAATACGGCATCCCGTACGGCAGTTGGTAACCCCCCACACAAACAAAAACGGGCGCCTATCAAGGCGCCCGTTTTCATTTCGGCATAACGCATTCAAGCCTCACTAATCTGACTGACACTCGTCACCTGCCCATTCCAGACCATCTCGTAATGCGCCGCCTGAATCACCGATAAAACCGGTTTTGGCGTCATCAGCGCCCAGCAATCACTGCCGTGCATTCGCACCGAGTGGTAACGAAGCCCAGGGCAACCCGCCTCTTTGACTGACTTCCCTAAACGACGGGAGTGCGTGTAATCGTCCGGATCGTAAACAGGGTCCGTCATCGAAAGGGAGGTCGCATCTTTCATCCCGGCCTCCACAAAAGAGCAGGACAACCCGCGGAAAACAAACCGCTCGTAGTTGAGGCTCGGGACATTCGACCAATACAGGCTCTGATGATGCTTCACTTCTGCCAGTGCCGTTTCCAGGGTATCCGCCAGATACAACACCCCAAAACTGCCATCGCTGAACCGCGAGCCCGCCGGGTTTACGTGGGTAAAGGGGGCCGTCGCATAAGAGCAGCCCGGAATGCCGAACGGGATTTCACTGCGGCGAATCAGCTCAAGGCGACCCACTTCATTTTTAAGTCTCGGGTTGGTGAGTTCCTGGATCTGATACAGCACTTCAAACGCGTCCGCGTCCGCCACGTCATCAAACAAGGCCACCGGGGGGAACTTGGAATTGACCAGTCGATAGGCCTGCAATGGCTCGCCGGCAAGTGCTGCCAGTTCGCTCAGCCTCACCATTGCGCGCCCCGCAGCACGTCGATGCGCCGGAAGGTCTCATACAAGGAAATCATATCGCCCTGAGCCATGATCTCGAGCGGGGAGCGGCCGTTGAAGAATTCGTTGTCGTTGGCCATCGACGGGAAGCCGTAGACGTTTTCCGGGTTGTCGAACACCAGGCGCAGCGCCGCGTGGATGTTGAGCACGAAACTGATGCGCTGCATCTGGTCCGCGTCCAGCGCCACGGCCCAGTCGGGATCGCGTTGGCGGGCGCGGGTGTAGGTGCTGCGGGAGATGCGCAGGATTCGGCAGGCCTGATCGCTGGAGGCGCGCCATTTATCGAGAATGCCGACAGCGGCGCGCAGGCCGGTTACGCACTGGCTTTTGGTGAAGGCTTGCTGCTGGAGGGCAACGGCCATGTTCATGATCTCAAATTGAATCTATAGATTCAAAATTAGGTAAAAAGCATCTGTAGAGCAAGTTCGTTGCGACCAGTGGTGGCTGCTATCGTAATAAGCCTTCCGGTCGCACGAATTCAGAGGAGGCGCACCATGGACTCTTTTACCGGCGGTTGCCTGTGCGGCAACGTGCGAATTGTGGCATCCGGGCGACCATACCGGGTCGGCCTCTGTCACTGTCTCGATTGCCGCAAGCATCATGGCGCGCTGTTTCACGCCTCCGCGATATTCCCCGAGCGTGCGGTGACGATCACCGGCGAAACCCGCGACTATGCCGGGCGTTTTTTTTGTCCGCGCTGTGGCTCCTCGGTTTTCGCCCGCACCGACGACGAAGTCGAAGTGAACCTGGGATCGCTGGATGCCCCGGACCAACTGACGCCCACCTATGAAAGCTGGATCATTCGCCGCGAGCAGTGGTTGCCGCCGTTTCCATTGACCCGCCGATACAAGCACGACCGCGAAGGCACGGGACGTTTTGAAGGGTAGCCCCCAAACCTGTAGGAGCCGGCTTGCTGCGGGCGGCGTTCCGACGATTGCGGCCTGTCAGTCAACAACGCCGTCGTCTGACCCACCGCCATCGCCAGCAAGCTGGCTCCTACAGGGGCTGTGTTCTACCAGCGGCATCAGCGTTGTGAATGCAATCGACCAGGCACCCCGGAACCTGTAGGAGCTGGCTTGCCAGCGATGAGGCCCACGAAATCAACGCAATGTTCAAGGCCCAATCGCCAGCAAGCTGGCTCCTACAGGGGTTGTGTTCTTCCAGCGGCCTCAACGTTGTGAATGCAATCGACCAGACACCCCGGAACCTGTAGGAGCTGGCTTGCCAGCGATGAGGCCCATGAAATCAGCGCAATACTCAAGGCCCAATCGCCAGCAGGCTGGCTCCTACAGGGGTTGAGTTCTACCAGCGGCATCAGCATTGCGAATGCCACCGACCAGGCACCCCGGAACCTGTAGGAGCTGGCTTGCCAGCGATGAGGCCCACGAAATCAACGCAATATTCAAGGCCCAATCGCCAGCAAGCCGGCTCCTACAGGGGGTGTGTTCTACCAGCGGCATCAGCGTTGTGAATGCCACCGACCAGACACCCCGAAACCTGTGGGAGCTGGCTTGCCAGCGATGAGGCCCACGCAATCAACGCAATGTTCAAGGCCCAATCGCCAGCAAGCCGGCTCCTACAGGGGTTGTGTTCTACCAGCGGCCTCAACGTTGTGAATGCCACCGACCAGACACCCCGGAACCTGTAGGAGCTGGCTTGCCAGCGATGAGGCCCTCGCAATCAACGCAATATTCAAGGCCCAATCGCCAGCAAGCTGGCTCCTACAGGATCGGCGGTGTCACGAAACCAGTGATTGCAGCTTTTTCATGATCCCGACGCTCGGATCTGTGTTTTTGGCTGAGCTGGATTTTTCGCTGTCAGATCCGTCCGTCACGATACCCGCGAGGATTTCAGCCAGGTTGTGGAAATGCCCGGTCTTCTTCTCGGCAGGGTCCAGGCTCGAGCTCTGATTCAGCGCCGCTTCCAGCGACAAATGCTGGGACAGCCACTCAGGCTTGGCTTTTTCTTCGGGGCTCATGTTGTCCATGAAATCCAGGGCGGCGCGGGCCCGGCCGTAAGGGTCGTTGATAAACGGGTCTTTCCAGTTTTTTTGCTGGTCCGCCGGGCCACTGTAGTAACCGGTGGCGAGGCGCGCCTGTTGGCGCATCAAGGCTTGTGCCGAGGCTTGTTCCTCTGCGGTGAAGGTCCCGCCCTGATTGGTGGCGACGGCGTTCAGCGAACGTCGATCCAGATCGCCCATCAGTGCATTCCGGTCTTCATCGCTGCTGGTGTACGGTTTGCCGCTGGCTTTCATCAGCGCGTATTTTTCATCCATGCGCTTGCGGGCATCGGTGGCCACTTCGGCAAACGTCTTGTCCTTGGAACTGGAGACCGCGCCAGGCTTGGAGGCACCGAGGACAAGGGCGTCAGCGTTCATTCCCGAACGCACCGGGAAGAACGGCGCGTTGCCGGCGATCGAATTGCTGTAGGCGGTGGAGGTGCTGGACAGGCTCACCGAATCGTCGTTCGGTGTCTTGGCCGGATCATCCTGAGCCACGCGTTGCTGTTGCGCAGCCGCCGCAGCCTTCGCCTCGGCGGCAGAGGTGTAGGCCGACATCGCCGCATTCGTTGAAGTCGAAGTTGAAGCAGTGATCATTGTTCTTCCTTGACGAGAGAGGCTCGCAAATGGCCGCGTTGGATCGCTTTGTATCGGACAAGATACGCAGTATTTGTGAACCTATCACTCATGCATGCGTATCAACACAACTGGCGAGTCAGCGGGTAGGTGACAGCTCGTCGCTGGCCAGGGTCCGATCCACCAGGCGCAGGCTGTTGCGTCCGCCGCGCTTGGATTCGTAAAGCGCGGCGTCGCCTTGCTCGATCAGGGCGGCCAGGCTCGACGGCGGCTGGTCGAACAGGTTGGCGCCGATGCTCAAGGTGACCGGTTCAGGCGTGGTGAATGCCTGTGCGGCGGCCTGGTGAAACCGGTCCCGCAGCGCGTTGCCCAACCCGACGACTCGCTCACTCGATGCGTCATTCAGCAGGATGACAAATTCGTCACCGCCCAGCCGGGCCGCCAGTGCACCGCCGGGCAAAACCGCGCGAATCATCTCGCTCAGCGAAACCAGCAGTCGATCACCGGCCGTGTGGCCGTAGAGGTCGTTGACCAGTTTGAAGTTGTCGATGTCGATCAGCAGCAGCGCGCCCGGTCGCGTGCCCGAGACGTTCTCCAGCAGGCGCGGTGCCCGCACTTCGAGGGCGCGGCGGTTGTACAGGGCGGTCAACGGATCGCGTGCCGCCAGTCGTTCAATCTGTTTCTCCCGCCGGTAGCGCTCGGTGCCGGTCATCGAGAGCGCGATCAGCATGATCGCCATCGCGCCCTCAACCAGCGAAATCTGGATGATCTCGCCACGAAAGGCCGCCAGATCGATCAGCGTGCCTGGCACGACCACCGATATCGCCTTGGCCAGATAGAACAGCCCGTGGGTCAGCAGCACATAACGCAGTTGCACCGCGCCCACGCTCAAAGACTTGCCATGAGGACGCAGGAGGAAGCTGGCCCTGAGCGTCGGCAGGGCGACCAGCAGCGAATTGGCCACCAGCATGAGCTTCGACCACGACGCTTCGTCCGGCAGCAACAGCATGGCAAACCAGGCTGCAAAAATCAGGTACCAGACGCGAGACAGGCGCACCTGCGTAAAACGCGCGACGCCCAACAGGAACAGGAAGTGCGCCGTCACCAACAGGCCGTTGGCGAACCAGATACCGATCAGCAACAGGCCGCTGATGCGCAGCAAGGCGAGGGTCGAACCCACGGTGATCGTGGCAAATCCTGCGCTCCAGAACAGCAGCGAGGGTTCGCGAATGCTGCGCCACTCGATCGCCAGATACAGCGCGGCGGCCGCTGCGAGGGCGATAGAGAGTGTCAACATCGTTGGAGGGTCGAGCGCCATAGCCGGACGGGTCTGCCTGATCTGCGGGAGAGGGCTGTGATTGTAGCGTTCAAGACTGTTTTTCGCAGGGCTCGTCATCCGTATATCGCACTGTCGATTTCCCGGCGTCTCGTTCGACTACGGTTAAGGAATGCGCCTGATCGTCGGTGTTTCCTGCAAGAGCGCTGTCACGAAGACCAACCGGGAGAAGACCATGCGCACGCTCACCGTTGCCGCTTTCATCAGTCTTGATGGCGTTATTCAAGCACCCGGCGGGCCCGAAGAGGATCCCGACGGCGATTTTCGTTTCGGTGGCTGGATCGTGCCTTACGCCGACGAAGCCTCCGGCCAGGCCATCAACGAGCTGTTCGCGCAGCCGTTCGAGTTGCTGCTGGGGCGCCGCACCTACGACATTTTCGCGGCGTATTGGCCCGACAAAAACGGCCATCCCATCGGCGACCTGTTCAACCGCGTGGCCAAGCACGTCGCCACGCATCGACCCGATACGCTCGACTGGCAGAACAGCCATGCACTGAAAGGCAACCTTGCTGACGCGATACGCGTGCTCAAGCAGCAAGACGGCGCCCGTTTGTTGACCCAGGGCAGCAGTGATCTGGTGCGCCAATTGCTGGCCGCCGGGTTGGTCGACGAGCTGCGGCTGATGACGTTTCCCGTGGTCCTGGGGCGCGGCAAGCGCCTGTTCGGCGACGATGCGCTGGCGTCGGCGTTCACCCTGGCGCACTCGATCACCACGCCAGCGGGTGTATTGATCAGCCGCTACGAACGCAGCGGCGAAGTACGTACGGGAACGTTCGAAGACGTTGACTAGGAAAAACCGCCACATTTTTTTGGAGAACAAAAATGGTCAGCAAAAACACGATTTGCCTGTGGTATGACGGCACCGCGCTGGACGCCGCGACGTTCTACGCCGAAACATTTCCGGACAGCGCGGTGAACGCTGTCCACCGCGCCCCCGGCGACTATCCGGCGGGCAAGAAGGGCGATGTCCTGACGGTGGAGTTCACGGTGATGGGCATCCCGTGTCTCGGGCTGAACGGCGGGCCGTCGATCAAGCACAACGAGGCCTTTTCGTTTCAGGTGGCGACCGACGATCAGGCCGAGACGGACCGCTTGTGGAACGCGATAGTAGGGAACGGCGGCGAAGAAAACGTCTGCGGCTGGTGCCGGGACAAGTGGGGTTTGTTCTGGCAGATCACCCCTCGGGTGCTGACGGCGGCGATCACTGATCCCGATCCCGCCGCGGCCAAGCGTGCATTTGAGGCGATGATGCAGATGGGCAAGATCGACGTCGCGGCGATTGAAGCGGCGCTCAGGGGTTAGCCGGGTTAAACAAACCACGAGGGTGAGTTTCACCCTCGTGCCACCGCTGGCACCTCTGTTGGCTTCTCACCTGATGAAACATCGTGCAGGGAGATCTTCGAAGTCTCCGGCAACGCCAGGCCGCCAACCAACGCCAACACTGCAATGGCAATCAAGTAGAACGCTGGCGAGAGATTGCTGCCGGTGGTACTGATCAGCCAGGTCGCCATCAGCGGCGCGGTGCCACCAAACAGGGTGTAGGCCATGTTGTAGGTGATCGCCGATGCGGTGTAGCGAGTGCGCGTCGGGAAGGTTTCCGAGAGCAGGGCGGCGGTCACCACGTTACACAACACGGCGCCAATCGCCAGGAGCATGACGCCAACGATGGAGGCTGCGAACGAGCCGGAACTGGCCATCATGAACGATGGATACACCGCCACGATTAGCAGCGCGCAGGCCGTCATCACCGTCATGCGCCGCCCGACCCGGTCCGAAAACAAACCGGCCAACGGGCACATCAGTGCGGCGAAGATCAGTGCAATCAGCGACACCAGCAACGCCGTTGCGCGACTCAGGCCGCCCGCGACCTGCAAGTAAGTCGCGAAGTAGGTGGTGAACATGTAGAACGACAGGGCCGTCAACGAGATGAACGCACCGAGGGAGCAGATGGCCGAACCATGGTTGCGCAGGGTCTCCTTGAGCGGGGAGTGCGCGACGGCATGTTGTTGGGTGACGGCCTGGAACGCCGGGGTTTCATCCATCTTCCAGCGCAGGTAAAGACCGACCAGGCCCAGTGGCGCGGCAATCAGGAACGGCAGGCGCCAGCCCCAACTGCCCATGGCTTCGGCCGAAAGTGACGCCTCGAGTGCGTAAGCCACCACGGCTGCCGATGCAAACGCAGCAAAGGTCGACACCGGAATGAAACTGCCATACCACGCTCTTTTATCGCTGGGAGCATGTTCCATCAGATAGGCGCAGGCACCGGCATATTCGCCCCCTGCGGAAAAACCCTGGGCGCAGCGGATCAGGCTCAGCAGCACCGGTGCCGTGACACCGATCGCGGCGTAGGTCGGCAACAAACCGATCAGGGTCGTCGCGCCCGCCATCAGCAGGATGGTCATCGCCAGGGTACGCTTGCGACCGATCCGGTCACCGAGCATGCCGAAGAAAATCCCGCCCAGGGGCCGAAACGCAAAGGCCACGGCGAATACCGCAAAGGTTTTCAGCAGCGCAGCGCTGGCATCGCCGCTGGGGAAAAACTGCTGGGCGATGGTCGTCGCCAGAAAGCCGTAGACGGCAAAGTCAAACCACTCGACGAAATTGCCGATGCCGGCGGCGACAATCACTTTTCTCAGGGTTTGCGGGCTGACCTGCTCTGTCGCGGCGCTTGTCATGCTGAACCTCGATGTCTCATGGGTTTAGCGTTCGATTATCGCGGCAGCCGCTGAAACGTCTCAGCTCAAAAGTGTCGTCGGCATAGTCAGGACCGACTCAAAAGCATGCCCAAGCCTCAGCGCAAACTCCACGACACCCCGACATACGCCGCCATACCTTCGCCCGGCGTCGACCGTGCCGCGTCCAGACCTTTGTCGTCGTAGCCCGGCGTGACGGTGGCGGCGTAGTGCTTGTTGGTCAAGTTGCGCAGGTCCAGCCAGGTCTGCCAGTCGCCCTTGGGGGCGTTGTAGCCCACCGTCGCGCCGAACAGTGCGTAAGGGTCGGCGTAATAGCTGTTGGCGTAATCGACCGCAGTTTTCGACACCCACTGCGTATTGAGCCCGGCGAAGAAACCCTGGGGCCAGTCGTAGCGCAGTTCGCCCTGGTAGTAGTGCATCGGCAAGCCCGGCAGGCGGTTGTCGCCGAAGCGGTCGTCATCGCGGTAGTGGAAGTCGCTGAAGGTGTAGCTCTGGCGCAAGCTCAGTTGGCCGCCATCGCCGGACGACCACAGGTTGCTTTGCAGGCTGGCTTCCACGCCTTGGTGCACGGTCGGGCTGGCGTTGAGTTCGTAAGGCGTCACGGCATTGGCATCCGGCAACACCGAAAGCAATTCGTGCTGCACCTGAGCGTAGTACCAGGCCAGGCTCCATTGCCCCATCGTGCTGTCGCCGCGGCCGCCGAGTTCGAGGGTGGTCGCGGTCTGGTTCTGCAGTTTGATCGGGTCGCGCTGGGCGCCTGTGGCGACACCGCTGCCTGCCGGGAAGCGAATGTTGGAGCTGTAGATCAGCGACCACGGGTGCGGCGCTTCGACCGAGCGGCTGAGATTGCCGAACAGCTGCAAGTCCGGTGTGAGTTGGTAGCGCAGGCCCACGCGTGGTGCGTAGTCCCAGTCGTTGAGGCTGGTTTTGCCGCCACCTTCCGGGAAGGTCACGGCGCTTTCGCGGCGGGTGTAAATGGCTGCGAGGCCGGTGGTCAGCCACAGGTCGTCGGCGATCTCCAGGTCATTGCCCATATGCAAGACCGTGTCTGAACCCTGGTAGGTGAAGTTGCGAATGGGCGTGCCCGGCGCATAGCCGGCGGTGTTGCCGGTGGGGATGCGCACTGATTCGCTGGCGCCGGCATTGGGCAGGTGCTTCGTCACGCGCAGGCCCAGCGTGCTATGGCTTTCCAGGCCCCAGAGGGTGTCGCGACGCTTATAGTCGAAGGTGCCGCTGACGTCCGTGTACGCCACCTTCAAGCGGTTGGGGCCCTCACGCAAGTCCATCGGGTAGTCATGGTAGACAAGACCGGTCTGGATACTCGAATCGTCATCGATGTAGTAGGTGGTCTTGTTGCCGAAGAAGGTGCTGCCCGGTTGTTCGCGACGGTCGTCCCGCGCCACGTAAGCGGGGTTGGCGGCCCGTGGGTCGTGCTCGATGGAGTGCTTGGTCACCCGCCCGGCGAGGTCGTTGTCGGTCTGGCGATAGCGCAGATAAAAGCGCGTTTCCAGCTTCGGGTTGAAGCGATAGCCGAAGTTGGCAATGACGCCCTGGCTCTCGCTGGCCGTGTGATCCTGATAGCCGTCGGCGCGCGCATCGGTCGTGGACACGTAGTAGTCGAAATCCCCCAGCACCTGCCCGGAACTGACCTGACGCTGCTGATAACCGTGGCTGCCCATGGCGTAGCGCACTTGCAACAGCGGTGCGTCGTAGCCGGTGTGGCTGATGTAATCGACGGCTCCGCCCAAGGCCAGCGCGCCCCTGTCAAAACCGTTGGCGCCGCGCAGCACTTCCACATGATCGAGCCACAGCGGCTCCAGCAACTCGTAGGGCGTGCCGCCCGGGCCGGTCAGCGGCAGACCGTCGAGCATGGCGTACAGCCCCGAGGCATGGGCGCCCGGTGCACGGTTGATCCCCGAGCCACGGATCGAAATCTTCACCCCTTCATTGCCCGCAGACTGGGCATAGACCCCCGGCTGATAGGCCAGCACATCCTGGTTGCTGGCCACGCGACCCTGAAGGGGGCGGCGCATATCGACCACATTGGTGCCGCCGGGCACCTGGGCAAGCCGGGCCTCGGCGTCCTCGATCGTCTGGTCTTCGCCGCGCTGCTCCTCAGCCTGAATCAGCACCTGTCCCAGCTCCAGGCCTTGGGCTTCCTCGGCCATGGCCGGACAGGCAAGCGCCAGCCCCAGCAGCGCAGCGGGCACGGATTTGGGCGAGGGCATCGAGAGAACTCCAGACAGATAGAAACGGGCAGTGAGAACTGCGACGTATGAACTAACGAGTGGAACACATGGCAATTTTGCTTTTTTGCCAGCTCAACGTTCATCCGCTTCGGTGCAGCCATCCTGACCCTGCGCCGACAGGCTGCCGCACAAGCGACGTGCGCCTATCCACGAATGCCTGCTGCGGTGGCTTTCCTGTTCGCGATCACGTCACTTTTGCTCGGCGATCAATCCTGAAAGAACTTCAGCTGAGGTGGTGGTGTGCCGAAAATGGTGGGTCCAGAGGCTGATACCCAGTTGCCCGGAGCGGTCCAGGGATGAACCCACCGTGAGGTCGGTGACGAGCGTCGGATAAAGGCCGGCGTCAAACAGTGCAAAGCCTGCGGCCAGGACACAGGTGTCCGTCTGGATACCGCAAACCAGGACACGGTCCGGCTTCAGGCGCTTCAAATGGTCCATGGTCTCAGGCGAAGGTGCATAGCCGTGCTTGACGAAAATCTGCTCTGTTTTTACCGCGCTGCTGTCGAGCGCCGCAGGGTGCCAGCCGAGCTGTTGATGGAACGGGGTGCGCTGCTCGTCATGCAGCTCGACGGTCGCCACCGCCGGGACAACGTCCGCAAGTTTTTGAATACCCTTCACGAGCCATTCAGGCGGCGAGAAGGTGGATTGAACATCCACAACGAGAAGAACTTGGCGCATGGTCTGGATTCTCCATTCGGCGCGCTACATTATCACCCCGTGCACTCAGCGCCAGTGCACAGCAGGTGTCTGAGTGACAGGACTGCTACTCATATCAAGGAGACACCAAGATGGTCGAAGAGATTTTGAAATCGAAGCTGGTTAATTTTCTGGTGCCCGACGCCCGAGTGGACTACGACACCGTGAGCGATCTGTACGACGAGGCGGGGAGTGTTGGCGCGGGGCAAATGCGCTGTGCAATGCTGGCCTTGTCACGGACTTAACCCAACAGCTGCTCGCCGAGCAAAACGACCGCAATGATGATCATGGCCGTTCCGGAGAAACGACTGACACACCGGGCCGCGGCGGGGCGTGCTTGCAGTACGGCCTGTGAGCCGAATCCCACGAGCAAATAAATCACGCCACAACTGACCGTGTGGATGAGCCCCAGCGCAATCATCTGCATCGGCACAGGCCAGGCCGCTGCCGCGTCGGTGAATTGCGGCAACAGCGCCAAAAACAGCAAAAACACTTTCGGATTCAGCCCGCTCACACAAAGCCCCTTGATCGCCCAACGCTGCCAGGAGCCTGGCGCCTGAGCATCATCTGAGTGCGGTGTAGCGGGGCGGGCGAGCATGTTGATGCCCAACCACAGCAGATAACCGGCCCCGGCAACGGTCAGCACCGACAAGGCAACGGGGTGGTTGGCCACCAGCGTGCCGACGCCCGCGGCAACGATCATCGTGGCAATCAAATGACCGGACAACAGCCCGCCCACGGCGGGTATCACGACCCGGCCCTTCAACCCCGCCGAAATCGCGTAGGCCCAATCCGCCCCCGGCGTGATGACGAACAGAATCGACACCGCCCAAAAGGCCACGAAAACACTCAAGGTCATGGCGCTAACCACTTCTGCTGCTGATACACCGTGCTCTGCATCGTCCTGCTCCGAAAAATATGGATGTGAGGAAGAATAAGGAAATCTTGTTAGAATTTACTTTCAAAGATGATCATCAGAATGCGCAGGGTTGGGAGAAAATTCTAAATGGACAGGATTGATCGCAAGATTCTTTCTGAGCTGCAAAAGGACGGTCGCCTGTCGGTCACCGAACTCGCCGAGCGCGTGGGCCTGAGCCTTTCCCCTTGCCATCGACGCGTCCGGGCCCTGGAAGAGTCGGGTGTGTTGCTCGGCTACCGAGCACAACTGGACCCAACCGCATTGGGCCTTAACTTTTCCGCAATGGTGTTTGCCACGTTGCGCGAGGGCGACCGCAAAGCGGTCGAGGCGTTCGAGACGGCGCTTGTCGACATCCCGCAGGTGGTCGATGCCCAGCGGTTGTTCGGCGAACCGGATTATCTGCTGCACGTCATCACTCAGGATTTGCCGGCCTTTCAACGGCTCTACGATGAAAGCCTTTCGACCTTGCCCAATGTGCAGCGGCTGACGTCGACGCTGGTCATGAAACGGGTGGTGCAGGACAGGCCTTTGCCCCTGTGATGAGAGAGGCGGGCAATGGGAAGCACACGATCCCGCGTGGATTTCAGGATTGCTGAAGAAGACGTAATGCTGGCTTAATTCATGTCCGGTGTTATCGCCTGCGTCGGAACCTGACGATAGGTTGCTGACAACTCAAATCCCATCGTAAGAGCCAATTGCAGCGACTACACTCCAGCCCATGAAACGCTATCTGCGGTTTTGCATCATTTTCATGATCAGCCTGGCGCTTCCCCTCAGCGGGATGGCGGGCGTTCAGGCACCGACAGAACCGTGCCCCATGAAGACGATGGGCATGGCGATGATGGACGGCATGGGAATGGACTGCTGCAACGACATGAAAAGCCCCACCGAGCATGGCAAGCCTTGCAAACCAGGCCAGGAATGCAAGACGGGCGGCATGCTGCAAGTCTCGATTATCAAGCCTCCCATAACCGCATTCAGCCCCGTAGCGCTTTCCTTCTTCAGCGATTCCCTGCCCGTGAAAACCCCGTCCGGGGTATGGCGACCGCCCCGCGTTTGATTCCTGTCCCACATCGAACCTCATTCCGCATTAGCGGGATGACCTGGCTGTGCGCATGTCTTTTGACGCGCGCAGTTGATGATCACAGGAATCGTAGACATGAACTCCAAGTGCTATTGCACAGGCTGGCCCCTCGTGGTCGGCCTGGCGGCAAGCGTACTGGCATTGCCGAGCTTCGCTGCCGCACTGACACTCGATGAAGCGTTGCGGCTGGCCGAAAACAATGCGCCGTCACTGACCGCACAAGACGCCAGGATTCAGGCTGCCAGCAGCGCAGCCATCCCGGCGGGAGAACTACCTGATCCCAAGCTGCTTCTGGGAGTGCAGAACTACCCCATAGGCGGTCCGGATCGCTGGAGCCTCGACCAGGATTTCATGACCATGCAAATGGTCGGGGTCCGGCAGGAGATGCCGAACAGCGACAAACGCAAAGCCCGTATCGAGGTCGCCGATGCGGCTGTTGATCGCGCCGCCGCCGAGCGTCGGGTCGAACGTCTGAAGGTCCGCCAGTCCACCGCACTGGCCTGGATCAGCAGCTATTCCATCGAGCGTAAAGATGCGTTGTTCCAGGACTTCTACAAAGAAAACCGCCTGCTGAGCGATACCGTCCGGGCCCGGATTGCTGGCGGCCGCGCCCAGCCCGCCGATGCGGTGACACCCAAACAGGAAGCCGCTCAGTTGGCAGAGCAGCAGGATGATTTGATTCTGCAGCGAGCCCAGGCCCGAGCCGCCCTCAAACGCTGGATTGGCTCAGCCGCCAACGACAAGCCTGTGGGCAGCCTGCCTGAATGGCCCGTCGATAGCTCAAGCTACTCCCATCAACTGCAACACCATCCGGAGCTGGCAGCGTTTGCGCCGATGACCCGCGAAGCGCAAGCCAGGGTTCGTGAAGCCGAGTCGGAGAAGCAATCGGATTGGAGTTGGGAGCTTGACTATCAGCATCGTGGCCGACAGTTCGGCGACATGGTCAGCGTGCAGTTTTCCTGGGATCTGCCGTTGTTTCCTGAGGCTCGCCAAAACCCGAAAATCGCCGCCAGACACGCTGTACTCAACCAGCTTGAGGCCGAGCGCGAAGCCTTGTCACGCGAGCACACCCAACAACTGGAAAGCCAACTGGCTGACTACGAGCGCCTGAATCGTGCCGTGCACCGAAACCAGGAAAGCCTGTTACCGCTGGCCAAGGAAAAGGTCGAACTCAGCATGGCCAGCTACCGGGCCGGCAAAGGCGATTTAGACACCGTTGTGACCGCCCGACGTGAACTCATCGAAGCCCGGCTCAAACAGATTGACGTGGAAGAGCAGCGCGCGCTGACCAGTGCGCGTTTGTATTTTGCTTACGGGGAGGCCAGCCAATGAAACTTGAAAAATGGAACGGGGCATTGCTGGTTAGCCTTTCGCTGGCATTGGGTGTTGCCGGCGGTTACGGGGTCGCTCACCAGCGTATGAGCGCAGCGCCAAATGCCGTGGCGGAGCAAGACATCAATGCTGTGCCCGAACGCAAAGCCCTGTATTGGTACGACCCGATGTACCCGCAGCAAAAGTTCGACAAACCGGGCAAGTCCCCCTTCATGGACATGCAACTGGTTCCCCAATACGCCAGCGGCGCAGGAGACCGGACGACTGTCAGTATCGACCCGGGACTGACCCAGAATCTCGGGCTGCGTTTTGCGACTGTCACCCGTGGAACCTTTCATTCCAGCCTCGACGTGACAGGTGTCCTGGCGCTCAACGAACGTGATGTTGCGGTGATTCAGGCACGCACCGCTGGCTTTGTGGAGCGAGTCTATGCCCATGCTCCCGGAGATGTGCTGAACGCCAACGCAGCGTTGGCGGATATTCTGGTGCCGGAATGGGCTGCGGCTCAGACAGAGTTCCTTGCCCTGAAGCGTAACGGCGACGCGGAGCTGTTGGCTGCAGCCCGCCAACGACTGCAGCTCACCGGAATGCCGGCAGCGCTGATCACTCAGATCGAGCGTAGCGGTAAGGTTCAGCCATACCTGACGCTGACCAGTCCCATCGCCGGTGTGCTGCAAGCCTTGAACGTACGCACGGGCATGACCGTGGCGACGGGCGACACGCTGGCACGCGTCAATGGCTTGAGCAGTGTCTGGCTGGCCGTGGCCGTTCCAGAGTCGCAGACCGGATCGATCACAGTGGGGCAGACGGTCGAAGCACGGCTGCCAGCCTTTCCGGGGACCGTGCTCAACGGCGAGGTCAGCGCTATTTTGCCCGAGACCAGTGCGGACAGTCGCACCCTGCGTGTGCGGGTGGAACTGCCCAATCCGGACGGCCGCCTCAGGCCGGGTTTGACGGCACAGGTGCGCCTGAACCGTTCGAGCGAACACAGTGTGTTGTGGGTGCCGAGCGAGGCGGTTATTCATACGGGGCGACGGGCCTTGGTGATGCTCGCCGAAGACACCGGCCACTACCGCCCGGTAGAGGTGCAACCCGGGCAGGAAAGTGATGGCAAGACGGCCATTTTGAAAGGTCTGGAAGAAGGCTGGAAGGTGGTTACGTCTGGCCAGTTCCTGCTGGACTCGGAGGCCAGTCTCAAGGGCATTGTTGCCAGCACTGAGGACGAGTCGCCACCCAGCGCAGCAGCCGCCGGTATTCATGAGGCGGATGAGGAAAAATCGGGGAGCCAGCCATGATTGCGGCCCTGATTCGTTGGTCAGTCGCCAACCGGTTCCTGGTGTTACTGGCGACACTGTTCGTCACGGCGTGGGGCATATGGTCAGTGCAGAGCACACCCATCGATGCGCTGCCGGATCTCTCGGATGTTCAGGTGATTATCCGCACTCCATTTGCGGGCCAAGCGCCGCAGATTGTCGAGAACCAGGTGACCTATCCGTTGGCCACCACCATGCTCTCAGTGCCGGGAGCCAAGACGGTGCGTGGTTATTCCTTCTTCGGTGACAGCTTCGTTTATGTGCTGTTCGAAGACGGCACTGACGTGTACTGGGCCCGTTCGCGGGTGCTGGAATATCTGAGTCAGATACAAAGCCGGTTGCCGGCCAGCGCCAAACCGGCGTTGGGACCGGATGCAACGGGGGTTGGCTGGATCTATCAGTACGCTCTGGTGGATCGCAGTGGTGGGCACGACCTGGCGCAACTGCGTGCGCTTCAAGACTGGTTCCTCAAGTTCGAACTCAAGACCCTACCCAACGTTGCGGAAGTGGCCACGGTGGGGGGAATGGTCAAGCAATACCAAGTGCAACTCGATCCGCTGAAACTGGCCAGCCTCGGCATCACTCAGACAGAGGTGACCGAGGCTATCGGCAAGGCCAATCAGGAAACGGGTGGCGCGGTACTGGAGATGGCAGAGACCGAGTTCATCGTGCGCGCTTCCGGTTATCTGAAGACGCTCAACGACTTCCGGGCGATCCCTCTCAAGTTGGGGGCGGATGGTGTGCCGGTGACCCTTGGCGATGTCGCCACTATTCAGTTGGGGCCGGAAATGCGGCGGGGCATTACCGAACTCGACGGCGAGGGCGAAACCGTCGGTGGCGTGGTGATTTTGCGCAGCGGCAAGAACGCTCGCGAGACCATTGCGGCGGTCAAGACCAAACTCGACGAACTGAAAAGCAGTTTGCCGGCCGGAGTGGAAATCGTCACCACCTACGACCGCAGCAAACTGATCGACCGCGCGGTGGAAAACCTCAGCCATAAGTTGATCGAAGAGTTCATTGTCGTCGCGCTGGTTTGCGGGATCTTCCTTTGGCACTTGCGCTCATCACTGGTGGCGATCATCTCCCTGCCGGTGGGCGTGCTGATGGCCTTCATCATCATGCGTTACCAAGGGATCAACGCCAACATCATGTCCTTGGGCGGGATTGCCATCGCCATCGGCGCCATGGTCGATGCTGCCGTGGTGATGATCGAGAATGCCCACAAGAAGATTGAGGCCTGGCACGCGGCCAATCCGGGGGAGGAACTTAAGGGCGAGCGTCATTGGCACGTCATGACCGAAGCAGCGGCAGAGGTCGGCCCGGCGCTGTTCTTCTGTTTGTTGATCATCACGTTATCGTTCATTCCGGTGTTCACCCTGGAAGCTCAGGAGGGGCGACTGTTCGGCCCGTTGGCGTTCACCAAAACCTATGCGATGGCCGCGGCGGCGGGGTTGTCGGTGACCTTGGTGCCCGTGCTGATGGGGTACTGGATTCGCGGGCGAATTCCCGGTGAGCAACAAAACCCGTTGAACCGCTGGTTGATCAGGATCTACCAGCCGGCCCTGGAGGCGGTGCTGCGCCGTCCCAAAGTCACCCTGCTGGTGGCACTGGTGGTGTTTGTCAGTGCGCTATGGCCAATGTCGCGCCTGGGCGGTGAGTTTCTCCCGCCTTTGGACGAAGGTGATCTGCTCTATATGCCTTCCGCTCTCCCGGGGTTGTCGGCACAGAAAGCTGCGCAGCTGCTGCAACAGACCGACCGCCTGATCAAGACGGTGCCCGAAGTCGAGCACGTGTTCGGCAAAGCGGGGCGTGCCGAAACTGCCACCGACCCGGCACCACTGGAAATGTTCGAAACCACCATTCAATTCAAGCCACACGAGCAATGGCGGCCAGGCATGACCCAGGAAAAACTGGTGGAAGAACTGGATCGCGTGGTTCGGGTTCCAGGGCTGACCAATATCTGGATACCGCCGATTCGCAACCGTATCGACATGCTTGCCACCGGCATCAAAAGTCCGATCGGAGTGAAAGTCGCCGGCACCCAGTTGGCGGACATCGATGCTGTCACCCAGGCGGTCGAGCGGGTGGCCAAAGGCGTACCCGGTGTCAGTTCAGCGCTGGCCGAACGCTTGACCGGCGGCCGCTATATCGACGTGGATATCGACCGCAAGGCCGCCGCTCGCTACGGGCTGAATATCGCTGATGTGCAGTCCATCGTGGCCGGCGCTATCGGTGGTGAAAATGTCGGGGAGACCATTGAAGGGCTCGCACGTTTCCCGATCAACGTACGTTACCCACGGGAGTGGCGTGACTCGCTTGGTGCCCTGGAGCAATTGCCGATCTACACGCCGTCAGGCATCCAGATCACCCTGGGGACAGTGGCCAACGTCAAAATCAGCGACGGCCCTGCGATGCTCAAAAGTGAAAACGCGAGGCCTTCAGGCTGGGTCTATATCGATGTGCGTGGCCGGGACATTGCCTCGGTGGTCGCTGATTTGCGCCATGCCGTAAACGAGCAGGTCAAGTTGCAGCCTGGCATGAGCCTGAGCTACTCAGGGCAGTTCGAGTTTCTCGACAGAGCCAATGCACGACTCAAACTGGTGGTGCCAGCCACGCTGTTGATCATCTTCGTGCTGCTCTACCTGACGTTTGCGCGCTTCGATGAGGCGTTGCTGATCATGGCCACGCTGCCATTCGCGCTGACTGGCGGGGCATGGTTCATCTATCTGTTGGGATTCAACCTGTCGGTCGCCACCGGTGTCGGTTTTATCGCCCTGGCCGGTGTTTCTGCCGAGTTTGGCGTGATCATGCTGCTCTATCTGAAAAACGCCTGGGCAGAACGTGAAGACCTCGGCGACAGCACTGAGCGCGGGCTGGTTGCGGCGATTCGTGAAGGCGCTGTGCAGCGTGTTCGCCCCAAGGCCATGACCGTGGCCGTGATCATTGCCGGCCTGTTACCCATCCTGTTGGGTAGCGGAACCGGCAGTGAAGTGATGAGCCGCATTGCCGCGCCCATGGTCGGCGGCATGATCACGGCTCCCTTGCTTTCCCTGTTTGTCATTCCGGCAGCCTATCGCCTGATGCGCCGCCGACATCTCGTCATTGAATCCACTCACCTTAAAGGAAACGTCGTATGAAACTGACCCATATTGCAGTGGCAGGAACCTTGGTTGCGTTGTCTTTCCTGGCTCGTGCAGAGGATATGCCGGGTATGAAAATGGACGGTATGGAGGGCATGCAGACAAAGGAGACAAAGCAGGCGCCCGTCGCTAATGCCAACGGAACGATCAAGGCTATCGATGCTGCCAGGCACACGGTGACCATCTCCCACGGCGCAGTACCCGCCGTGCAATGGCCGCCGATGACCATGGCCTTTTCCGTGACGGATGATCAACTCGCCGGGCTGTCGGCCGGAGACCGTGTCTCGTTTGTTTTCCGGGTCGAGGGTGGCAGCGCGACGATTGTTTCAATCAAAAAATAGGGCAGCGGTGGTGCAAGTGGCCGGCACATTTTGTGTGCCGGTCGTAAGGACAGCTGACTTCAAGACGTGCGCGACTCACGTGTTGCGCTGCTCAAACCCATAGCCGTTACACCGATGCGCGAGAACACCAGCCACACAAACAGCAGCACACTGCAACCAACAAGAATGGACGCGGCGCCAATCAACGGCTCGATGGCCGCGACGCCCTTGAGCCGCAACGTCAGTGCGCCAAGCATCACCGGGACGCCAATGTTGTACATCCAGAACTGTGCGGCAGCCGCGCGCCCTTCGGTGATTGATGGGTGCGCTGTGCCGATGATGCCGAACAGGGCCATCGACACCCATCCCAACAGATTGACATGAGCATGTACCGCGAAAAGCGAGTGGTCGCCGGAAGCGCCCATCGCCACGCCCAGCATCACGCCAATGGCGAAGTAGAGGGCAGCGAGCCGAAACCAGGTCCGTGAACGGGGGTTGTGATTCATGGCATTCACCTCATGCGCCCAGAGGCGCGCTCAGTTGCTGAAATATAACGGGCGACCTCTTGTCGGTTGATTGTTGCGTGCCTATTATGAGACTCAAGTCTCATGAATAGACAGAGTCTCATATATTCCATGTCGATCCCGAAGTCAACCCCGTCTGAACCCGGCGGCGATCCGCAAGGCCGCGCCAACCAGAAGCTGCGAACGCGTCAGGCGCTGATCGATGCCGCCATCGCCTTGCGCGACGAGGGCCAAAACCCGACGGTGGCGCAAGTTGCAGAGCGCGCGATGGTCTCGCGCGCCACGGCCTATCGCTACTTTCCCTCGACCGAGGCATTGATCAGCGAGACGGCGGCGGATCGTGAAATGAAGCCGCTGGAGAGCTTCTGGCGGCCGGGAGACGACCCGGTCAAGGGCATCGGCCTGGCCGCGAACGCGTTGAACAAACTCTTGATCGACGACGAGATCGGCTTGCACGTGATGGAACGTTCGTTCATGTCGGTGTGGCTCGACAGCGAGACCCACGAGCCCCTGCGACCAGGCCGCCGGATGAGCTACATCGAACCGATCGTCGACTCGCTGAAGGACGTGCTCTCGCCCCGCGCACGCAAACGACTGAAGCAGGCGCTGTCGATCGTTATCGGCACCGAGGCGTTGATCGCCGTGCGCGATATCAGTGGCGCGAGCGTCGAAGAATCACTCGACACCGCCGCGTGGGCGGCGAGGGCGCTGGTTCGTCAGGCGTTGGCGGAGAATGAAGAGGCTCGGCGCAAGCGCAATTCCATATAGGTCGGGTTGCGGGTTTCTTCTGCGCGACACTGAATTGCCTGTGTTTGCTCAGGCAATGTGGGTGGCGGCTTTTGGCCGATAACAGGCAAGAGTCATTCCGCAAATTAGCGATGCCAGATCTTTTTACAGTTGAACAAAAAACGGGCGCCTTCAGCGCCCGTTTTCATTCACTCCTTCGCCAACGCCCGCAATCGCCGACCAATCACATCCATCAAGTCACAACCGTCGCGCAACGGAATGGCCAGCAGTTTGGAGAAGTCCGACAACACCACCGTGTCGCAACCAATCTCGGCACGAAAGGCGATGTTCTCCAGCACCTGAGTAACTGCGCGAATTCGGTAGTCAGCGGCGGCTTGCAATACGTCGAGTGGAGCTTCGGTGTCGATGAGCAGGGAAGCCGGAACCAGGTCGATTCCGGTGAGGGGCATGTATCGATTCATTTGAAGATCTCTGTTTGATTGGCTCAAAGGCCGTCACTCAGTCGTCGCCAAACGATTGGGTGGCAGCTGTGCGCAGGTTGGCGAACCGGCACAGAGAACACCGGCAGACCCGAAGGCCTCCCGCGCACAGCCGCCATTACAGCGGCCTTGCGGGTGCGACGACCCCTGCAACAAAGCGTAGAGCCCTCGCATTCTCTGTAGTCAGGTCGCCAAACCCGAATCGCCATTTTGGGCGACGGGGCGGACTATAAGCTTCATCGGAACGGCGGGCAAGGAGAGGCGTTCCGAGGTTTGTGTAGGAATTTCCATAGCGTCCTGGGAACGTTATGCCCCTTTAGTGGGCGACTGTTATCGGCCAAAAGCTGACTGTGGATTTCGTCTGAGGAACATGCATGTGCATAGCATTTGACCAACTGCTTATTAGGATTAAAGTCTAAGGGAAAGATCGACCCCGTCAGTCTTTGATCCGCAACGGCTATCGCCACGCAGGTTCCTCAATGGCAGGTACAGAAAAGGAGTATTGCTCATGATCAAATACCTTCGAATGATGGCAATGATTTCAATCCTCGCGATCACGGCGGGCTGCCAAATGGGTCAATCAACTTCCGCCTCTGATGCGATGGCTGCTAACGCGGAAATGGACCGCGAGGCGAAAGCGGCGTTACAGAGTTTGTATACCAAAACGCCGCAAGCGCGCGCCCTCGCGCAGCGAGCCAAGGGTATCCTCGTTTTCCCTGATGTGCTGAAAGCGGGCCTCATCGCCGGCGCACACCATGGCGAAGGCGAATTGATTGAGAACGGAAAAGTGACGGGATACTACGCGACCACAGCAGCCTCATACGGCCTTCAGGCAGGCGTGCAGCGGTTTGGATACGTGATGTTTTTCATGACCTATTCAGCGATGAATGATCTGAAAAATGTTAATGGATTTGAGGTCGGCGTGGGCCCAAGCATCGTGGTCGTAGATTCAGGCATGGCCAAATCGATAACTACCTCAACGGCTCAATCCGATGTCTATGCGTTCATCTTTGATCAAAAGGGCTTAATGGCCGGGCTGGGATTGCAGGGTTCAAAAATTACCAGGCTCAATCGCTGAGGCCGTCTGCATGTCGCTTACACAGAATTTAGTTGTGTTGCATCGACCTGCTGAATTCACAGCCAAAAGCTGCCCCTCCAGAAGGAGCGCTTACGACCCAAAGGTGCCCTTGGCAGAGGGCTGCTAACGCTACACCGGAAACGAAAAAGCCCGCTGTTTAGCGGGTTTTTTCGTTTCCGGCGGTGATTACCAGTTCATGGCATACATCTCCGGTCTTGAGTGGGGGTCACTTCAAATGAACTTTCAGCTCTTCGCAAGCCTGCAGCATTGCAGAGCGTACCGCCGGAACCTGGCTGACCACGTTCAGCAAGCCGTAGTCATGGATCATGCCGTTGTAGCGCACCGCAGTGACCGGCACGCCGGCTTGGTCCAGTTTGCGAGCATAGGCTTCCCCTTCGTCACGCAGCACATCGGCACTCGCGGTCTGGACCAGCGCTGGCGGCAGGCCTTTCAACTGCTCAGTGGTAGCGCGCAGCGGCGAGGCGTAGATCTCGGCACGTTGCTTGGGGTCGGTGGTGTAGTTGTCCCAGAACCACTTCATCATGTTCTTGGTGAGGAAGTGTCCCTCGGCGTACTGGTTGTACGACGCTGTCTCGAAGTTGGCGTCGGTCACTGGCCACAGCAGCACCTGGTACTTAATGGCCGGGGTACCTTTATCCTTGGCCATCAGGCTGACCACGGCTGCCATGTTGCCGCCGACGCTGTTGCCCGCTACCGCCAGGCGCTTACCGTCGACATTGATTTCCTCGCCGTGCTCGGCCACCCATTTGGTTGCACCGTAGGCCTGGTTGATCGCCGTCGGGTAGTGCGCTTCAGGGGACGGAGTGTAATTGACGAACACCGCCACCGCCCCGGACCCGACGACCAGATCGCGCACCAGGCGCTCATGGGTCGGGAAGTCGCCGAGCACCCAGCCACCGCCGTGGAAGTACATGAACACAGGCAAGGTCCCCTTCACACCCGCCGGACGCACGATGGTCAAGCTGATGTTCTGGCCGTCGACGGTGATGGTCTTCTCGCTGACATCCGCCTTGGGCAGTGTCAGTTTTACCCCGGCCTGAGCGCCGGTCAGTACCGCGCGGGCGTCCTTCGGCGAAAGCTGCTCGATGGGTTTACCACTGCCTGAGTTCAATGCATCGAGGAATGCCTGGGTGTTGTGTTCGACGCCAGAGTCAGCGAATGCGTTACCGATCGAAAAGGCAAGGAGCGAGCCAACGAGTGTTTTGGTCAAAACGTTCATTTCATATCTCCTGTTTCTGGTGAGGCGGGAAGTTAGACGGTGACGTGCAGACGGACATCGACGTTGCCACGGGTTGCGTTGGAGTACGGGCACACTTGGTGGGCCGCCTCCACCAACGCTTGTGCATCGACTTGCTCCAGGCCTGGCAGGTTGATGTTCAGGTCGATATCCAGGCCAAAGCCGCCTGGGATCTGGCCAATGCCGACCCGCGCAGTGATCGAGGCGTCGGCTGGAATGCTGCGTTTGCTCTGGCTGGCGACGAACTTCAGTGCACCGATGAAGCAGGCGGAGTAACCAGCGGCGAACAGTTGCTCAGGGTTGGTGGCATCACCACCGACACCGCCCAATTCCTTCGGAGTGGCCAGTTTCACGTCGAGGTTCTTGTCGCTGGAGATGGCTCGGCCATCACGACCACCGGTTGCGGTTGCGACTGCGGTGTAGAGAACTTTCATGGCTTTCCTCACTTTTGAATGTCTTGGGGGGATTCTGTTAGCGATTTAAATGTTTGCGTTATAACAATGCGCAATAAATTGCCGCTAAAAAATTTAGCGCGCAAACTTTTTAAAAAATCGTCTGTAGCTGTAACAAATTGATTTTCAAGGGGGGTTACACCTCAGTCCGCTTGGGCTCGCCCGCGCGTTGATGGTGCCTTACCGTCTCAAGCAACGACCGGAATCGGGCAGATTGCTTGTTGCTGCCAAGCCTTCGGTGTCATGCCTTCAGCCTTCACGAATGTACGGCAGAAGTGAGATTGATCGCTGAAGCCGCATTCCAGAGCGATCTCTGTGAGCAACTTCGTGGAAGCCTTCATTAACTCTCTGCTCTTCATGACCCGCTGTTCACGCAGCCATCGCTGCGGGGAAATCCGGGTGCTTTCCTTGAACCTGCGTGAGAAGTGACTACGCGACAATGCGCAAGCTTCGGCTAGTTCAGTCACTGAAATGCCGGTATCCAGCCTGTCCAGCATCAGTTGTTTGGCAGTTCTTATCTGCCAGGATTTGAGCTGCCCTGTCGAAGCCAGTGTGAGAGTGGCCAGCACGGTAGATTTGTCCTTGTTCATACACATCCATTAATCCAGGTAACAGGATGCGAACGCCTGACTCGAACAGCGCTGGGCATTGGAAATCCTCAGAGGTTCCAGGCCAGGCTCGTTGACTCGGTTCAGTCGACTGCGCACCCTTCGCAAGTCTGTGAACAGCCCCCGGGGCAGGGGGTGGCGATGGCGATGGCGATGGCTCAGACAGATGCAGCGACAGGCGCCAAGGTGGGGCCATGCTGTACGCGCTCAGGCGCCTTGTGCACCATGGTGTAGGCGTAGTCGACGCCCATGCCATATGCACCAGAATGTTCCTTTACCAGTTCCATTACGGCGTCGTAGGTGTCGCGGTTCTTCCAGTCCCGTTGCCATTCCAGCAGCACCTGCTGCCAGGTTACCGGTACCACGCCGGCCTGGATCATGCGCTGCATGGCGTAATCGTGGGCTTCTTTGGTGGTGCCGCCGGAGGCGTCTGCAACCATATAGATTTCATAGCCGGCATCGTTCATTGCCGACAGAGCGAAGGTGGCATTGCATACCTCGGTCCACAAGCCGGAGACGATGATCTTGTTGCGACCATTTCTCTTGAGTGCGTCGCGTACCTTCTGATCATCCCAGGAGTTCATGGAGGTTCGCTCCAGCAGCGGGGCGTCCGGGAACACAGCGAGTAGCTCGGGGTAGGTGTGACCTGAGAAGCTTTCTGTCTCAACCGTGGTGAAGGTGGTGGGGACATTAAAAATCTTCGCTGCCTTGGCCAAGGCAACGGTATTGTTTTTCAGCGTTTGCCGGTCAATGCTCTGAACGCCGAAGGCCATCTGTGGCTGCTGATCGATGAAGATCAGTTGGCTATTCAGCGGAGTCAGGACTTCAGTTTTAGGATTGCTCATTTTTGTTTCCTTTCGGCTTGATGATGTTCAGTCGCACAAGTCTCGGGGCCCGCACCTTGCAGGCATTACCGTAGCCACGAGTGCACTCCTCAGCGTCAGTGCTTGAGGACGAGCAAAAGATAACGAAACAAGGCGCCTTTCGGTGGCGCATTTTTGCGCTCCTGCCGGCTCATTTATGCGCCATAAAATGCGCGATCGCGCTGCTAGCATTCGCCCACCTATTCGGATCAAGTCGGTCCCTCATGTGCAGGAGAATGCAATGACAGCTTCACAACCGTTCAACAAGCAGACCGCCTACTGGGGCGTTTCCTGGGAGGAGGCGTATGGCTATCCGCAGGCACGGCGGGTAGGAAACGAGATCTACGTATCAGGTCAATTCAACCATGATGAGGCAGGTAATCTGGTAGCCCCGGCGCCGCTGAACGCCGACGGTAAGCCCAGTGATTTCTCTTCGATGGGAGAGCAGATGCGGGTCTCTTACGACAACATTTCGAAGCTGCTCGCCTTGTATGGCGCAACTATGCAAGATGTTGTCGAGGAAACGCTTTATGTGCTGGACATGGACGCTGCGTTCGCTGTGGTCGGCAAAGTGCGCAAGGCGACCTATGGCACTGAGCGGCCTCAGTGCGCGAGCAATATCATTGGGGTGTCGAGACTTGCCCAGCGTCCGCAGCTGATTGAGATCGTGTGCAAGGCCGTGATTGGCGCCCGAGACATCTGAGCTGCACTCCCGGTCTCGATTTAGGTGACCGGGAGTATCAATTGCCCCTCGACCAAGGGCTTTTGACTGGCCACGGCAGCGGCGCAGAAGGTCATGAATGCTTTGACTCGCCACGATTTTCGAATGTCCTGGTGAGTCAGCAACCACAACTCATCCTGAAGCTCTGGCACCACCGGGCCGGCGCGTACCAACCCTGGGGTTATGTCGCCCAACATGCAGGGAAGGAATCCAAATCCCAGACCCGCCGCGATTGCAGCGCTTGCTGCTGCAACAGAATCGGTGCGGTACGCTATGCGCTCAGCAGCGACTCTGCTTTCGACATAGCTTGTCGCCTTCAAACCGCAAAGCGCAGAGGAGTATGACACCCATGCCTGGCCCTCTTCGAAAAGGGGCAAGGCAGTCATCTGCTTGGCACAGCAGTAAGGTGCCCAGGCAATGTTCGCCAGTTTACGGCCCACCAGGCTTTCTGCAGGTTTTCTCGTCGCTCGAATCGCGATATCCGATTCATCCCGGGCGAGGCTAAGGGTTTCATTGCCCACCAGCACCTCGATGCTGACCCCCTCGTTCAGGGCCTTGAAGTCCGCGATGATGGGGGTGAAGAAGTACAGCAGCAGCGAGTCGCTGGTGGTAATTCGAAGTTTCCCGAGGGGGCCTTGGCCTGAACGTGAAACACGCCGCGTGACGCTGACAATATCCAGCTCCACTCGCTCGGCGAGTGCTCGCAATTCAGCACCTTCGGCGGTGAGCAGATACCCTGACTTGCGGTGATCGAACAGCGCGATGCCGAGCGTTCGCTCAACTTGAGCAACTCGGCGCGAAACGGTGGATACATTGATGCCAAGCTTCTTGGCCGTAGCCGAACGATTGCCGCAATCACTGAGCGTCTTGATGATGCGCAAGTCGTCCCACGAGAGCTGATTGACAGCCTCGCCTACGTCCCACTTCGTCCCATCAGGGGCAGCCGGGGCTTTTCCAGTTGGCGATTTCACACAGTTCGTTCCAGATGCAAAGGCGCTGATGATACGAGAAGGAGTTGGGTGAAGCAGCCACATTGTTCAGGCGATTGGTTGAAAACTGTTATGCCGACTGGCTGCGATGGGTCGTTTTCAGCCGGTCACCACAGGCAGAAAACGGTCAGGAGCAGTCACTCAGTGCGCTTACAAAAGGAGGGAGGATTCAGTTGCCCATTCAACTGACCTTGCTGCGATACCAGACGGTAGTACGTTCATTATCAGCCTGGAATTTTCGTATTTCGAACTGCATTGATTCGTGCAGGACATGCCTCAAGCTGCTGCAACCGTAGCGCTTGGGCGTCTGCTCTGGATAGGTACCACCAATCCAGCGAATGGATGCTTCCAATCGAGTCCAGCCACCTTCGGCAAGCTTCGTTTCTGCTTCACGTAAACAGCAGCAAATCCCACTGCCAGGTCAATCGACTGAGCCATCCACCCGGATACCGTCGAGCGCATCTTCAAATGCTTGGCTCTGTATAAACGAAGCCATTTTAGCTCGTGCCTCAATCATGTTTTTGGCCCAACATTGCAGACTCAGGCAATGCCGATTGATGGTTTCGTAGCTTTCCTCCAGAAAACCATCCGCCGCCTGGCAGCCCGATTCAGACCAGAGATCGAAACGCTCAATGAATTGGTGGACCAGGCTATTGCGCAGGTCAACCAGCTCCTTGAGGTCGGCCTTCATTGCCTCATAGTCCTCGGCTGTCATTTCCAACTGGTATCGAAGCCTGAGCCAGATCTGGTCACCGACATCGGCTTCGGTCTGTGACTCTTCTTCGTTTGGGGGCGGCGGGGTCAGAAAGCTTTCGGTCAACATCCCCATCAACGTACCCATCGTCTTTTTCTTTGCACATTCGACCTTCTGGTCACGGATGCTAGACAGCTGATCTGCAAGACCGGTCAGTTCGTAATGCGCGACAATGGCTTTCAGCTGCCGTTCGTATTGTTGCACGCGCATCAGACAGCGTCCGAGCTTGCGCTGCACGATGTGTTGAGTAGCAGGTACATCATCCGAGGGCACGGTAGTGACTTCATCCATGATTAACGACTCAGGCATAAGTGGTAGGGCTGGAGCGTTCACCGCATTACGCTTGCCCTGCCAGGAAGGCTTGCAACGCGTAAATCGGACGCCTATCAAGCTAAGTGTAGGTTGAGTCAATCCGCTCGGACTTTTTCAAAAGAATTAGTCGATAGCTGCGTCTGTGCAGGCTTTCATCGAAAAAAAACCGGGACGTCTATGCGTGACGACTCGCAGCGTCGGGCCTGGCTTGTGTGACAGTCGGCACGCTTTAGCGGATGACTGAACTGAGCCCGCAAGGAGGAAGAAATACGTCATGAACGCCTTACTGGAATTACACGGTGCGCCCACAGGCAATTGCATCCGGGCAGCCATCGCCCTCGAAGAAGCGGGGCTGGCGTACACGGTTCGACTGGTGGATCTTTCAAAAGGCCAGCAAACAGGGGCGGATCATCGCTCCCTGAATCCGGCCGGAAAAGTCCCGGTATTGGTCGAACGAAAGGGCGATGAGCCTGCCTTTGTACTCACTCAGTCGAACGCGATCATTTTCTACGCTGCCGAAAAGGCTCCAGAACGGCTCTTGCCCAGTGCCGCTGGCCACAGAGCTACGGTGTATGAGCGATTCTTCTTTTTGACCGATGTCATCGCACCGGGCCATTCGGCGTTCTTCCTTCGCGGCCAAGGGCTCAACGATGGCTCTGCGCGGCTGGTCGAGCGCATGCTTTCGTCAATTGAGTTGGCTGAACAGTTCGTCAGTGCTGATGCTTATATGGCGGGAAGCTGTTTCTCCATCGCGGATATCGCGGCCTACAGCATCATGTCGTCAGTAGAGGCAGACATCCCGTGGGATCGTTTGCCCAAGCTTCGCCGCTGGTATGAAAGGGTGGGCGCTCGACCCAGCGTGGTCAGGGGATTTCAGGCATTCAGCTCGCGATGAACTGTTGGCGTCCCGAAGGTTTAGAGGTTTTTGCTCAACGCATGCTTCAGTCCAGATATTCGTTTGTTGAACTCGGGCTGACAGCACCTATCTAAAAATGTGGGGTAACGTCCCACACAAAGATGCTGACTGGCTCTCAGGGATCGTGCGGAAACCGCAGTTGCTGGTTAATGCTGCAGATTTATGGCCGTGCCGGTTGGCTGGCCGCTCCAATGGGCGGCCGGGAACTCACTGGATATTGCGTTCGATAGGGACATGACTGCGCAACTCCAAGCGGAGGTGCATCATGCTGATCAAGAAATGTTTGTTGGCTCTGGCAATTGGCGGGGTCCTGTCGGCATCGACTGTTCTAGTGCCCGATTACATCAGTAGTTTCTCCAGCGTGTATGCCAAAGATGGCAGCGGTGGTGGCGGCGGTAACAGCGG
>NZ_JACNDU010000037.1:0-48035 GCF_017351735.1 Pseudomonas sp. FW300-N2A2 | reverse complement strand
TCGATGCTTTCATCAGTCGCGACAAGATGGCTCAGGATAATCGAAGACTGGACTGGAACATTTCGACTAAAGGACGCGACATCTATGGAAATCCCCTTTTCTCAAATCAGCGAACGATTGAACAATCGCCGATTTACGGTAGCGGACAACACCCAAGGGCTATCCGGTGCAGGCACAGTATTTCATTACCATGTCGAGGAAAATGCCATTTGGAGCACTTACCAAGGCGGCCGGATCCGCATAGGTAATCAAGTCGGGCGCGTGACTGGCCCCGATACCATTGAGCTTCTTTTTCAGTGTTTGACTACGGACGGTGAGATTCTGGCCGGCTGGTCTCGTGGCACGGTAGGCGTTGATCACGCAGGGCGTACCACTTTGGCCTTCGTATGGGGTTGGTTGTCGGGCTCGACTGGCGGTGGGGAGTCCAGCTATGTCGAGCTTGTCGCGTAGCGGTTAGAAGAGCTTCTAAAGCGTGCCGAGCTTCATCAAACGACTTGAACCGTTTGTCAGGCGTACAAGCCATACCCTGCCGCGATGAGCAGCGGAGAAACTAGCAGCGTTGCCCAGAACCCCGATTTTGGAGCAGCAATGACGCAAATGATCGAGATCATCGGCACATAGATGTCGACCATTTTAAGCAGAGCGAGATCAGAATAAATCCTGCCCCTTTTGACCGGATGGGAGTAACTGGCCGCTTCTGGCTGATTGCTGCCTATCGCGAAGGATCGCAATCGGCCAAAAGGAGTCCTTCGAATGAGGTCTACAATATAGGGCCGATTCAACCTTTATCCGGGGTCTCCAATCGATCTTGATATCTGATGAGCTTCTGAAGCGTCATCAGAAATAGAGGTGGCAAGAATTCGCATTCCTGAGCAATGAACTTAAGAGAATGGTTGTGGTGCAGTAGCTCGGTAAAAAATGTATCACTTTGTATAACCAAGCTACGCTTCGTGTGATATCGAATATTCCAGACAGGGATTCGTCATAAACGTGAAGCGACTACTTCTGTTAAGTGGCCCCATGGCCAGCGGCAAAACGTCTGTTTCCGCAGTTCTACAAGAGCACTTTGGTTTTTTTTCAATCAGTAGTAGTTCTTTTTTGCGAGCGCAGTTGGTTGGCCAAGGCGAATTACCAGACCGTCACAAGCTTCAGGAGCTCGGCGACAGTCTGGATAGGTCTACTGATTTTTCGTGGGTCATCAACTCAGTCGCCAAACCGGCGATCAACGCCCGGCCGGATGTCGATAATTGGTTGCTGGACGCCGTACGCAAGTCGAGACAGGTGGAGCTTTTCAAGCTCCACTATGCGGGGGCGGTGATGCATGTACATATAGACGCGCCTGAGTCCGTTCTGCAGCAGAGATACGCTGAGCGTGGCCCAAATCATCTCGCGGAATATCAAGCAAATGTGCGACATCCCAATGAGCTGAGTGCTCGTTCGCTAGGAAGTATGGCTGACAAAGTTTTCGATACCGGAACACTTACTGTCCTTGAAATCGCAGGTCAAATAATAAAACTCTGGGAGAGGTAGCGCATGGAGACTCGGCAGATCGTAGTGATCAGTGGAAAAACTTGTAGCGGTAAAAGTGAGTTGGCCCATTTGCTGGAAAAAGAGTTCAACTTCGTTGTGGTTCGCGACCGCCGGGCCTCCCAAGATGCTGAGTGGAATCTCAGCATGGATCAGCCCGCTTTGATCGATCGCCGAAGAGAGTTAGACGATAACCAGCGTGCGCAGTGGATGCTCGTTGAAACAAGGGAAATTTGCGCAAATCAGAAAGATGATCGGCCATTGGTCGTAGATCATCTTGCTACGCTGAAACAGGTTTTGCAGTTTCGAGAGACCTTCGGTGCAAACCTGGTGCATGTCCACCTGTACGCAAGTGACAAAACCCTTCATGAGCGTTACGAGAAAAGAGTTGAAGGCAGAACCAATCCTGCGGCTTATGACGAGGTCAATCAACTGAGGGATCCGGAGGAGATTAACTCTCTTAAGGAAGATTCGGACGTTAGGATATACACCGAGCGCTCGGACTCAAAGGACACGTTGGTACGGGTAGCCGCTCGCTTACATCTTTTCACTCCACCCGAAATTAGATGCGTCGATGTTCTCATTGGTGGGCAGTACGGGAGCGAGGGTAAAGGCAATATCGTTTCCTACCTGGCTCGAGAATACGATGTCATGGTTCGCGTAGGGGGCCCAAATGCTGGACACACCGTGGCCAGTTCCGCAGGCCCCTACACTTATCATCATCTGCCGTCAGGGTCCCGCGACGTGTCCGCTCGACTGCTTCTAGGCCCTGGCATGACTATTCGATTGCCAGGACTTCTACAGGAAATCGAGGAGTGCGGTATCGGCGTAGACCGCTTGTTCATCGACCCTCAAGCCACCATCATTGAAGATGAAGACATTGAGGCGGAGAAGGCGCATCTGGTTTCAACCATCGCGTCTACCGGGAGCGGAAGTGGAGCTGCGGCCGCACGGCGTATTCTCAGTAGAGGTAGAGCAACGATTAGGCTTGCACGGGACGTGGATGCGTTGCGTCCGTATGTTGGCACTCCTGGAAATTTTCACGGCTCCACATCAGACAGATTGGAGGAAGCCTACCGCAACGGTCACTCCATTCTGTTAGAAGGAACCCAAGGTAGCGGGTTGAGTATTTTTCATGGTGATTACCCGCATGTGACCTCTAGGGACACCAACGTTGCAGGGTGCCTCGCTGAGGCAGGAATATCACCCAGCAGGATCCGTAAAATCCTTATGGTCATCCGACCGATGCCAATCCGTGTTGGAGATCCGGATGGAGACAAGGGCCACACATCTGGAACGCTAAAGCTTTCTACCACCTTCGACAAAATTGCCGAATTTGCGGGTCTTGAAGCTGAGGTTTTAAACGCAGCTGAGAAGACGTCCACCACCCGCCGCAATAGACGAGTCGGGTGGTTCGAGTGGGATCAGTTCCGAAAAGCGTGCGCTCTAAATGCGCCTACCGACATCGTCCTCACCTTTGCGGATTACCTCAAGTCGACTAACAGTAAAGCTCGTAGGTTCGAGCAGCTTGACCCAGAAACTATCAAGTTTGTGGAGGAGTTGGAGCGCGTCTCTCAAGCCCCTGTATCGCTGATAAACACCAGGTTTTCCAGAGATCCAGATGCCAGTGATTTACGCTCGCTGATCGATCGACGCAATTGGACTGCACGCTCTGGTAGGAGAGTCTGATGAATTTGGAAAAGCTCATTGAGCTTTACCCTCGTGTCTACCATATGGCTGAGCGCGGGACGTGGGACAGTATTCAACAACGTGGACTGATGAGCACGACTGCAGTCCTTGATCATCTTGACGTAGCTGATGGCGAGCGCGCTCGGTTCGAAAGTGAACACCGTGATCAGAAAATGGATGTGAGGGCAGGCCACCCCACCAACATAGTGCTTCGTGATCAAAAACCTATGCCAGAGGGGCGGTTGTTACAGGCTCTAACGGATGGGACAACGGCCCGGCAGTGGTATGAACTGATCAACGACAAGGTTTTCTTCTGGGTCGAGGAGGAAAGACTGCATCGTCTGCTCGGCGCTCGTGATTACCGCACGCTCGAACACGATGTTCTGACGTTGAATTCGGCGAAATTCATCCCTGCCTATGCTGAAAAAATATGGCTGTGCCACATGAACTCGGGTAACACATGGCCTATTCCGCATCGTCGTGATACGGAGATCTTTCGTAGAATCGCAGATTATCCTGTGAAGCCTTCGGGCAAACCGGTCAAAAATGTTGTGGAGCTGGTTGTCGATTACTCCGTCCCTAACATCGCTGATTATGTGGTGGAAGTTCGGCGTATGAGGGGCCGTGAAGTGTTGGAAGTCATTGGCTAGCGCTCATCTACCCAACGGGGGAGTTATGCCGCGACGACGTTCAGCTTCACGGATTTTGCTGGTCAGTTCCTCTCACCGACTGTTGCTTTTCAAGATCCACTACAAAACCGGCGTATTGGAGGGGAGAAGCTACTGGGCCACACCTGGTGGCGCGCTGCGAGGTGATGAGTCTTTTGAGGCGGCGGCAGTGCGTGAGCTTTACGAGGAGACTGGCCTCGACGTTCAGTCCGTTGGTCGCTGTATCACACGAAAGGAGTTCATCTGGCAAATGCCGGATGGGGAGCATGTGCTCGCGGTCGAAAATTACTATGTGGTACGTGTAGGCAACGAGCATTGTTCGACTGCGAGTTGGAGCAATCAGGAGCGAGACGTTGTATGTGAAATAAGGTGGTGGTCAGAAAATGAATTAATGGCTAACACCGAAGAGATTCTGCCGCCGGATCTGCCGATTTTGTTTGCCCGAGCCTTGCTCATGACACCTGATCATCCTGGCTAGGGATCAATCATTTTCGTTGTGCCATCTCCCGCGAATACTGATCTCATCAATGTCGTCCTTGACGTATCAGACACGTTGAATGGCTGGTTCTGGCCGATAGCAGCAGCTCGCGACCGACCACTCCGACCCAAAACGATCACCCCAGGCCAACCGATCCGACAAATTGCGCGGGCGCTGTACCTGCCCCAGCGTTTTTTTTGTCGAGCTACGACGGTTCTTATGCCACGATTTTACAAACTGTTTTCTTTGTCGATAGATGACTGAAGAAACTCTGCTATCAGCGAAGTAACCTGCTGTTGGATCAAATCCCGCGGGCGAGCGCCATTGCCATCGCCATCCCGGCAAATGATGCCATCGCCTGGCACTTCTTCTTCGAGCATCGCTTCTGCGCCAGGTTTGCACACTGACAAGAAGCTGAAATGGCTTGCGTCGCTGATTTTGACGTAACGGCTTGACGCCGGAGGCAGGCGTTTGGCCAGGTTGGCAGACTCCAACTCAGCGGGAAGATCGTGCGACGGTACGCCGGCAGCGATCACCAGCGTTGGTACCGGCAGCCCGGCCAGGCTTTCATCGGTCATGCCCCGTGAAAGGCCCAGGTCCAATGTGACCACCGCCGTGACGCGTTCATCGCGCAAATCGGCGGCCAACGCGGTCTTTGATTCTGAGGTGCTGGCGGGATTCATCTTTCCGTAGACGCTGCAACTTGCTAACTGCGGGTGGGCTTTGCAGTCATGGGCGAAGCGGTCTGGATCGAAGCGGGCACCGGCGATTTCCAGGGCGGTCCAGCCGCCGAGTGAATGGCCCACTACTGCAATTCGGTCATTGGCGACCAGGCCGAATTTTTCCGGTTGAGCCGTGACCCCATCAATGGCTCGGCTCACATCAACGGGCCGCTGCCATAACTGCGCTGCTGCTTGAGGGCTACGGTCATGAGTGGTGCTGCCAGGGTGATTGATTGCGGCGACGATGTAACCCCTGTGAGCCAGAGCGCTGGCAAGCCAGATCTGGTTGCTCCAGTTGCCTCTGTACCCGTGGGAGAGCACCAATAATGGATGCTTGCCAGCAGCGGGCGGCGCGTCACGAACGGCAGAGGCCCCGACGAAAACCACATCATCGCCAATCAATTGCGTGGCGGCGGTCGTTGCACTGGGGTACCAGACAACCATTTCCAGTGTGCGGTCATTGTGCGCATCCGCCAGTGTGGAAGAGCGGAAGCCGACAGGGTTCTCGCCAGCGAGCGCGATAGTTGTCAGGCAGGTCAATAACAGGGCGCTAAAAGCTATTTTCAATGTCGTTTCTTCCTTGAATGGACAAGTACATGGCAACCGGAACCCGCCGTCAGGCGCATCCATCGTACGGAGTCGAAGCTCATGGGGTTGCCTATAAGCACGGACATTAAAGCCCACATTCGAACCGTCGCGCACGACTTTCATCATTAACGCTGTTCTCGGTCTTTAGTCAGAAGACTGAACGCTAACTTTTGGCCGATTGCCGTCAGCCGATCAGGGTAGAAATCGACCCATAGTTGTCCGGCTGAATCCTCTTACATGCATTCGCGACTAGAATTCCACTGCCGACACTTCTAAAACCAGGCCAGATTTAAAACCTGTAGCGCCAGGTATCGAACGTTGTTTCGGTCTATGGGAAACCGCTATGACAGATCCGCAAAATAAAACCGAATCCGATGAGGATTTGGGTCAGATGGTCATAGGGCGAGGGCCCTGCACCTATCTGTTGCTGCTCTTACTAGGATTGATCCTCCTGTTTCCCTTTCTTGAGGAGGGCATATTTGCCCGCACGTTGCTCGGCATTCTGTTTTCAACCGTGCTGCTCGTGGGCGCTTTCGCCACCCGGCAGACTCGTTGGGGGTTCATCCTCAAACTGGGCCTGGCGTTGCTTGGGGTTGGCCTGCAATGGACGGCGTTGTGGGTTGGCAGTATCGCGATTCTTAATCTTGCCGGGATAGCTTATGCGACATCTCTTGCAGTCTCGTTCATCGGAGTGCTTCGCTATATTCTCCAGCGCGGGCCGATTACGGCCGACAAGCTGCATGGTGCGCTTGCGGGTTACATCCTGCTGGCGTTCGTCTGGTCCTTCGTCTATGCCTTGCTCGAGATATCCAGCGCTGGCTCATTCGGCCCAAGCCACCTCGACTTTGGACAGCCCGGCACGTTCTTCAAACTGATCTATTTCAGCCTCACGACGCTCACAACCACCGGTTACGGTGATGTTCTCCCGTTGACCAACCATGCCCGCTCACTTGTGATGGTCGAAGAGTTTTCAGGCGTCTTTTATGTGGGTGTTGTGATAGCGCGGCTTGCCGGTCTGTATCCGTCGAATCAGACCAAGTGACTCTCGATTTGCCGTGGCCGAACCGATGCCGTCAGTCGGGAGGTTATGTTCGCTGTTGATCGCTTTCCACTACGACTTCTTCGACGGGTAGTTGCCACGCAAGCCCCCGGACTTGTTGCCGGTTTTGTTGGGCAGGTTGGGCACCACCGGGCGGGATCTGGGCTGAGGGTTGGAGCGGCTGCGGGGTTGAGGTTGTTTGCTCATTGTTCACCTCCTGAAAACGCCTGGCTACTTGGCGCTCTGCATTGCCACACTGGCTAGTGTGCTACGAGTTACCAAAATCCGCAGCACGCAAGCGCAGACAAAACGGGCTGCTGGCAAGGCGCAGATGCATCGGGTGGGGCCATAAATAAGCGGAACTGGAACTCACATCGTCAATAGCGTCTAAATTTCAGAGAGACAACCCGCCACTCTGAGGGAACGACTCATGCACAGATCACGCTCATTGGTTGCCGCGATTACATGCCTTGCGCTGGTTTGCGGCTCAGCGACCGCATTGGCTGATCCTGGTAATGGAAAGGGCCAGGGAAAACCGCAAAACAATCAAGTCCATGGCAATCAAGGCGGCAAAGGCAAAAACGCCGGAGGCGGCGATTGGAGTCATGGCCCCAGTATCAATCAGGGAAGCATTCTCGGGATCGTTGGCGAATACAGGGACTACTGGAGCCCCGGCCCTGCGTTGCCACCCGGTATTCAGAAAAACCTCGCTCGAGGAAAGCCGCTTCCACCCGGCATTGCGAAAAAGCTGGATGGACGCCTGATTGGCAGGCTGCCCCATTATGATGGATACGAATGGCAGCAAGCAGGCACCGATTTGATACTGGTCGCACTGGCAACCGGGATCATCTATGAAGTCCTCAACGGGGCCTTTGACTGATATTTGAACCCTGCGGTTGCGGTGCTTTTACCAGGTGGTGAGCGCACCGCACTCCGTCCGTCGCAGGAGTTGAACTGTCGCCGGGCAATTGCGTCCTAATGCATGCGATATCAACCACCTTACGGAAGCAATCATGCTTTTAAAAAACAAGAGTTTCGTTGCTGTCATGTCATGCGCCCTCATGCTTGCAGCCGCCCCATTACTCCCTGCTGACCTCTCTGTCATGAACTCCGCCTATGCGAAGGACGGCAACGGAGGCGGTAATGGCGGTGGTGGTGGTAACGGCGGCGGCAACGGCGGCGGAAACGGTGGTGGTAATGGCGGCGGTAATGGCGGTGGCCACGGCGGCGGCACAGGTGGCGGTCACGGCGGTTCCGATCACGGCAACGCCAACAGCAACGGCCATGGCAATGGACTGAGCAGCGATCATGCCGGAAGGGCTGTTCGCGACCGTGGCGAAAGCGGAAACCACTACGGCAGTGACCGCAATGGTGAGCGCGGTCATGGCACAACGACGTCTGGCATCGCCCATTCCAAAGACACTCGCGGCGTGGCCAAAGCCTCCGCAATCTCGGCCTCGACACCCGGGGATCACAACGCGAAAGGGTTGAGCAAAGCCGGGACGTCGATTTCAAAGAAATCGCACTGATCAGCGTCACTCGCAGCACGCAACCCTGAACAAAACGGGCGCCCGACAAGGCGCCCGTTTTTTTTACTCCGGTGTCAGCGCTATTCGTCCACGCTGATACCCGATCCTCCCAGTTCGTTGGGAACATCCTTCAGCTTGGGCAACCCATCCTTGATGCGCAGCACGCTCTCCTGATAGTGCACGTGAACGCCTGGCGAGTACGCGAGATCCGGAATGATCGCGGCATACACGTCGACGAGCCCCATGCCCGGGTGTTCAGTAAAGAGATGCCCGCCACACGTCTTGCACCACTTGCGGTAACTCTGCGGTGTCTTGTTGTAGGTGCCGATGTTGTCAGCTCCGCGAGTCACCTGCACCGCCTCGGGTTTCCACAGCGTGAAGGCGTTGACCGGTCCTGCTGACCAATGCCGACACGATTCGCAATGGCAATAACCCATCCCGACCGGCTCTCCACTGACTGTGAGCTCGACTGCGCCGCAAAAACAACTGCCCTTGTAAGACCGTTCACTGTTCATTGCATAACTCCCATCAATGGTTTGCCTTCACCCGTCGATATAGCGCACCGCAGTCGCCGGTGTGCGCCGCACCTGCAATTCGAAAATGTCAGGGCGCGCGTAATGCCCGGTGACGTCGAGCGCTCGCCGCGCTGGCGCCACCTGTGCGACGTCGATGTCCGCATACAAAATGCCGGCCTCCCGGTGCAATGGACCGGCGACGATCCGGCCTTGCGGATTGACCACCACCGAGTCGCCGTCGTTGATCCATTCCTGCGGATCGGGAAACAGTTGCGCACGCGCCGGAAAGTCTTCGGGGATGTCGCTGCCGCGCAGTGCGGTGCCACTGCCGAGCACCCAACAGCGTCCTTCGAGTGCAATGTGACGCATCGTGCTGATCCAGCCATCGCCCGTGTCGTACGTGGGGGCGACGTAGATTTCCACTCCTTGAGCATAGAGTGAATAACGTGCCAGCGGCATGTAGTTTTCCCAGCAGATGAGCGCCCCCACGCGACCGACCGGTGTCTCGACCGTACGCAGGCCGCAGGCATCACCAAAGCCATGCACCATGCGCTCGGGATTCGTCGGCATCAGCTTGCGGTGTCGGTTGAGCACTGCGCCGTTCGCGCCGATAACGACTACGCTGTTATAGAGCGTGCCGCCGCCATTGCACCGGTCGCATTCATTGATGCCGCACACGATCGTCACGGCGTGAGCCCTCGCGGCCTCGCACAAAGGGCTCAGGTCACCGTTCGTAATATCAACGGCGTTGGCCAGCAACTGCGTGTGCAACTGGCCCATGACAGCCCCGTCCTTTCCCGCCGCCAGCCGCCAGATCCACGACGGATAACCTGGAATGAACGATTCGGGCAAAACGATCAGCGAAGCTCCCGCCGCCGCAGCTTCGGCGACCGATTGCACGGCCCGGGCGATCGTTGCGCCGCGATCGAGCAGCACGGGCGGGCGCTGAATAATGGCAACCTTGGTCATGGCGTTCACCTTTGGTTCTTGGCTTCGAAGGCTTGAGCGTGCGCGTGGCGAAGCGGCGGGACTAGTTCAGAATCTGAAGCGTTGTAATTGCGGAGCCCAGGCAATGGACGAAAGCTACGGTCAGTTCTGCACGGTCGCACGCGGTGCCGAAGCACTGTGTGAGCGCTGGACACCTTTGGTTGTGCGCGAACTGTTGTGCGGCAGCAAGCGCTTCAACGAACTGCACCGCGGCGTCCCCCGGATGTCCACCAACCTGCTGACACAGCGGCTGCGCCATCTGGAAGAAATCGGCGTCGTGCACCGCACAGCCACGGGCAAAGTCTGGGAGTACAGCCTGACCGAGGCGGGCAAGGAATTGCGCCCCATCATCATGGCGCTGGGTCATTGGGGTGCGCGCTGGATCGGCAGCCGCCTGCGCGATGATGAACTCGACGCGGGTTTGCTGATGTGGGACGTGCGCCGGTTCGTGCGCATCGAAACGTTCCCGCCCCGACCGGTGGTCATCCACTTCACGTTCCGCGACGCACGGCCAGGCGAACAAGCGTGGTGGCTCGTGGTTGAAGAGGGTGTAGCCGACCTGTGCCGCGACGACCCTGGCCGCGAACTGACCCTCGTCGTGGACTCCAGCGTGCGCGCATTGACCGAGGTATGGACGGGCGACCGCACGCCGGGGGACGTTCTTCAGTCGCGAGAGCTGCGTGTGGATGGCGCCGTACAAGACGCGAAAAGCCTGTGGCGCTGGCTTGGCACGAGTGCGTTCGCGGGCACCCGGAGTGCGGCAGTGACCCGGTAATTCGCCTGAGTCTCAGGCGCGTTAACTGTCGGGAGTCATACGATGTTGAACGTACTTTTCATCTGCAGCCAAAACCGCCTGCGCAGCCCCACGGCCGAACGGCATTTTGCTGACTGGCCCGGCGTGAAAACCGCGTCGGCGGGCATCAGCAACGATGCGTATGTTCCGGTCAGCCTGGAACTGCTGCAGTGGGCTGATCTGATCGTTGTCATGGAGCCCATTCATCGCAACAAACTGATGGCTCGATTTGGTTCGGAACTGGCGGACAAACGCGTCGTTTGTTTGGACATACCGGATATTTTTCAGTACATGGAACCGGCGCTGATCAAGCTATTGGATGAGAGGGTTGCGCGGTATTTGCCTTCCTGAAGTGAGCGGCAAAAGACGCCCCGTCAGCCCTGCAATGCATTCTCTGCAATGGACTAGCCTTGAGTAACATCACGCGGGAGTAAAACGCCATGTCCGTCGCGCTCAGAAATCTGTGTGTCCTGGCCTTGGGGGGCTTTTTTTGCATGGCCGCATTCGGTGAAGGAGAAGCAGATACCGATCACCCACCGGCAATACTCCCGCTGGAATCCGAGGCGCTGCCAAAACTCATTGCCTATCCACCGCTTGCCGAGCCGTTGGCCCGCGGCGTTGTCATCATCCAGTATCGAACAGAGCACGCCAGGATCATGCCGGTATTTGGCAAGGCAGCGGGTGAAGTCTCACCTCGTCTCAGCCACCTCCATGTGACGGTCGATGACTGGAAAGGTACGTGGGCGCATACCAGTGACGGCCCGATTATCCTGGTTGGACTGACGCCCGGTGCACACAAGGTTCTTCTGGAAGTGGCCGACCCGACGCACAAGATCCTCACCGGTACGACAGTGAGTTTTACCGTTCCCGAGAAGAAATCATCGAACGTCTCCCACATGGACGCTGGTGGCTGAAGCGTTCAGCGGGTGTTTCATCGTCTGGTGTTTTTCAGGGGCGGCTATTCAGCTGCCATCTTCGTAAACCACTCACTTGAACTGAGCAACCAGCCAGTCCTTCAAACGCCCGCACGCAGGATCATCCGCCTTCTTCTCATTAATCATCAAATACTGAACCGCCTCCCTGAGTGTCAGCTCTTCCGTCACCGGCCGAACCAGGCGCCCCTGCTGTACCAGATGCCTCACCAGATGATCCCAGCCCAGGGCGACACCTTGATTGTCCAGCGCCATTTGCACCAGAAGGCTGTAGTCGTTGCTGCTGAAATAGTGCGGGTTTTCCGAGGCCGGGATCTTCAGGTCATGGGACTGGAAAGCGAACCACACATTCCAGTCGACCTGTTCCGTCAACTGGGAACGGCCATAAGGGTTGAGGTCCAGCAGCACGCTGTTGCGCATGCCCTCCAAAGTGCTCAGTTCTGGATGCGCTTCCAGATAACCAGGCGTGCACACGGGATAGACGACTTCGTGAAACAAGGGGATTCGCAGATAGCCGGGGCGCAGGTCACTGGTCTGGGTGATGAAAATGTCCGGAATGATTCCGGGCTCCATCACCAGAAAATGCTGGGTGGTGATGACATTCAGGTCGACATCGGGATTGGCGCTGAAGAAGTCTTTGAGCCTGTGGGATAACCAAAGCGCCGACAGGGCGGGCGAGCAGCAAAGTGTCAGGGTGCGCTTGTCGCTTTTTTCCCGACGGATTCTTTCGGTTGCTTGAAAAATGTTGAGCAGGGACAGCTGCGCAGCATCGAAGAGCGCTGTGCCCGAGGCTGTCAGCCTGACTTCCCTCCCGGTGCGCGTGAACAACTCGGTGCCCAAATAGAGTTCCAGCTCGCGAATCTGACGGCTGATCGCCGCCTGGGTGACGCACAATGCCTCGGCGGCCCGGGTGAAGTTCCGGTATTTGGCAGCGGCCACGAAGGATCTCATGGCCTTGAAGGACGGCATTGAGAGCAGGGCCTGATCAGGCTGGGAGCTTTTAGCCATAACAAAAACTACCTGTTTTCTCGAAAAAAAAGTCGGTTCTGCCCATCGGGCTCCGGGTCCACACTCTACCGCACGATGGGCTGCGGACCATGGGCCAGGCAAAGATAATGGCCCCAGCTTACCCTGTATCGCGCAGCGGAATGGCTGGCGTCACGGCCCATCGAACCGCCAGCGCGAACACCAGACCAAGGAGTCGAAATGCCGTATCGAACAGCGAGGGAAGCGTTCATGCAAGGTGTCCGGGCGCTCATTCCATTGAGCCCCGGTGTCGTTCCTTTCGGCCTGCTGACGGGGGTCATGGCGATCAACATGGGCATGTCGCCCGGCACGACCATGGGCATGACGCTGCTGTTCTACTCGGGTTCCGCGCAGATGGTTGCACTGCAACTGCTGCATACGGGGGTTGTGCCGCTGGCAATTGTCGTCACTGCGCTGGTCATCAACTTGCGCTTCATCATGTACAGCGCGTCACTGGCGCCTTACATGCACCACTTGCCCAAGCGCTGGACGTGGCCTTTGTCCTACATGCTTTCTGACCAGTCCTACGCGCTGTGCAGTCTCAAGCTGTCTTCGGGCGAGCTGGGGGCATTCGCACATCACTACTATGCAGGTACCGCCGTGGCCATGTGGCTGTCCTGGCAATTGTCGGTATTGGCGGGCGTCTACCTGGGCGCAAGCATCCCCGAAACCTGGTCGTTGAGCTTTGCCATACCGCTTTCCTTTCTGGCGCTTCTGGTGCCCGGCATACGTAACGCGGCGAGCCTGGGGGCCGCGGTGGTCGGAGGAGTGCTCGCGGTGTTGGCGATCAACATGCCCTACAACCTCGGGCTGGTCACCGCTTCCATCGGCGGGGTCATGGCGGGACTGTTGATCGAGACGGTTCGCAAGCGCCCATTGAGCGAGGCGCGGATCCATGACGTCGAGAGGGAGGCACCATGAATGATTTAGCCTTGTGGGGGATGTTCCTGGCGGTCGGCCTGGGAACCTTCGCCATGCGCCTTTCCTTTGTCGAACTGTATGGCCGGCTGCGCATCCCGGCATTGCTGAGTCGGGCCTTGCTTTACGTACCGGCGAGTGTGCTGGCGGCCCTTGTGCTGCCAGCGGTGGTGTACCCCAACGGGCAGAGTGAGTTCGTGTTGAACAACCCGCAGATACCCGCCGCCATTATCGCGGCCTGGGTCGCCTGGCAGACTCGCAATACAGTCCTGACACTGGCGGTCGGGATGGGAGGGGTGTGGTTATTCAAGTTTATCGGGCTGTAGCGCTCCTGGACGAAACGCAACACCCTGAGGTTCAGTCAGTTTTCAGGACCATTTTCACGTCGCGTTTCGCCTGGTTGCGCCAGACGCTCACGGTCGCCTTGTAGCCGACGCGCATGCGCGATGAGATATCAGCGACGTCTTGGGCACTGGCGACTTCCTGGCCGCCGATTTCGACAATGACATCCAATGGCTTGATGCCGGCTTTGTCCGCCGCGCTGCCTTTGACCGTGTCGATCACCCAGGCACCCTGTGCCGACGGCAAGCCCGCAGCCTTGGCATAAGAAGAATTCACCTCGCCGAGGTTCATGCCTTGCAGGTGGGAGGAGGGCGCAGTGTTTTGCGCCGCCGATGTGCTCACCGGTAACATCGATACGGGCGTACCTCCGGGCCCGACCACCACGGGCAGAGTCTGAAACGCCTGGTAACGCCAGACCTTGAGGTTGACCGTGGAGCCTATGGGCGCCTTGGCCAACTGCAAACGGAACTCTACGGAGTCGGCGACAGGCTGCTCATTGACCGCCACGATTAAATCATTAGTCAGTATTCCGCCCTGCTGCGCCGGGCTGCCGGCGCCAACGTTGTAGACCACTACGCCGCTGGTCGGCATGGAATACAGCGACGCTTTCTGTGCGTCGACGGTTTCCATGGCGATGCCGATTTTGCCCCCCGGGAAATTGGCGGTTTTGCAGCCTTTCTCCTGCCAGGCCGGGCTGGCCGCGACTTTACGGGCCTCCGCAAGCTGTTTGACCAGCGCATTGGAGCTGGTCATATAGCCCGCCGCTTCGATAAGGGACATCTCAATGTACTCGCAGCTACGCGAGCGATAGCGGTCGGGCGTCTCGCGGTCGATGAGGCGCTGCATGTTGGCGTTTTGATCTGCCGCTAATGGAGCCTGCGTCGTACCGGCAGGCACGTCGTCGTATCCTCCCGATGCCTGCACGGCAGCGCCGTACATATAGTAAAACGGGTCCAGTTGATCAACGATGCAACCGCTCAGTGATGACATCATCGCCGTCACGCCCAAGATTCGTCCCACGTTCTTAAGGCGTGTGTCCATTGTCTTTTCCCCAGAGATTCTTACGGCAAGTGCCAGAAATTCAGCGTTGTCGCGGCAAAGTAAACCAAGCTGATAGCACAGCGCTACCGTGTTTTTTTGACGCCAGGGCTGCGGACGCTCGACATCGGGTCGCGCCTTTTGGCGGGCCTATACTTCAAACGTCAGCACACTCGATGCGACATACGTCGAGTGATCGTTCACGAGAGGAGAAGATCATGGCGCGTAAATACATCGACTGCCGCGAGTTTCCAAGCGATACCAAATGCTCGGTCGCGCTCTGCGCAGACTCTGAAAACGAACTGCTCGAGGCTGCCGCACAGCATGCGGTCAGTGTTCACAAACACACCGATTCACCGGAACTGCGTGCTCAACTGAAAACGATGTTTCACGACGGCACCCCTCCCGTTGAAGCACCGCGCTCGGTTTAGCAAAAAAGGGACAGGCTACGATTAGTTGAGAATTGTCGTCTGTCCCGTTTTTCTATGGGCGCCCTCAAAGGTCCCGGGGGATCAAAACGTACTACCCGGTAACAGGCCGGCGGGGCGGATAAATACTACTGCTTCTGATCTTCCACCTCCTTCCAACTGTCATCTGGATCAAACCGTTTCATCGACTGCGCCAGTTTGTAACCGTCAGGTCCCAAGTCTTTCTCGAACACTTGGCCTTCATGACTGATCATGAAACTCATCACCCCGGTGTCTTTATATTTCGTCGGCCAGGCGATCAGTGCAAAACCGCGACTCATCTTGTCTCCGATAAGGTAACTGTAGGCGCCACCCGGTGCCGAAGGGCCCTGGCCTTCAAGGATGCGAAAGTGATAACCGTGCCAGTCTTCGTCGGCAATACGTTGGCCGAACAAGGGGCCGAGCGGGCTGATCTGACCGCTGTCGTCGTCCTGCCAATAGAGCCCGTCGTGCTTGCCGGCGGTGCTGAAAAACTTCTGCGCATACTCAAGGGCGCCGTCACCGTCACGGTCCTCTGACGCATAGTCCATCTGGGCGTCGTGGTACGTCAGCGCCGATTGCAACGCGGCCAGTTCGTTGCGGCCAATACGACGGACGCGGATTTCTGCGCTGCCGGCCTTAATGTCAAAGCGCCAACCTTTCTCCACTTTTGTCATGGGGATCGGCAATGTCCAGTGGTCACTGCCCACCGACAGGATCGCCTTGCGGTCGCTGGCTTTTTCAATGGCATGTTGCTCGTGGTATTGCTTGATGAACGCATCCACATCACTGCGTTCCACGCCTTCGCGCGGGATGAAACTGCGCCATTCAGTGCCCAGCAACTCTGTCAGGCGTGCCTGATCGGCGTGTTCCGTGCCCAAAGCGTCGACGAACGCTTGAGCGGCTTTTTCTGGCGTGGGAAATACCTGCTGTGCCGTGACAACGCACGACCATGCCAAGCCGGCAGCGATCACCAAGGCCTGAGCGGGCAGGCCCATGAGCGTATTCATTCGAGGATAGTGTTTCAACGACGGCCCCCCCCCCTTTGACGCGCAGGCGGACTGGATGGCCGACTGACCTGATGGCCAGCTGATCGCGCCGCACTGGGACGTTGCGCGGATGCCTGGCTGGCTCGTCCACGATTGACCTGCGCGCTGGTTTGGGACGGTGCGCGGGCGCCGGCGAATGCGTTGTTGCGGGCGCCGCCCTGACTGGCGGCGGGTCGTTGTGGTGCCCGTTGTGGCGCCGTTTGGCGCGTCTGGGCACGCTGATTGGCGTCGGTGGTCTGTCTTCTGGGCTGCTGACTCTCGCGAGTGTTTCGGGCTGTGCCTTGGCCCCTGTCAGCTGCCTTCGGTCTGTCTGCGCCTTGGCTCCTGTCAGCCACCTTCGGTCTGTCTGTACCGGCTTGCTTGCGATTGAGGCCCGCAGTCTGGGCGGCACTCGCTCGATCACGGGCTTCGCGGTTACTGGTCGCAGGTCGCTCGATACCGTGCCTGTCCATGGAGCTTCGGGCTTTTTCACGGGCCTGGGCGCGCTGGGCATTGTCCCCGCGATAGGCATCACGCTGGTTGGCACCATCCAGTTGGCGGCCGTACTGTTGGCGGCTCCTGTTGTCGCGATAGGGCACGCCATCGCGATGAATGGAGTTGTGCTGCCAATTGTTATTGGTGATCTGGTTATTACGGTTGATGTTGTTGTAGCGGTCGATGTCGATGTCGACATCGTTATTGCCCCAGTCACATTCACCCCACAAGGACGCGACGATCGCGACGCCGGTCCCAAATGCCAGCCCGGCCATCAATGCCGAACCGGGGTAATAGGCGGGCGGCGGAGGGTAGTAAACAGGCGGTGAAGCCGGGTAGGCCCAGGTGCCGTAGGTTGTTGTCGGGTTGTAGGTAGGGACGTACACCACCTGCGGATCGGAGGGCTCAATGATAATGGTGGTGTTGTTGGCAGGGAGCTGAGCCGGCGCTGGCGCTGAGGGGGCTGGTGCGGGTGCGGGTGGCGCCGCGGCCTGAACCGTCACGTTTTGATACTGGTTGCTCTGCAGGTTGCCGGCTGCTTGCGCCTGATGACGCAAGCGTTGCACACCCTCCATGACATCGTCGGGCTGCGCCAGGAACGCATCACCCAGGCGTTGTACCCAAACGGGATCCTGTCCCAGCGTTGCAAGGACCTGCGGAAAAGCCACCAACGCCTGCACGCTCGGATCCCACGGCTGGCTAGCCACTTGTTTGACCGCATCATCACCCTTGGCATCGGGGTGCGCCTTGGACCAGGTCACCGCCTCGGTGACTTCCCCAGGGTAAGTGGTGGCCATCAGCACCTGAGCCAGCAACGGGTCCGGGTAAAGCGCAATGGGCGCCAACATTTGATCCAACTGCTCTTCGGTAAACACCGCGTCTTTGACCGCCGCCGCGACGGGCGCCGGCTCGGCAGCGCTTGCAGCCGCCTCCACTGGCTGCGCGTGAAGGGCAGGGCTGCTCAGAAACAGTACGGCTGACATCGCGAAAAACAACGGAATGCTCATCGCGCGGCCTCCATGTGGCCAGGCAGGTTTGAAACGACTGGATCAATGTCGGGAAAGTGAAAGCAGGTAGCCTCAATGCCTCAGGCTAAGGGTAGTAGCTAAGATATTTTTCGCCATGAGTTTTGTGTGGTGGTTTTTGGGTTGCAGACCTGTGTGACTGACTGTGTTTTGCGCCCGCACGAAAAAGCCCGGCTGATCAGGCCGGGCTTTTTGGGTATTGCGGTGACGCGATTTGTTTATACAGCGCGGCTTTCGATCAGGCGGTCGGAGCCACCTTCAGCAACGCGGTTTTCGATCAGGCGGTCGGAGCCGCCTTCAGCAACGCGGTTTTCGATCAGACGGTCGGAGCCGCCTTCAGCAACGCGGTTTTCGATCAGGCGATCCGAGCCACCTTCGGCAACGCGGTTTTCGATCAGGCGGTCGGAGCCACCTTCAGCAACACGGTTTTCGATCAAACGATCCGAACCACCTTCGGCCACACGATTCTCGATCAAACGATCCGAACCACCTTCGGCCACACGATTCTCGATCAAACGATCCGAACCACCTTCAGCCACACGACTTTCAATCAGACGATCCGAGCCGCCTTCAGCGACAACCGGGTGAGTCGAGGTAGCGGCGAAAGCGTTAACTGCAAAAACCGAGAAAGCGATGCTGAGAATGGTTTGGCGTTTCATGATCGTGTGCTCCGGGGTGTTGTTGGTTGGTATGGAGCAGATGTTACGCCGCGGATTTTTTAAGAGAACTTCATTGAAGTGATGGTGACCATTGACGGCATTGATAGGGCGAGAAGCCTACCTCTGGTGAGTGTGATGATGGGTGCAGCCCCGGCAGCCGGAACGTGGCAGCGCATTGATTACATTGCGTATCAACTGTAATGCGCGACAACACCATTCTCATTGCCACCAGTGACAAATACAGTAAGCCGCACACGACTCGCCTCGAATTGCCCACCGAACTTACTATTGGCGCAGGTGACGACATTAAATTTTTTACTGCGTAATCAAGGTGCCTTTCATGATTAAGTACATTATGAAAACTGCTTGTCTGGCTGCACTTATTGTCACCAGCGCCACAATGCCGTTCGTCCAGGCACAACCATTGCCGCTTGATAAGGTCGGTGCTTTACATAATGAAGACGTTGAGTGGCGCAGCTTTCCAGCATTCCCGAAAGAAGTGAAACTGACTGTGCTGGCCGGCGACCCGAGTAAGCCAGCACCCTACGTTGTCAGAGTCAAAGTGCCGAATGGCACAAAATTAATGCCCCATACACACCCTGAGGATCGTATCTATACCGTCATGTCCGGTGTTTTCTATATTGGCTTCGGTACTGCTTTCGATCCGGCCAAGCTGGTGGCTTATGGCCCAGGCAGCGTAGTGATACTTCCGGCCAATACGCCACACTTTCACTGGGCTAAATCAGGAGAGTACATTTCACAAGTTTACGGAACGGGTCCGCTGGGCCTTGAGTATGTTGATAGCCAGAATGATCCTCGTAAGGCGTCGAAGTGAGAAAGGTCTGTAGGTATCGTATTTGCGCCTTCTCCTGCATCCAGCAAGCCTGTGCGATCAGTGCAAATGCTGCTCGATTCACTGTGCAACGGTGGTCGTTTTGATTTGCCGTTCGGCGTTGTAACTCTGCGCCTTATCCCACGCGACACCTTTGCCCTCGGGAAACACCGCCCGGTACTTCCCGCTGGGGCGTAGCTTTTTGGCAGGGTTGGTACCGTTGTGGACTTGGTTGCGGGGCAATGCGGAGGGTTTTCGGGTTGCGCGGGTGTGGTTGATGGTGAAACCGATCTAGCGAGGTTTGAACAGAAAAGCAGATTGGCGGAAGAGCTCGCGGTGGGTTCGTATTCGGAGAAATGGGGATAGAGATGGCTCACAGAAAAGAGGACGGATTGTTTATAAATGAATCTGTCCCCTTTTCGTGTCCAGTCTAGCGCGATGCACGCCCCCTGTACCCAGCCGCTTGCCACACATAAAGCTGCCAAGCCGGTGTTTTCCCAGTCTTGAGGGCTCTACGAACTCGTTGCACGACAAAGGAGTGCACGATATTAAGATAAAAACTGTGATAGGCGTTAATTGAGGTGGAGTTCTGATGTGTCGAGTTCGAATTCATTCTCAATGCCGAGTTTTTTCATTATAACGGGCAGAGCTTGATGAATTAATCTCATTCCGATAAGAAGTTCGTTCATGTATATGTCCGGGTGCACCCGGGATGAGTTAAAGCCGAGGCTTTCCGCTTCTGCTTCATGCCCTAGCTCGCCAGCAGAGTTGTATGCCAGACCAAGAAGCTCTGCCCTTAAAGGTATGCCCGCACGAAATGCTTTTTCTTTTACGGTAGTTATCCATTCTTTGTACTCTTCCGTGATTCGATATTTAAATTGACTAAAATTTGGAGTCGGAAGTGGAATGTCCTCGGTTTTACTTGTAGCCAGTGATAAAAGGCAGCTTTCAATATCGTAAGCAGGGCTGTCAAATAAATCTAGCTCATCGTCATAGATTAGATCTGCTATATATGCGGCATAGAATCCATAAATATCATTTAAAGACTTGTAGATTTTATAAATCGTTGCTACGTACGGGTTTTCGCTGATTTTATCCCAGAGGTCTTCGTTGTCAGTGTCGTCGTAATCTAAATCCAGATCCTTAGGGAACTCTTTTGGAAGAGTAACCCCAATTTCTCTTAGTGCGGAAAAAGTTTCGAAGCACAATAACCCATTTTCATCCAGCAGTGGCGCAGTTGTATACCCTGTTTCGGCTTCTTGCAGCGCGTTTTCGGCGAGATAATGAATCAGAGTTTCCCATTTCACCGCATTTTCGATTGATCCGGACCACAAGACAAACGCGGGGTTTTTATCACCAATATTTAGGAGTGAACGAAATTTTTCTTCCATATCAAGAGACATGTGCTCATCTTTCTTCCACTTGCTGATCTGCGTTGGAGATACGCCGAAGCGTTTGGCTAACTCTTTCTGACTACAGGACAGCGCTTCGAGCGCCAATTGCACAAACATTTCGCTGTTCATTCTTGAGTATCCTCCGGCTTGGCAGCAATGGAATCCGATTACGAATAGCTGTACCTTAGCAGAATTTACTGAATGCAAAAAAAATTTACTAAATATTTTTTGGGGATGGCGATCTGGTGGGGCGCGTGCCCAGTGGATCTATAGATGTGCGTTCACAACGCTGGCTTTGAAGGGCGTGTGGATTATTGAAACCGTCGATGCAAATCCGGAAAAATATCCTGGGCAAACCAGGCAGGCAGACCGGGTGTGACAATTCGGGATTTGGGCGTTTGGCTTTCCACCAAGCCAACTTTGATCAGCCGCGACAGCTCATCGATTGCCGGGCGTGGGGTAAGGCCGGTGAAGGTCTTGAATTCGTTGCGCGGCAAGCTTCCTTGAGTGATTAGCGCGATCATCGCTGGCGCGCTTTCCGGGCGAATACCTTGTTGTAGAAGTTTCTCGTTGTTGTGAAACGCGCGTATGACACGCTCGCGAATTTGGGACGGGTCTACCGCTGCGGTCATGTAATCGACCTGATCGTGACAAACCTGCAGCATGAACTCGATGAACTCGAAATAGCGTCGCTGAGACAATTGACCTCGTCCGTCCAGATCACCCTCTCTTGGGCGGTCGGCCATGGTCAGAGCGGCGTAGTAATTCTGGTGTTGCCTTGCCAGCCCACGAGACAGCGACCACAACGTTGGTCGCAGTCCCAGACTCACCAATTGAAGATGAGTGACCAACCGGGCAACGCGACCATTCCCGTCCGCGAAGGGATGAATCCAGGCAAGGCGATGGTGGTAGGCAAGCGCAGCAATCAGCTGGCGACGGGAATCCGTCTGCCGCCCGAATCCTGCCTGAAGGTGCTGCAACATTCCGTCTACAGCGCGAGCGTCCGGAGCGTCATGATTGCCAACGACAACGTTCTGACCTGTGATCGATCGCAGGATGCCGGGGTGCATGACCGAGCCATCTGACAACGTGCGCTCCGCGTCACTGGCGCCGCGAAAAAGCCGTTTGTGTGTCGTGCTCACAAGCTCGGGCGCAAACATGTCACCCCAGTCGAACGGCGCACGCTGGCGCAACGCCCGTTCGAGCAACGCTTGCACCGCCATCTGTTCAACCGCGAGGTTTTTGAGCTGCTTGCGGTCTTTGACCGGCGCCGCTTGCGCTCTCTGCATCTCGGCAGGCTCGGTGTATTGCCCTTCGATCAGGTTCGAATAGTACGTATTGGTGATTTGCAGGAGACGGCCGAGGCGTGCAGCGGTTTCGGACGGCAAGCGGCCCGCTAGAAATTGCGTCTTTCTGGGCAGCGCGTCCGCGAGCGCAATGATCGATGGAGGCAACGTGTCAGGGAGAATGGGGTCGAGCCAGGTTTTTGATGTGATCAGGGACATAGCGGTTTTTACCGTATCAAAGTCTGCACATTTTATTTCACATACTGACTTGATGAACAAGCGCTAATTTATTGGGCTGTAGAGGTTTTATTGGAGCTTTAGCGAAAATTATCTTCACATTTTATTTCACATATTTTTTGTGGAAATCGCTTCGGCCGACTGGCTCACAAATGGATCCTTCGCCGTGTTGACGTGTAGTTCGCAACTGCCGAAAAACGGGTGCGCATTCGCAGCCATATCAGGCAGCTGCACAAACTGTAGGAGCGAGCTTGCTCGCGATGGACCAAAGAACCCCGCGTTACTCCAGGAACCCCGCGGCTACGTTCAAGACCATCGCGAGCAAGCCCCGGCAACTGAGTCGGCCTGTGCGCGGGATGGGTAGTGCCAGTCATGGGGACTATGCTGTTGCTGGACCAGTTCACGGTTGAATAGACTGTCTTCTTTGGCGTCTAGCGAGAAGCGCAATGTCTACTTCGTGAATGTTTTTTGCCCCGAGGAATATCTGACCTGTCGTATGGCCGCCCTCAGGTACCACTATGAACCGCCGCCACGTTATCAGCTGATTAGAAAGATGGAGCTTCTGTGATCTCAGGATATCGCACCCGCATTTACCGTTTCATCGGTGCACTGTTATTACTACTCGTTGCTTTGGTGTTGGCTCTGGAACTATATGACGCTCTGACCACTTGGCAATTAGACGCATTGACAGGGCCTCGTCGAAACACGATTAACGAACACCTTGTATTCGACGAACAACCAGAGCGCTTTGTTTTGTATCTGCTGCAAAAAGTCATGTTTTTCATTTTAACCGTCGTAGTAGGGCTCGTTATGCTATGGGAGGCTCTGTCGGGGCGACGGGCGTACGAGCACCGGCAATAACGGCAGTTTGCTCACCGTTTGCGGTCCAAGCCTTTTTGATTGCAGCGGTGCTTTTAGTGCTTGCCGTTCTCTACATCGGGTACTACGAAGCGCTTGAAGATGGTGACATCGAGACCATCCTGTTTATCAAGAAACACCCGACTGTTCGGATGAAGTTCTACAACATCCACGCCAATGATGGGGAGATCAGAAGAGTAGAGCGCCTTACGGAGGAGGAGCGGAAGTGGATTATCGACTACTGCAGATACAGATTAGGAATCGACACGGCGTTAAGGACTCAGGACGACGTTGAAGTTTGCAGGAAGAAATAACCAGCGGTTGGGCAACACGGGTGGTCAGATCCAGAGACAAAAAAACGGGCGCTTGTAGCGCCCGTTTTCATTCACACCTTCGCCTGCGCCCGCAATCGTCTACCAATCACATCCATCAAGTCACAACCATCGCGCAACGGAATGGCCAGCAGTTTGGAGAAATCCGACAACACCACCGTGTCGCAACCAATCTCGGCGCGAAAGGCGATGTTTTCCAGCACCTGTGTAACTGCGCGAATTCGGTAATCAGCTGCAGCTTGCAATACGTCGAGTGGGGCTTCGGTGTCGATGAGCAGGGAGGCCGGGACCAGGTCGATTCCGGTGAGGGGCATGTATCTTTCCATGGGTGAAACTCCGATCAAGGCAAAGTTTGACTGCCCCTCAATCGTCGCCAAACGAATGGGTGACAGCTGTACGCAGGTTGGCGAACCGGGATCGGAAAACCGGCAGACCCGAAGGTCTCCCGCGCACAGCTGCCATAAAGACAGCTTTGCGGGCATGCAAAAGCGACTGCATTAAAGCACAGCGCTTTTGCATCCGACCGATCAGGTCGCCAAACCCGAATCGCCATTTTGGGCGACGGGTTGGACTATAGGCTTCATCAGAGTGGCGGGGAAGGTGAGGGATTCCGAGGTTTGTATCGGAATTTTAATAGCGTCCTAGGACCATTACGCGCCTTCCGTGGGCGACTGCTATCGACCCTTGGCGGCTGGTGGGCAGTGGCAGAAAGCCGACAGTAACTGCTCACTTTGAGATGTGTTCAGTTCGAACTTGGCTCTCAGCTGCGGTTCCTCATGAGGCAGAAGTACAATTACTCGAATTGGCAAAACAAATGCCAGCGCCAAACTCCTGCCTCAGGAAACCGGAGTATCCGGCGTAAAAAAATAAGCAAGGCCCAGGATCAGATACACGGTGAGCAATTGCACCCCCTTGAGCCAGTCTGAGCGTCCGTCGCCCGCTACCTGACCGGTGATCAGCACTGCGAGCAACAGACTTAGTACCAAGCCATTGGAGAACGCAAGGTCCATGGCAGTAGCGTTGATGAAGTAGCTCGCCAGTACCAGGACGGGCGCAACAAACAACGCCACTTGCACACTAGAGCCAATGGCGATGGCTAGCGTGAGATCCATGCGGTTTTGCATGGCGGCTGAAATAGCAGAGGAATGTTCCGCCGCGTTACCCAGTATCGCAATGACGAAAACACCCATGAATAAATTGCTGAGGCCGAGCTGACGGGCCGAGGGGTCGATTGCGGCCACCAGGATCTCACTGACCCAGGCGATCAACACGGTCGCTACCGTCAAGACCAACAACGCCTTGCCCTTCGACCAGAGGCGCGCCTGGTCCGAGTCGTGTTTAAGGTTGGGATCGCCGGAAAAGGAGTTTTTGTGAGTGACAAGCGAATACACGAGGAACAGGGCGTAAACCACAAGCAGGACCAGGGATATATAAAGGCTCAAAGATTGAAGACCCTTCGGCGCCCGAGCTGCGATAACGGCGTTGTAGGCCGCAGGAATCACCAGCGCAATGGCCGCTAATGTCAGCAGGGTCGCCTGCGAGCGGGCGGCCGTAGCGTTGAACCGTTGTTCTTGATGACGCAGCCCGCCAGCGAGCATGGCCGCCCCCAGGACCAGCAGGATATTGCCAACGATAGAACCCGCAATGGACGCCTTCACCACATCGTACAGACCTGCCCGCATCGCGCTGAGCGCAATGATCAGCTCGGTGGCATTGCCAAACGTTGCGTTCAGAAGTCCGCCCACACCTTCACCGGATCGTTCCGCCAGGTGTTCGGTTGCCCTGCCTAACCAACCCGCCAACGGAATGATCGCAAGCGATGCCGCCAGGAACACCACTAGATGATGCGCCGGGGCGGCGAACTCCAACACAATAGCTATCGGAACGAAGAGCAGCATCCAGGTGAGCATCGCGGCGCCCCTTGAATTTGTGTGAACAAATCCGTTGCTTGAAACCTGATAAGGATGGTTCGTTGCTGCTTCTGCGTCAAAACAGACGCTTAGGCGAATTTGCTTTCAACAATATGGCGAATCAGTAGAACACGAAGGCATAGGCTTGCGCGCAACAGTAAGTTTTTTTGAGCTTTCAACTAAACTTTTAAGTGTCGTTCCCGAGTGTCGGAGACAATTCTATGGTACTGCCGATCGAGTTAGTCGCCAGGCAGCCTACGCCCTTTTGGGTAGTTCATGCCTACGGTATGAACATAAGGTTCTCAGACCAGAAATCCGCCGAAAAGTACGCGACCAAGTTAGAGGAGCGCGTATGTGCCCCCCACGCTCTCCCATTGGAAATTCAAAAGCAATGGACGGTTGAGCACTTTCGAATGGTGCGCGGCGCCTGACGATATTTGTGATTTTATGCCGTGCCCAGCTACAGGGTATAAGTTGCGCTAAACCAACTCTCGGCAGGTATACGCAGTCTGTTCGGTGGCACGAGAATAAAAGGTGTCAGATCTCTTTTATTGTAGTCTAAAAAAAACGGGCGCCCTCAGCGCCCGTTTCCATTCACTCCTTCGCCTGCGCCCGCAATCGCCGACCAATCACATCCATCAAGTCACAACCATCGCGCAACGGAATGGCCAGCAGTTTGGAGAAATCCGACAACACCACCGTGTCGCAACCAATCTCGGCGCGAAAGGCGATGTTTTCCAGCACCTGTGTAACTGCGCGAATTCGGTAGTCAGCGGCGGCTTGCAATACGTCGAGTGGGGCTTCGGTGTCGATGAGCAGGGAGGCCGGAACCAGGTCGATTCCGGTGAGGGGCATGTATCTTTCCATGGGTGAGATCTCGTTCAGTTAAATGAGACCGCCAACAGATCGTCGCCAAACGAATAGGGTGGCAGTTGCGCGCAGGTTGGCGAACCGGGAACGAGTAACCGGCAGACCCGAAGGTCTCCCGCGCACAGCTGCCATAAAGACAGCTTTGCGGGCATGCAAAAGCGACTGCATTAAAGCACAGCGCTTTTGCATCCGACCGATCAGGTCGCCAAACCCGAATCGCCATTTTGGGCGACGGGTCGGACTATAGGCTTCATCAGAACGGCGGGGAAGGTGACGCATTCCGAGGTTTGTATCGGAATTTTAATAGCGTCCTAGGACCATTACGCGCCTTCCGTGGGCGACTGCTATCGACCCATAGCAGCCCTTGATGTATGTGTGTTGTCGCCATATGTTATTGGCATTCATGGAGGATTCTGACTGATGGCACGCGTGGGATTGATACTGACACCCGGTTTTGCGGACTGGGAATATGCTTTCATTGCTGGAACTGCGTCTCCGTTTTACGGGATCGACGTCAGGTTTTTCGCTTCTGCTACGGGGCAGTTCCTCTCGCAGGGTGGATTGGCTGTAACTGTCGATAGCAGCTTGCAACAATGTCTGGACTGGAAACCGGACGTTGTTGTCGTCATTGGAGGAATGGTCTGGGAGCGTGCAGAAGCACCGGATATTCGAGAGTTTCTTCATGCTAGTCGTTCAAGCGGAGCGACAATTGCCGGTATCTGTGGGGGAACGCTGGCACTTGCGAGGGCCGGGCTTCTCGACACGGTTCCTCATACATCGAACAGCGCTGACTTCTTACAGCAGAATGCCGTAGGTTATGAGGGGCGCACGCTTTATCGATGCAGTGCAGTGGCGGTGGTTGCAGACCGCATTATAACTGCTCCAGGCCCTGCACCCGTTAGCTTCACCTGCGCAGTGTTCGAAGCTGCCGGGCTATCTTCAGAGATCACTTCTCAATTCAGGTCAATGTTGGCAGCGGAACATCGGTGACTGCTTCGTCCTGCAAAACAGCCAATCTGTTGCGTCGACCGGTTGAATCCACAGCCGAAAGCAGTCGTTCGTGAACGACAACAATCGGCCAGAAGCAGCCGCGTGAGCGACGGCGTCCGGCCGAGCATCTCCACGTCAGAAGGTGATTACGATCTTTCCAAACTCTGGCCCTTTGAGTTGCTGGGCGAAGGCATCCCTGGCATTGCCAAAGTCAAAGCGGTGTCCAATAAGCGGATGGATTCCTTTGCGTTCGATGAAGGTATTCATCTCCTCGAACAATTGCCGCGAACCGACACGCACGCCGCGTACAGTGACCGTACAGCCAAGAATTAGCATGGGGTCAATCTTCCCAATCGGATTGATCAGGCCAACCAAATGCACCGTACCGTCACGTCGAGTCGCGAGTATGGAGCGCTCCAGCGTGTCAGGACCAACGGTCTCGATGACGTGATCAACACCTTTCCCACCGGTCAGCTCGCGTGCTTTTTTGTGCCAGTCCGGATCGCTTTGATAGTTAATCAGGTGATCCGCCCCGGCTGCAGCTGCTCGCGCCAGCTTGGCATCGCTGGAGGACGTGACAATAGTTCGGGCGCCCAGCGCACTGGCAAACTGCAGCGCGAACAGGGCTACGCCGCCGGTGCCCAGAATGAGCACTGTTTGCGAAGGGCGTACCTCTCGCACGGCATTCCAGGCTGTCACCGCAGCGCAAGGTAACGTGGCGCCCTCTTCGTAAGACAAATTCCGGGGTAATGCCACCAACCCTTCCTGGTTGAAGACACGGTATTGCGTCAGCGTGCCGTCAATCCCGTGACCAAGCGTCGTGCTCGAATTTGCGGCGTGATCGCCGAGGGGGCCATACAGCCAGTCCTGCACAAAGTTACCCGCCACGCTATCGCCCACTGCGAACCGATTTACATGCTCACCAACCGCTACGACTTCGCCAGCGCCGTCCGATAGCGGTACGGTTGGGCGAGGCAGCTGAATACCCTGTGCGCCAGCCAGGTAGAAATTGTCCTTGTAGTTAAGTGATGCGGCGCGCATCCGGACCAATACTTCGTATGAGCCGATGGCAGGCACGGTCTCGGTAAACAGTTGCAGCGATTCCAGGCTTGGCGCTGTCAGCCGATAGGTTTGGGACGTCTTCATGCTTCAACCTTCAATGCGTTTTGTTCAGCCAGGGTCGGGTAGTCGGTATAGCCTTGCGATCCGCTGGAATAAAACGTCGCGAAGTCGGCGGAATTCAAATGAGCGCCGGCCTGCAAACGATTTACCAGATCAGGATTGGCCAGAAATGGCCGACCAAAGGCAAGAAACTCGGCCTCGTCTCTTTCCAGCGCGCCTGCCGCATTGGCCTGGTCAAAACCACCTGCCAATACGAGCGGGCCCTTGAAAGCGTCGCGCATGGCGTCACGTAGGCTGACCGGCAGCGGCGGCAGCCCCATCGACTCGAAGTTCACCAGGTGCAGGTACATGAGGCCGACGCTGGAGAGTTGCCGACAGAGTTCGACATATTGCGCGTCCATTTCCGCATAGTTGAATGCACCATTCGCTCCACTGTGGGGCATGAAGCGGATGCCTACACGCGTCGCGCCGATTGCAGCCACCACTGCCTGAACGACTTCCAGAATGAAACGGTTACGCGCGGATGAACTTCCGCCGTATGCATCATTGCGTTGATTGATGGTTGCGTTGAAAAAGGAATCAAGCAGATAACCGCCGCCGGCATGCAGCTCCACACCGTCAAAACCGGCTTCAATGGCGAGGCTCGCTGCGCGCGCAAATTCGGCGACGGCCATCTGAATATCGGTGGCACTCATCGCGCGTGGCGTGGAGGTGGCCTGCATGCCATGTGCGTCAGTATGAATGTCACCCGGTGCGCGCTCCGCGCCGGGGCCAAGCACTTCTGCGCCGATGGGCAAATTGGCAACATGCGCAACACGACCGGCGTGCATTAGCTGAAGTACGATCTTGCCACCCTTGGCATGCACTGCGGCGGTGACCTGCTTCCAGTCTTGTACGTGGGCACCATTGAACAAGGCTGGCATCCGCGCGTAACCCAGGCCGTTCGGTGAAGGCGAGGTGCCTTCAACGATGATCAGCCCTGCGGATGCGCGCTGGGAGTAATACTCGGCCATTAAAGCGTTGGGAGTGTTGGCTTCAGTTGCCCGGCTGCGTGTCATCGGCGCCATGATGATGCGATTCTTTAAATACAGTTCGCCAAGCTGCGCCGGGTGATGCAAAGAGAGGGTCATTACAGGCTTCCTGTGTAAAAGGTGCCCGCAATGTTAGGTCGGGAGTTATTATGGGAAAAGATGAAGCAATGACATGTACTCGTGCATTTTTGGGATGATTGATCTTGGACTTGAATGACATTGCCCTATTCGTTCACGTGGTACGTGCGGGCAGCTTTGCAGAGGCAGGGCGACGGTTGGGTATTCCGCCCAGCACTGGCAGCCGTCGTCTGCAAGCACTGGAACGCAGCGTCGGCGTACGCTTACTGCAGCGTTCAACGCGCCGTTTGGCATTGACAGATGCCGGCCAGGCCTTTTTTGCACAGTGTGCAGAGCAGATCGACGCACTGAACCAGTCTGCCCAGGATCTGGCAGATAGCAGCAAAAAGCCGAGCGGCCGGGTTCGCGTGGCAGCCGGCGTGGACTTCTTAAACTGGTTTCCCATGGAATTGATTGCGGACTTCATGGCCAAGCATCCCGCCGTGCGAGTGGAGTTTGTGCTTAGCGATGCTCGCGCCGACTTACTGGCTGACGGCATTGATGTCGCTGTCAGGTCCGGCAAAATGGTGGAGCCAATGCTGGTGGCAAAGGAAATCGGTTGGATTGAGTGGCGTATGGTTGCCAGCCCTGACTACCTGTCCACACATGGAACACCGATCAGTCCGCAAGATCTGACCCAACATGAATGCATCACGCGGCCCGCGATCGGAAGCACTCCGGTCACATGGCGATTGCGTGGTCCAGACGGCATGATCGAAGTGCCCGTCAGCAGCCGTTTTCAGGTGAACACTCATCAGGCACAGCTAGGCGCTGCGCTGGCAAACCTGGGTATAGCGCTGGTGCCATCCCTGACCACACTCGCCCCTCTAGAACAAGGAGTGCTGAAGGAAGTTTTGCCCGGCTATAGCCATGAGGCAGGTGTCTATTTTGTATTTCCGAGCAGGCGGCATATTCCCCGCGCAGTTAGAGCGTTCACGGAATTTGCCAGTACTGTCCTGTTTGAGCGGGGCATGGTTCTGCCTTCTTAGCATCAACGTTTGGAGAGCTCTTAAGGGTTCTTTATCGAGGAAGTGATCACTCAGCCAATGGGGCGCAGCGCTGGACGATTTACCCCATCTGTTGCGTCGACCGGTTGAATCCACAGCCGAAAGCAGACATTAATCATGCTACCCAGTCTTTCGAAAATGGGCACACGTTACGGTCAGCCCCCTAGCGTAGAATTTCCTGGATGCCAGCCCCCACCCGAGACGGACCCTCAATGCAAACCCCGACCACCCCAAACCCCCTCTGGAAAACCTACCTCCTTTTCCTCACCCCCATGGTCCTCTCCAATTTCCTCCAATCCATGTCGGGCACCGTCAACAGCATCTACATCGGCCAAATGCTCGGCACCCAAGCCCTGGCTGCCGTCTCCGGCATGTTCCCCATCGTGTTCTTCTTCATCGCGCTGGTCATTGGCCTCGGCGCAGGTGCGAGCGTGCTCATCGGCCAAGCCTGGGGTGCACGGGAACCGCATCTGGTGAAAACCATCGCCGCTACCACGTTGCTGCTGGGCGCAATCATCGGCCTGACAGCGGCGGTGCTGGGCAGCGTATTCGCAAGGCAAGCCTTGCAAGGCTTGGGCACTCCGGCCGACGTATTGGATGACGCCGTGTCCTACGCCCACGTGATGATGTGGATCATGCCGTCGCTGCTGGTCTACGTGCTCTTCACCCAGCTCCTGCGCGGGGTGAGCGATACGGTGTCGCCGCTGATCGCATTGGTGGTGTCGACGTGTATCGGGTTGGCCCTGACGCCCGCATTGATTCGCGGTTGGTTCGGGTTGCCGATGTTGGGGATTCAGAGTGCGGCGTATGCGGGGTTGGTGGGGAATTTGTCGGCGATGGGGTGGTTGGCGTGGCGGTTGATTCGGCGGGGGCATCCGTTGGCGCCGGATCGGGAGATGTTTGCGGCGATGCGCCTGGATCGGGTGATTCTCGGCAAGGTGTTGCGCATCGGCTTGCCGACCGGGTTGCAGATGGTGGTGTTGTCGGTGTCGGAGTTGGTGATTCTGGCGTTGGTGAATCAGCACGGTTCGCAGGCGACAGCCGCGTATGGGGCGGTGACGCAGATCGTCAATTATGTGCAGTTTCCGGCGTTGTCGATTGCGATCACGGCGTCAATTCTTGGGGCGCAGGCGATTGGGGCAGGGCGCATTGAGCGGATGGGGCCGATTCTGCGCACCGGGTTGTTGATCAACGTGTGCCTGACCGGTGGGTTGGTGGTGTTGGGTTACCTGTTGTCGCACTGGTTGCTGGGGTTGTTTCTGACGGACGATTTGACTCGGGCGAAGGCCGAGCACTTGTTGCACATCATGCTCTGGAGCCTGTTGGTGTTTGGCTTTCAGGCGATTGTCGGCGGGATCATGCGGGCCAGCGGCACGGTGTTGGTGCCGATGGCGATTTCGATTGTGTGCGTGCTTGGCGTGCAGTTGCCGATGGCGTATGTGCTGGACGGGCAGTTCGGGTTGCAGGGTGTGTGGATGGCGTTTCCGGTGGCGTATTTGGGGATGCTGATGTTGCAAACGCTGTATTACAAACTAGTGTGGCAACATCAGAAGATTGAACGCCTGGTGTAGATTGGATCCTTTATTTCAATCTTGACCCTAATAAGTATGACTGTTTTAGTTGGAGTGGCGCTGAATGCGAGTTGGTCTCTATTGCAGATATCGTTAGTGAGGTAACAACTAATGGATCCAATAGACGAATCTAAGGCTTCAAGTAATTTACCAGGCCAGTTATCACGTGGCTTTCAGGGAAGTTGGGTATTATCCATCGAGGCGAGTTGTTTCTTCTGAACTAACCGTTTGTCGGTGGTTTGCACGAAAAATGAACATTTTTGCTTTAATGCCCTCTGATACTTCAGCACGTCGCCATGACCTGCCCCTGCAGCTGCAGAAAGAGAAGTGGATCCCGAACCTCATATGCATTGAATGCAAATGAGGATTTTTTTACCTGAAATTCAGGAGCCAACAAATAACCGAACTTGATTTGCCGGGCAAATTAATCGGTTCAGCCGCGCCAAATCACTGATTTGGCTTGTCTTTTATCAGTCGGATCTCGTAGGGCTTGTCACGTGATTAGAGCCCCGCTGAACTAATGATTCGCACTGTATAATCAGTTGGAGAAGTACCGTGTCTATAAATACAATTATGAGTCTGGTCGAAAACAAAGAGTGTATGGAATTTGTGCGGTTGGGTGTTGTTTATGCTCACTTGGTCGCCTGTTGTGTTGCCATTGGTTTGGTGTTGACCAGTGATATAGCCATGGTTAAGAACTTGTTGAAGGGCAAGGTGTTGTCGGAGCACGATAATGCGCATCTGGAAAGTCTCCAGACGTCTGTCGTTGTTGCATTGATTGCTTTGTGGGTCACCGGTATTGCAATTGTGGGTATTGATTACCTGGAGAAGGGAGTCGAGTACTTCATGAACCCGAAACTTCAAGCCAAAGTGATCATTGTCATGTTGCTGACGTACAACGGCATCTTGTTGCATCGCCTGGTGTTGCCGGCTATGCAGAAGGCCGGATCGCTGCTCAAGCTCGAGTTTAGCGCTCGGATGCTGGCGCTGTTCTGCGGCTCGCTGTCGGCGGTGTCCTGGATGTATGCGGCCCTGCTGGGTGTCGGACGCCCGTTGGCCTGGAAGTATTCACTTTCTGAACTGTTGATGGCGTATCCGCTGTTGATTGCTCTGGGGTTCCTGGCAATGCTGGCATTGACTCAACGAGTGATAAAACAGAACGACGATGTGGTGCCGCAGCGGGCTGTTGCGAGTGCTTGCTAAGTTGTAACGTTCGCTGAACTTTCCGGACACCTCCGGTTTAAAAAGAGGGCCACCCGTAACAGGGTGGCTCTTTTTTTTTTGCGTCAAAAGTTGCTCCAGAAAGTCGAGTCGTCGGTGTAGGCCGGCGGGCTTGCTGTCGTCCACCTTCGGACTGACAATCCAGAGTGACGGTGATGTAAACCGACAGGCTTGATCGCCTGGGGAGGTTTTCCACATGAGTCCTTCATCGACAACCATTCTGCAAGACCGCGCCGATGCCGGTCGGCGGCTGGTGGCGCCGTTGCTCAAGTACGCGCATCGCCCCGATGTCATCGTCCTCGCCTTGCCCCGTGGCGGTGTGCCGGTGGCGTACGAAGTGGCGACCGCGCTGGACGTTCGCCTCGACCTGATGCTGGTGCGCAAACTGGGCGTTCCGACCCATCAGGAGCTGGCGATGGGCGCGATTGCCAGCGGCGGTATTCAAATCCTCAATGAGCATACGCTGCGGGCACACCCGATTGATCAGACGACGTTCGATGCCGTGGTTGCACGGGAAACCCGCGAACTGCTGCGGCGTGAGCAGGTGTATCGCGGAACGCGTGCGCCGGTGCAGCTCAAGGATCAGGTGGTGATTCTGATTGACGATGGCTTGGCGACGGGCGCTTCGATGAGGGCGGCGATTCACGCGGTGCGCGCACAGGCGCCGGCGCGTGTTGTCGTCGCGGTGCCGGTGGCGCCGGTTGAAACGGCGGAGGCGCTGCGCGGTGAGGTGGACGAGTTGGTGTGCCCGATCACTGCTGATTGGTTTATGTCGATCGGGCATTGGTACGTGGATTTTTCCCAGACTGCGGATGCCGAGGTCATCGGTTTGTTGACGCGGGCGTGGCAGCGGCAGGGGAGTGGGGCGGCGTAAACATTTGGGGTTTGAGAGATGGGTCATCCGTTGCAGGGTGGCCCATTTTTTTTGGCTGGAAGTTGCGTTGATCTTGAGGGCGCCATCGCCGGCAAGCCGGCTCCTACAATGTCCGCGTGCAAACCCGATCCTTGTAGGAGCCGGCTTGCCGGCGATGGCGGCCTCACGGTTTACACCGTTCGTCGCAGAACCGTCAAACGACCTATTGACACCCACCCACATCTGCGTGAATATTCATACATCGTATGCGACACAATCGAATGCGACACTAAATCAAACCTATCGCAACATCGAGGATTCACCCCATGAGCAAGATCGAAAAAGTCCTGGCCACCGGCAAAACCCACACCACCGCCAGCGCTGCCGGCAACACCTCCGGCGGCCACAACGGCAGCCTCGACATCACCCTGTCGACACCCGGCAGCGCCAAACCTGCTCATGTGTTTGCCGGCACCCAGCCGCACCCGGCTGCCGAGCAACTGTTCGCCGGTGCATGGTCGGCGTGCTACACCGCTGCCGTCGGTCTGGTGGCCAATGATTTGAACGTGGTACTGCCAGCGGACTTTTCGGTCGATATCGAAGTCGATCTGGGGCAAACCGGCCCGGCCTACTTCCTTCAGGCTCGTTTGACTCTGCGCGTACCTGGCCTGCCACACGACATCGCCACCACGCTGGCGCACACCGCTGATCAGATCTGCCCATACTCGAAAGCAACACGCGGCAATATTGATGTGGCACTGAACGTCCTCACCGTTTAATTATTGTCAAAGCATCGCGTGCGATAAAAGCGCACGCGAAAAACAAATCCCCAATTGAGAGCATTCATCATGAGCAAGATCGAAAAAGTCCTGGCCACCGGCAAAACCCACACCACCCCTAGCGCAGCCGGCAACACGTCGCGCGGCCACAACGGCAACCTCGACATCGTGCTGTCCTCGCCCGGCAGCGCAAAACCGGCGCACCAGTTTTCGAACATTCTGCCGCACCCGACCGCCGAGCAATTGTTCTCCGGCGCCTGGTCGGCCTGCTATAGCGCCGCCGTCGGCCTGGTGGCCAAGGAGCTGAACGTGACACTGCCGGCCGACACGGCGGTAGACATCGAAGTTGATTTGGGCCAGACCGGCCAGGCGTACTTCATCCAGGGGCGATTGACCCTGCGCGTACCGGGCCTGTCGAACGAGGTCGCAACGAAACTGGCGCATGGCGCCCACGAGATCTGCCCGTACTCCAAAGCCACCCGCGGCAACATCGACGTGACGTTGAACGTCGTCACCGAGTGATGCACCGCACGACCGGTTCGACTTCGCCAGGCGAGTCGAACCGGCCGCCGGCCCGGGCAACATCGATAAGCGTCAATTGGGCGCCAATGTGCTCTTCAGCCATTGTTCAAAACGTGTCGCGCCCACGATCGGATTCGCTCCCGGCGTCAGTGACTGATCGTTGATGGGCGCACCGAAGTAAGGAACCGTGTCATCCGGGACGACCTCGCGCGGGTCTTTGATGTGCTGCAGGTATTGGCTCACGAATTCAACGATCGGCCTGCGATCCGGCCCGGCGACTTCCAGGGTCTGGTTGTCTGGCGCTTTCAAGGCGATATCCGTCAGGGCCGTGGCGACATCGAGCGAGGCAATCGGTTGCAGTGCGGCAGGGGTCAGGTGGATGGTGTTGCCGTCTTCGCGACCCGAGTAGGCAATGGCACCGATGAACTCGAAGAACTGCGTGGCGCGCAGGATCGTGTAGGGAATGCCCGAGTGTTTGATGAGTTTTTCCTGAGCCATTTTCGCCCGGAAGTAACCACTTTCGAGCATGCGCTCGGTGCCGACCACCGACAGTGCAACATGGTGTTTGACGCCGTCGATTTTCTCCGCCGCGAACAGGTTTTTCCCGGCCGTTTCGAAAAAGTGCAACGCCGCGTGATCCTCGAATGAGGGCGAGTTCGCCACGTCCACCACCACGTCTGCGCCTTTCAAGGCTTCCTTCAGTCCTTCGCCACTGATGACGTTGACGCCGGTACTCGGCGACGCTGCCAGCGCTTCATGCCCCAGTGCCCGCAGGTTTTTGCACAGTTGACTGCCGATCAGTCCAGTCCCTCCGATGACGACGATTTTCATGACCCGTCTCCCGTTGCGGTGAATGGAACACTCATTAAACACCTGCATGACTCAGGCATCCGGCGCGTAACGGGGTTGCGCGACAGGTGGTCGGGCCGCCGGTGCACCCATGGCACAAACGGCGATTTTTTGCTTTAGTCCACCTATGGCTGGCCTTTGTGTGCAGCACCTCACTGCACCAGGGCGTCCTGCCGGAGAATCCCATGAACCTTCGTTTCCCGCGTTCCGCCGCCGTGCTTGTCGCGCTCACGCTCGGCGTGTTGCCGTGCGCCAATGCCATCGAATACAAGCAGGTGAATGAGACCGCCAGCACGATCTCTTTCACCTACAAGCAGTTCAGCTCACGGGTCTACGGCACGTTCGGCAAGTTCGAAGGCACGCTGGATTTCGACACGGCGAACCCCTCAGCAGCCCACGCCGTGCTCACGATTGAACTCGACAGCATCGATGCCGGAAGCAGTGACGCCAACGAAGAGCTGAAAAAGCCCGCGTGGTTCGACACGGCCACTTATCCGAAGGCGACATTTGAATCGACCGCTGTAAAAGCGTTGAGCAACAACCGTTACTTGATTACCGGCAATCTCACCCTCAAGAAAATAACGCGCACGGTGCAAGTGCCGGTCCTGCTGAAGTCCCAGAAAGCGATCGGCATATTCGATGGCCAGCTGACGCTCAAGCGGAGCGACTTCAAAATCGGTGAAGGTGAGTGGGGGGATACGGTGGTTTCCGACGATATCAACATCAGGTTCCGGATGGTTGCGCCGGAGCAATAGCTGTTCAGCGTGCTGCGCAGTGTTCTGAATCACAGCGACTTTTCGTCGCTTGCTCTGCCATGGTTTTACTGTCATCGTTCGCGCTACTGGTAATCTTTCTTATTTGAGAAATTTTTGCGTATGCGCGATTTTTCCGTGGCTGATGACGACGTTGCCCGTCGTCGGCGGACCTTCACCGACCTCTATAGCGATCACCATTCCTGGTTGCATGGCTGGCTACGGAAAAAACTCGGCTGTTCGCAACGTGCGGCCGATCTGGCCCATGACGCGTTCATTCGCGTGCTCACCCTCGCCGAGCCTCACACCATCAAAGAGCCGCGGGCGTTTCTGGCGACCATGGCGGGGCGCTTGTTGATTGATGGCGCCCGACGCCGGCGGATCGAGCAGGCGTACCTCGAGGCGCTGGCGATCCAGGCGCACGACGCCGGCATGCCCGACCCCGAATCGATCCATGGGGCGCTTGAGGCGCTGGAAAAAATCGCTGTGATGCTCGCCGGGTTGCCAGACAAGAACCGCGAGGCGTTCCTGCTCAGCCGGCTCGACGGCCTTACCTACAGCGAGATCGCGATTGAACTGAAGGTGTCCGCCAGCACGGTCAAGAACTACGTCGCCGGTGCGCTCGTCCATTGCTACAACACCTTGTACGGGGCGGAACAGCCGTCGTGACGAACATCCATCCACCCTCCGAGCAGATGATCCTTGAGGCGGCTTACTGGCTGACGTTGTTGCACGACGATTTGGCTACCGACGCCGAACGTGTGGCTTTCGATGTCTGGTGCGAAGCCGACCCGCGCCACGCGCTCGCCCTGGAGCGGATGCGAGCTTTGTGGGGCGGTTTTGACGAGCTGCCTGCCTCCCCCGCACGCGTTGCCCTCAAGCATGCCTTTGCCCGGCCGGGCCCGAGAGTGTCGGGCCGTGGCGCCCAGGCGATTGCGCTGCTGGGTGTGTTGGTCTGTGGCTGGATCGGCCTGGACAACATGCCGGTCTGGCTCGCCGATCAACGTACCGGCGTGGGCGAGCGGCGCGAGGTGGTGCTTTCGGACGGCAGCCATGTTCAGCTCAACAGTCATTCGGCGCTGGACGTGAAGTTCGACGGCCAGCAGCGCGTCATCGAGTTGTTGGAAGGGGAGATGTGGGTCGAGGTGGCCAAGGACGCCCGGCGTCCGTTTGTGGTGCGCACTGATCAGGGGACGGCGACGGCGCTGGGCACGCGCTATCTGGTGAAACGTGCAGCCGATGGTTCGACCATGGTCAGTGTGCTGGAGTCTGTCGTTGCCGCCAAAGCCAACGGCACCGAGGCGGTGAACGTCGCGGCGGGCGAGCAAACCACCCTCAGAGAGGGCCGGGCGCAAGCACCGCAACCCATCGGCAACGCCCACCCGGATGCCTGGACCCGGGGCCTGCTCAAAGTCGATGACCGCCCTTTGAGCGAAGTGCTTCAGGCCCTCTCCGGTTACCGACGGGGCCTGGTGCGCTACGATGAACAGGCGCTGCAAGGGCTGCGCGTCTCCGGCGTGTTCCGCCTCGACGACACCGATGCTGCACTCGCGACACTGGCGGACAACCTGCCGATCCAGGTCGAGCACTTCACCGATCTGCTGGTGGTGATCAAACCCCTCTAACCCCCCAACCCTGTAGGAGCCGGCTTGCCGGCGATCCAGACGACACGGTCTGTCTGACCCACCGCCATCGCTGGCAAGCCAGCTCCTACAAGGTTGAGGAAGGCATCAATACCGTTTCACCCCAACCTGTAGGAGTCGGCTTGCCGGCGATCCAGGCGACACGGTCTGCCTGACCCACCGCCATCGCTGGCAAGCCAGCTCCTACAAGGTTGAGGAAGGCATCAATCCCGTTTCACCCCAACCTGTAGGAGCCGGCTTGCCGGCGATCCAGGCGACAGGGTCTGCCTGACCCACCGCCATCGCTGGCAAGCCAGCTCCTACAAGGTTGAGGAAGGCATCAATCCCGTTTCACCCCAACCTGTAGGAGCCGGCTTGCCGGCGATCCAGGCGACACGGTTTGTCTGACCCACCGTCATCGCGAGCAGGCTCGCTCCTACAGGGTTTCGGGGTTTCAAAAAATATTAATGCAAATCGCTCGCATTCATTGTCTGTTTTTCCGACATGGCCGTCATGGTTAGTAACGCCTTCCATTTCGCAGGATTTCTCATGTCTCGCTTTGCTCGTCCGTTGCACCCACTGGCGCTTTCAGTGGCGATGGCTTTTGTCGCGGCGCCGCTGCTGGCTGCCGAATCGCCGGTCGCGGGTTCACACACCAGTGCTGTCCGCAGTTTTTCGATCCCGGCCGGGGATTTGAGTCAGGCGCTGAACAGCCTGGCCGAGCAGGCGGACCTGGTGTTGGCCTTCGACCCGGCCTTGACGCGCGGTAAACGCAGCAATGGCCTGAGCGGACCATTCAGCACCGGCGACGCACTTGCCCAATTGCTCCAGGGCAGCGGCCTCAACGCCATCGCGCTATCGGCCTCGCGCTATCGCATCGAACCTGCACCCGAGGCGGTCGAAGGTTCTCTGGAGTTGCAGGCCACCAACATCAACGGCGCGTATGCGAGTGAAAGTCCGACCGGCCCGGTGGCGGGTTATGTCGCGACGCGCGCGCTGTCGGCGACCAAGACCGATACGGCGCTGAACGAAACACCGCAGTCGATTTCCGTGGTCACCAAGGACCAGATGCGGGCCCAGGGCGCGGAGAATCTCAACCAGATCTTGCGTTACACCGCCGGCGTGATTCCCGAAACCCGTGGCTCTACCGCCTCGCGACTGGATCAGATGACCATCCGTGGTTTTTCCCCGGCCGTGTATCTGGACGGCTTGCGCATGCCGGGCAGTCGCGATGCCTCGCCGCAAAAAGACTCGTTTGATCTCGAGCGCGTGGACGTTTTGCGCGGGCCGTCGTCGGTGCTGTACGGGCAGGCCAGCCCCAGCGGTGTGGTGAACATGGTCAGCAAGCGGCCGCTGGATACGCCGTTCCATGAAATCGGCGTCGAGTACGGCACCTTCGACAAGAAACGCACGACCTTCGATTTGAGCGGCCCGCTCGACGACCAGGGCGTTTACTCCTATCGCCTGGCCGGTCTGTACGACGAGGCCGATGGTCAACTGGAACACACCGAAACCCAACGTCAGTCCATTTCGTCGGCATTCACCTGGCGCCCGAGCGATGACACGTCGCTGACGCTGCTGGGGCATTTCCAGAAAGACCCGAAGGCGGCTTCGTACGGTTCGACACCGGCGTGGGGCTCGGTGTTGCACAGCCCGACCGGGCGTGACATCGATGTCGATTTCTATGACGGCGACAAGGATTTCGAGAAGAGTGACCGCGAGTATTTCTCCATCGGTTATTTGTTCGAACATCACCTCAACGACGTCTGGACCTTGCGTCAGAACGCGCGTTACTTGCGCAGCGAAGGCGTTTATCGCAGCCTCTACAACAGCAACCTGCGCGCCGATTACCGCACTTCCAACCGGTCGACCATTGCCACAGACGTCGACCTGGATGCCTACACCCTGGATAACCAGGTGCAGGCCAGATTCGACACCGGACCGGTGCAACACACGGTGCTGTTGGGTGGCGATTATCAGAACACCAGCACGGATACCAAGTCCGGTTTCGGCACGGGGCCGACGCTGGATATCTTTGACCCGGTCTATGGTGTTCCGGTCGTCACACCGGCGTTCACCACCGACGCGACGCAGCGTAACCAGCAGAAGGGCTTGTACCTGCAAGACCAGATCAAATGGGACAAGTGGGTGTTGCTGATGGGGGGGCGCTACGACTGGGCGACCAACAACAACAGCTCGATGAACTTGCGCAACAACGTCAAGACCAAAACCTCTCTGGACAGCGAGGCGTTCACCGGTCGCGTGGGGCTGGTCTATCTGTTCGATAACGGCCTGTCGCCGTACATCAGCTACGCCGAATCCTTCGAACCGCAGTCGGGCACCGGCTACGGTGGTTCGGTGTTCAAGCCGACCGAGGGCCAGCAATACGAAGTGGGGATCAAGTACCAGCCACCGGGCAGCAACAGCTTTATCACTGCGTCGGTCTTCGACCTGCGCCAAAGCAACGTGCCGACGCTTGATCCGGATCCGACGCACCTGTGCGGCACCGGGCGTTGCCAGGAACAGAGCGGTGAAGTGCGCTCCCGTGGTTTCGAACTCGAAGGCAAGGCCAGCCTGAATGACAACCTGGACATCACCGCCGCGTACGCTTATCTGGACAACCGCATCACCAAGTCCAACAGCACCGTGAGCTACGCGCCGCTGACCGACATCGCCGTCGGCCCGGCAGTGCCGGCGAAAGGCACCACCAACTATGGCGTGCCGCGTCATACGGCCTCGGTCTGGGCGGATTACACCTTCCACGACGGCGTTGCCAAAGGCTTCGGTGTCGGCGGCGGGGCGCGTTACGTCGGTTCCTCCTGGGGCGACACTGCCAACACGCTGAAGGTGCCGGGTTACACGCTGCTGGATGCGGCAGTGCACTACGACATCCCGCACATCAACAGCCTCAAGGACAACCTGCGCCTGGCGGTGAACGCCAGCAACCTGGCCAACAAAGAGTACGTGGCGTCGTGCTATTCCTATTCGTGGTGCTGGTATGGCGCACAGCGCACCGTTCAGGCGAGCGCGACGTATCAGTGGTAACACCCGCTGAGCTGACACACCACGTCGCCTGAATCGCCAGCAAGCCGGCTCCTACACACCACCGAACCTGTAGGAGCTGGCTTGCCAGCGATGGCGGTGTATCTGATACACCGCGCAAGCCCCATCGCCAGCAAGCCGGCTCCTACAAGGATCTGTATTCACCTGACACACCACCGAACCTGTAGGAGCTGGCTTGCCAGCGATGGCGGCGTATCTGATACACCGCGCAAGCCCCATCGCCAGCAAGCCGGCTCCTACAAGGATCTGTATTCACCTGACACACCACCGAACCTGTAGGAGCTGGCTTGCCAGCGATGGCGGTGTATCGGATTCACCGCGCAAGCCCCATCGCCAGCAAGCTGGCTCCTACAAGGATCTGTATTCACCTGACACACCACCGAACCTGTAGGAGCCGGCTTGCTGGCGATTCAGGCGACGCGGTGTGGCTGACCAGACGTCAAAGCGTGGCCGTTTTAATGCACGGCAATTGGCGCTGTAACGGTCTTCCCGAGCGCTGAGCGAACGGTGATGGTCGGGCTCGGTGTCGGGCCGTTGCCAGTGGTGGTAACGGACAGTCTCCAGCGTGCCCCCGTACCGTTCGGCGTGAGCGTCGCGGTTCCCAGATTGAGCTGGCCGCCCGTGGTCGACGCACTGACGGTGATGCTGTTGCCCGCCGCCCGCGAGGTCGTCCCGGTCACGTCCCAGGTATAGCGATTGTTGCTGCGCACGTTGACGGAAGCGCGGGTGACCAACAACGTTTCATTCACCGCCGCCGCAGCGCTGACCGCCACGGACACCGTCGCCGGTTTGTCCGAGACGGCGCCAAGGTTGTCACTGGCTTCGTAGGTAAACACCGCAGTGAACGGCGCCGCAACAATGGTCGGTGGCATATAGAACACTCGAATGCCGTCGGTGCTCACGGAGCCCTGGCCCGAATCCGGCTGGGTCAGGCCGACAACCTTGAGCGGCAGGTTACCGTCCGGGTCGGTGTCGTTGGCGAGCACGCTGATGGTCACTGGCAGGCCGTTACTGCTCGTGGCGCTGTCATTGTTGGCCACGGGTTTTTTGTTCGGGCCTTCATTATCATCGCCGTCAACGCCAGTGCGGAAAGTCGGCAGTGCCACGGAGTTGACGAAGGTGACGCCGTCCCAACCCGGTATCGGCGTTGGCATCAACTGGAACTGCCCCGGATGCTCGGAATCCCAGCGCAGCAGCATCGACGTGTCCTCGTGCTGAGTGTTGTGGCAGTGCTCCATGTAGGTGCCGGCGAACTCGCGGAAGTGAAGCGCCACGTCGACATCCACTGAACTGTCGACGCCTTCGCCAATACGAAAGACGTCCTTGCGTGCCCATTTTTCCCATTCCGGCGGTGCCTTGCCGTCGCGACTGAGAATGACGCCTTCTTCGAAATGCACATGCACCGGGTGGTTCCAGCCATTGCCGCCGTTCTTGATTTTCCACACTTCGAGGGTGCCGTCGCCGGAGAACCCGGCGTCCGTGGGGCCGCTGGCCAGTTGCGGTGCGGCACTGATGCGGCGCGGGTCCATGGGAAAGCCGGGGCCGCCATCGGTCTTGATCGTCCACGGTGCTTCATCGGTGCCATCGGAGCGACCGAAAATGAACTCCCGATGCCGCGCCACGTTGAGCCTGGCCTGGTCATTCGGGTTGTCGCGATCGATGGGCAACGGGATCATCGTCTTGCCGCCAGGCACAAAGGCTGCCGGGTCCATGGCCACGTCCTGACCACTGTAGGGCTGAACCAACAGTTGCAGGAATTTGCCAACCAGCGGGTCGCCCCTGTCCCATTTCGGGCCATTGCTGGTTTGCTTGATGACGGCCTTGTACTTCTCGGACAGCACGTCAGCCAGGGGGGCGGGTTCTTCCGGGCCCTTGCCGTCTTCGTGCACCAGCAGGTTGACGAAGTACAGTTTGTCGCCAACCTTGATCCCGTTTTTCGAGAAGTTGACGATGATGTCGAAACGTTCGGCGATGCCCATGGTTGGCAGGATCGCATTGTTATTCGTCTTATCGCCGTCACCATCCAGGTCCATGCTGCCGTCGAACGGCACGGCGTGTTCCATGATATTGCCGTCGTTGGCAATCAGGTGGAGCGGCACCCGATTATAGGAAACCCCAGAGCCGGCAGGCCCCGGAAATTCACCGCCATTGCCGCTGATTTCTCGTACCAGCGCCAGCTTGAAATAGCGCGACACCGAGCCGTTGAGAATGCGGAAACGGTAGCTGCGCGCGCGGACTTTCAGGCTCGGCTGGTACTGCCAGTTGACCAGCATCTGATCCCCGAGAAAGCCGTCGGTGTTGAATGGGTTGAACCACAACTGGCCGTTCTCGTCCCAGGCCTTATCGGAGATCAGCAGGTTCACGTCGTAGTCGCGGTTGCCCCAAGGCATTGCTGAACCGCTGGGAAAACGCAGGTTTACGCCGTCCTCGATCGCTTCGTTGCCGCGATCCACAGCGCTGTAGTAATTCATCATTGCCGCATTGCCCTTGTAGACATTCTGCGCGGTGAAATCGAGCATGTGGTCGTGGAACCAGTGGGTGCTCATGGTCTCGCGCCAGTCGCCACGGATTTTTATGCTGCCGTTTTCGCAGGTCTTGAGGCCCGGACTGACATCGTTGACGAAGAGTTTTTCGCCCGGTGAGCAGGGGAAGGCTGCACGCGGATCCTGCGCCTTGGTGTTGATCGTGTCGTAGCCGGCCAGTTGCAGCGGCCAGCGATAATCGTAGAACTGCCCCGGAAAGAAAAATGCATTGGTAAAGCCATCGCTTTCAGCCGGCGAGTGCCCATTGTGTTCGTGGGTACTGATGGTGTGCAGGCCAAAACCGGCGTTGGCTGCGGGGTCGATTGGCAGGGCGTTGTAATGGCGCATCAGCAACGCTTGACCGTAACGGACCATCAGCAATTTGGCCGGCACGGTGCCGTCGAATGTCCACAGCGAGTTGTGATTCTGCACCGGCATTCTTGAATGAAAACGCACGTCGATACCGCGAGTGGTGCCCGCTGTCGCCGGGATGTCCGAGGTTTGGTAGTAGAGCCCGCCGGGGGCGAATTCACCCTTGTTGTAGTGGTGCAATTGTTGGGCGTCACGCAGGCCCTGGTTGGTTCTGGCACCGGCTTGAACAGTCTTGAACTGAACCTGCGGGAAGAACTCGTTCCAGCGTTGATGCGACCAGCCTTTTCCCGGTGGCCGACCCTCCGCCGGCGAGCCTACCGGATGCCGGTTGAGGAAGGCTTCGATCTGCGCTTTCCACGGATTGCGGTCCAGTACATTGGAAAACTGCGAAGGAAACGGGGACAACCCCGGCTGGCGCAGGAAGGCTTCGAGCGCTGCACTCGACGGGCCGCTGCGGGCGACGTTGTTCGGATCCTGCTGGGGCGCCGGGCCGAGGGTTGGCACGGGGAATGTCAGCGTCTGCGGCGGGGTAGTCGGGTCGAGTGTTTCCGAGCCGAACTCTTCGAACAGCAGCAGTTGTTGAGTGAATGGTTCGGCTCCGAACAAGGGGCTGGGCTTGCCGTTGGTGGGGTAGTTGAACGATGTCTGTGCGGCGGGTGGCAGTACGTTGTCGGCACGCGGCGTGTTTCGGTCACCGAACACGCCGTTGGGCAAGGCCAGGGCACCTTGATTGGCCGGGGGCAGGTTTTTCAGTGCTTCCAGGGCTGCCTTAGGGTCGGCAGGCGGGTTATGGAAGGCTGACGGATCGGTCGGAGGCGGTGGCCCGAAATCATCGAGCGGAGCGGCATTCACCGCAGACAGGCTGAAAGTCATCAGCATCACCAGAGTAATGCCCGGCGTCCGGAAAAAGCCGGGCGACTTGTTCACAGGAGCTGAGCTTTTCATGGTGGTTCTCTGGGGGCGTGTCGTGGTGTCGGCACATGCGCAAAAATCGACGCAAAAGCTGAGCCACTAACGAGATTGTCAGATAAATCATCGCGTTAGGTTCAGTGATATGCGTGGGAAGTGTTAACGAGAGTTAACAGTTGGGGGATATTCCTCAGTCTTGGGGAGGGTGTTATTCCCCATTGCCCCGTCCGGTGAGGAGGTGTTGTCGTTGGCCTCATCGCCGGCAAGCCGGCTCCTACAGTTGATTTCCATAGTCACTCGGCATGACTGCCAACTGACACGCCACCCCGGTCTCGTCGGCGCGTTATGATAGGCGCGTCCGCCGCCAGAGTCAGAGCAGAGCCTCAATGCCCCAGATCACCCATTTCAAAACTCCGTGCCCCGAGCACCTCACCAGCCAGATTCTGCAGATGGTGGTCGATAACCTGACCGACATCAGCATGGTCGCCATCCCGCCGAGCAACCTGTTGTACAACGTTTACCAGTACGCGATCGGCTATGAGGTTCACCTCTATCTGGAGGCGCTGAACGGGGCGAAAGGGGTGGCGGTGGAGTTGCTGGTCGCGACCGATGTGGACGATCCGGAACAGGTCATCGGCTTCTTGCTTTACCTGCCGATCAAGGACGATCCCGAGGCGTGCGGCGTCGCATACATGGCGGTGCAGGCCGGCCATCGGCGTCAGGGCGTGGCGCGGCGGATGCTGCGGGAAATGGTCGGCCGCTACCCGCATGCCGAGCTGACCTGCGCGGTGGCCAAGGTGCCGTGGTTTGAATCGATGGGCTTTCAGGTGCTGGGCACGCGCGGTACGCAGGTGTTGATGAACACCCGCGATCATCGCACTGACGGGTTGATGGGGCTGCTCGACGTGGCGTCGATCTACAGCTCGCTGGAGGTGCGGCAGATTCATACGTACCTGCTGCAAAAGCACGGCAAGCGGGCGATGCTCGATGCGGAAAAACAGCGTGACCGGCATCTGGATCAATTGACGCACAAGGCCAATGAATTTGTCCGCGAGCGGTTGGGCGAGTCGCCGCGCTGACTGCGCCCCACCAGACAACTCAAGCAATTGTGGGAGCGGGCTTGCTCCGGGCGGCGTTCCGACGAAGGCGGTGCATCAGGCAAAGATGAAGTTGACTGATACTCCCTCTTCGTCGGAACGCCGCCCGGAGCAAGCCCGCTCCCACAGTTGTTTTGCGTCCACTCAGGCAAATCGGTCAGCGTTTAAGAAAGCTTCACGTTCATGGTGATCCGCGCCGTGAACACCTTTTTCCCCTCGACGTCGTGAATATCCACCGGCACGAGCTTGTCGCCTTCCGTGGTCCAGTCCACGGAACCCCCATCGGCCACCGCCGTCACGTCGGTTTTTGCCTTCGCCAGGTACTCCACCGTCATGCCTTTTGGAATCCAGCGTGCGCCTTCGGGAATCGACACGTCGGTCATCATTCCCGCCGCCAATTCAGCCGCATTGCACATCGCGATCGCGTGCACGGTGCCCAAGTGGTTGGTGATTTCCTTGGCGAACGGCACCTGCACCGTCGCGCAGCCTTTGCGCAACTCCGTGACCAGCGGGTTGATGGTGCTGAAGTAGGGCGCAACCTGACAGGCCATTTTGCTGAATGCTTGCGGGCCCACGCTGTTGAACATGCTGAGAAACTGACTCATTTGAAACCTCGCTGAGGGGTTTAAAACAGAATGGTGTTCCGTTACAGAATAATGTTCTGTAACGGAACAGTATTCTGTCGGCGGGAAATCTGTCAACCTGTCGCCACGTGTCCGATGGCAGTCATCTGCCTTCACCATCGATTTTTTGGGACTGTGTTGAGCATGGAAACGTCAGATTTACTCGAGCGCTGCTACCCCGGAAGACGCGCCGAACTCAAGCGCGATATTTTTCGAAAGGCCCTCGCCCTGTTCAACGAGCAGGGGATCGAGGCCACGACCATTGAAATGATCCGCGCCGAATGCGACACCAGCGTGGGCGCGATTTATCACCACTTCGGGAACAAGGAAGGGTTGGTGGCCGCGTTGTTTTTCACTGCCCTGGATGATCAGGCCAGGCTGCGCGACAGCTATTTGAGCGAGGCGAAAACCACGCAAGAGGGCGTGCATGCGCTGGTGCACAGTTACGTGGATTGGGTCGACAGCCAACCCGAATGGGCGCGGTTCCAGTACCACGCGCGATTTGCTGTCACCAAGGGGCCTTTGAAGGACGAACTGGCTACCCGTAACAAGATGCGCAACAAGCGATTGCTGGAATGGCTGTCGGATTCGGCCAGAGGCGATGAGTTGAAAGGTTTTCCGGCTGAATTGATGCTGTCTCTGATTATTGGTCAGGCAGACAACTATTGCAGGACGTGGTTGTCGGGTCGGGTGAAGGGCAGTCCGAAGGTGTACAGGGACGAGCTTGCACAGGCGGCGTGGCGGTCGATTTCCGGCGGTTGACCTGCCAAAAGCCTGGCCTGATTGCGCAATGCTGTTCGGAGGGCATGCGCTAACGGGAGGTTTTGAATGGGGGCATATCCGTTGCTGC